>NZ_AP019547.1:601660-902490 GCF_013168275.1 Candidatus Nitrotoga sp. AM1P | reverse complement strand
AGGGTGGTCTATCTTTCTGTTAATGTTACTGGGGCCTTTCCAACAAACAAATTCCTTGCCTCCTTTTAAGTTTAAATTAAAACCCTATGTGGTTGGTATCGTAGCGTTTTATTGTTTACTCTTACTTGTGAACATTTATACCTACTGGAAACTTGAACCTCCTCAAGGAGAGACAGGTTTTATGACGGACATCGTTGGCCGTGTGGTAATTGCGGTTATGGGCATGCTCTTGGTAGAACAGCTTTATCGAAATACTCCCGCTAAAGGACGGTGGGGAATAAAGTTTGCCTGTTTTGGAATCGGAGGTATGTTTGCCTATGATTTTTATTTATATAGCGATGCTATGTTGTTCAGGCAAGTTAATATGGAAATTTGGACTGCCAGAGGAGCAGTCAATGCCCTGATTGTTCCTCTAGTTGCCGTGTCGGCAGCACGTAACCCTCGGTGGTCATTGGGTATCTCAGTATCGCGTCGTATTTTATTTCATTCTGCAACACTGCTAGGCACTGCTCTGTATTTATTGGCTATGTCAGCCGCGGGCTATTACCTGCGTTTTTTCGGGGGGAGCTGGGGAGCTGTCATGCAAGTGACTTTTTCGTTCGGCGCTGTGGCTTTGCTCGTTGGTATACTATTCTCGGGAGTTTTTCGCTCATGGCTTAAGGTGTTCATCAGTAAGCATTTTTATAATTATAATTACGATTATCGTGAGGAATGGTTAGGCTTTACACGTACGCTTTCCGAGCACGGCCATGGGCTGGGCGAACGTACCATCCAAGCGATAGCCGCACTCGTGGAAAGTCCAGGGGGTGCATTGTTCATTAGCCGAGAATCAGGCAATTGCGAGCCTGTGGCTCATTGGAATATAAGTTTGCCCAATGAATCCGAATCTGCAAGCGGTTCTCTTTGTCAGTTTCTGGAAAACAAGCAGTGGGTGATAGATCTGCAGGAATATGACGCAAATCCTGATAAATACGGTGCAATCTTTATTCCTCAATGGTTACGAGTTTTTCCTAAAGGTTGGCTGATAGTTCCCCTAATTCTGCTGGGGAAGTTGTTTGGTTTTATGATATTAACGCAGCCCAGAAGTAGAATTAAGTTAAATTGGGAAGTGATTGATCTGCTCAAAATTGCGGGTAGCCAAGCTGCGAGTTATCTTGCCCAACAGGAATCGACTAACGCTCTAATAATTGCACGTCAATTTGAATCGTTCAATCGCATGTCTACTTTTATAGTGCATGATCTGAAAAATTTGGTTTCCCAGTTATCACTATTACTTTCCAATGCCGAAAAGCATAAGAATAATCCTGAATTTCAGAAAGATATGCTTGATACGCTAGATTATTCTGTTCAGAAAATGAAGCTGCTTCTACATAAACTGAGCAGAGGTTCTTCCATTGAGCATTCTGCACCACTTTTCATTGACAAATTATTACGGCAGGCATTGGCGTTAAAATCTGTCTTTGAGCCTAAACCTGAGCTTGAGATACTAGACCATGACCTGATGGTGGCAGCTAATTGGGATCGTCTTGAGAGAGTGATTGGCCATATTATTCAGAATGCTGTTGAAGCCACACCCAAGGATGGCAAAGTAACAATCCGTATTTCGAAGCAGGAAGCTTTTGTAGTCATTGAAATCAAAGATACTGGTCAAGGCATGAGCGAGGAATTCATTCGTGAGCGGCTATTCAAGCCCTTTGAGTCTACAAAATCGGCAGGGATGGGAATTGGTATGTTTGAGAGTCGTGAATATATCCACGAACTGGGTGGTCAAATTGAAGTCTCCAGTCGTCAAGCTATCGGTACAACTTTCCGAGTGATTTTGCCATTTCATCGGCATGTTGATTATGTCAAGGACGCCGCGTAACGGCAGGAAGAATGTCATGAATCAAGATAAAAAAAAGCTACTGGTTATTGAAGATGATCTTGGCCTGCAAAAACAATTGCGCTGGAATTTTGATGCTTATGAAGTACTGTTGGCGGGAGACCGTGAAAGCGCGCTGGCGCAAGTTAGACGGCATGAACCTGCAGTTATCACCATGGACCTTGGACTGCCTCCCGATCCCGATGGTGCGTCGGAAGGATTGGCAACATTGCAACAAATTCTTGCGCTTGCCCCTGACACTAAATTGATTGTGCTTTCAGGGAATCAGGATCATGCCAATGCCGTGAAAGCGATTGGTATGGGTGCTTATGATTTTCATCAAAAACCGTTTGATCCAGAGATACTTGGGTTAGTGATTGAACGTGCTTTTTACCTCTACGCTCTGCAACAGGAGAATCGCCGAATTTTGCAGATTCAGGCAGACTCTCCCTTGTCCAGTATTATCAGCCGTGATCCCGGCATGTTAAGGGTGTGCCGTAGCATCGAGAAAGTAGCACCATCTTCCGCCTCGGTAATGTTGCTGGGTGATAGCGGAACGGGCAAAGAACTGTTGGCGAGAGCGCTGCACCAGATGAGCCCACGGCAGGAGAAGCGCTTCATGGCAATCAACTGCGCTGCAATCCCGGAAAACCTTCTGGAGAGCGAGTTGTTTGGGTACGAGAAAGGAGCGTTTACTGGAGCCGCCAAACAGACGTTAGGCAAAATTGAACTGGCCGATGGAGGCACTTTTTTCCTTGATGAAGTAGGGGATATGCCCATGCTTCTACAAGCGAAACTTCTCCGATTCTTACAAGAAAGAGTAATCGAAAGAATAGGAGGGCGTCAGGAAATTCCTGTTGATGTTCGGATCATCTGCGCAACCCATCGTAATCTTAAGGAATTGAGTGTTGCGGGGCGCTTCCGTGAAGATCTTTATTACCGTTTAAGTGAAATTGCAGTCATCATTCCCCCACTTCGGGAGCGTGTGGGCGATGCCGCATTATTGGCGCATCACTTTAAAAACAAATTCAGTGTCAAGGAGGGGCGTTCTTCACTAAACTTCAGTCAGGAAGCTCTGGCCATGATAGAAGGATATCCTTGGCCAGGTAATGTGCGTGAAATGGAAAACTGTATTAAGCGTGCCGTTATCATGGCTGAAGGTTCTCAAATAAGCACTGAGGATATTGGTCTGTTAACTTCACCTAAAATGATAGAGTCTATTAATTTGCGCCAAGTACGTGATGACGCTGAGTACAATGCTGTGGTCAAAGCGTTGGCGAGAGTAGATGGTAATATTGCCAAAGCGGCCGAATTGCTTGGTATCAGTCGTCCAACACTTTACGATTTAATTAGTCGTCATGGTATTGTAAGCAAAACTTAAGAAAAGTTGCGGATATAACTCAACATTTAATTATGGGTACATGTATCAATTAGGTAAGATTTATTTTGTATCAGAAGCCAGTTAGCCCGCTCCATCTCCCCGCTATATGGAACATAAAATTGACACCCAGGTATAGTTCATAAGAGATTAGACCTCCGATTCATTAGTTTTACTTGCGAATAAAAAATCAATCAACTGATATTAAGACATGGGCGTTTTCCCATAAATCTGGTGAATGGAGTTTGATATTGACCAGCGACATACTTGGAGCGGTAATGAAAATTGATCAATTGTTAAAAGTCGTCGGCATTTTTTCTTCGACCAATATCTCACTACTATTGCTCCGAAAGCGGGTGTATTAATGGCAAAGATGGAGATCAAACGCTGGTGGTGGCTATTGCTAATGGTCATCGTGATTTGGTTTGGTACTTTGGAATATCGTAAGTTGATAAAGCCAGACGAAGGACGTTACGCCGAAATTCCGCGCGAGATGGTAGTGAGCGGTGACTGGGTAACGCCGCGCTTGAACAACCTGAAATATTTCGAGAAACCTCCGCTACAATATTGGGCGACTGCGACTGCATATACCTTGTTTGGTGAGCATCATTGGACGTCACGTTTGTGGCCTGCATTGACCGGTTTTGCTGGTTTGTTATTGGTGTGGTTTGCCGGTGTACGTTTATTCGGGCGCGAAGCAGGACAGTATGCAGCCCTGATTCTTGGCAGCAGTTTATTGTATGCGGTGATCGGGCATATCAATACGCTTGATATGGGTGTCACGTTTTTCCTAACCCTTGGTATTGTCGGCCTGTTACTTGGTCAGCAGGCCGAAGCAGATACGCGTACCCGGCGTAATTGGCTCTATTGCGCATGGATGGCATTGGGGTTGGCAGTATTGAGTAAGGGGCTGATAGGGCTAGTGCTACCGGCTGCCGCGTTGGTGATTTATTCTGTGTTGCAGCGCGATCTGACACCATGGAAACGTCTTAATCTGGTGACCGGGCTATTACTGTTTTTGCTTGTCACTGCGCCATGGTTCATTCTGGTGATGAAAGCAAATCCAGAATTCTTCGAGCGTTTTTTCATCTACGAGCACTACACGCGATTTTCTACTAAGGATTTGGGGCGTTATCAACCTTGGTACTATTTTATTCCCATCCTGCTGGCAGGTATGTTGCCATGGACTATTTTAATGTTTGATACCTTGCTACGTACTTGGAAAAATACCACGTATATCGGCACGGCATTTAACTCGGAACGCTTTCTAATGATATGGGTGGTATTCATTTATGTCTTTTTTTCGGTATCCGGATCAAAACTACCGTCCTATTTGCTGCCGATGTTTCCGGCTCTGGCATTGTTAATGGGTAAACGGCTGGCCGAGATACGGGAACGAGTATTGTTGTGGCAACTCGCTCCAGTCTTGCTGGTGCCGGTGGTGACGTTGGGGTTCGCACCGTTTACAGCGCAGCTGGCAGAAACTCCGCTAAAAATAGAAATGTATAGCAATTATGCAATTTGGGCCGTGGTGGCAGCACTGGTTTATTTGTTTGGGTTGATTTCCGGCATGGTGTTGTTGGCACGCAGAAAAAAATCTCTGGCGGTACTGGTGGTGGCATTAAGCACTTTGATTGGGGCACAAATTGTTTTATCCGGGCATAATACTGTGGCCATATGGCGTTCTGCATACCACATTGCCGAGTCAATCCGTCCCTATGTCAAGCCCGATATCCCATTGTATTCGGTAGGCACCTACGAGCAGACACTGCCGTTTTATCTGAAGCGCACCTTCACCTTAGTTGACTATCAGAATGAAATGGCATTCGGTATTATGCAGGAGCCGCAGCGTTGGATACCAGACACCGCCAGCTTCGCGAAAATATGGGATAAGCAACCAGCAGCGTTGGCGATTATGCCGGTTCAGTTATACCCGCAATTTAAACAGCAAGGCTTGGCAATGAAGATTATTTTCGAGGATACACAATATATTGTCGTGATCAAACCATGAACTTGATCAGCTTTGGTTTAATTTTTGCTGGCGTGATGCTCAATGTTGCTGCGCAGCTCTTGATCAAGGCCGGTACCAACAGCATTGGCTATTTCGAATTTAGTCGCAGTAATGTCTTGCCAATCGGTGTGCGTTTTGCCACAGAGCCTCACATCATCGGGGCAATAGCCTGTTATGGGTTTAGTGTGGTGCTTTGGATATTGGCGCTATCACGCGTGCAGGTCAGCATTGCTTATCCGCTGCTATCCATGGGGTACGTAGTAAATTTGGTGGCAGCGTGGTGGTTTTTTAACGAATCAATCAATCCGGCTAAAGTGGCCGGCATTAGCGTTATTATTTTGGGTGTCATCATTATTTCTCGAGCATGAACAAATTTCTTCCATTTTCTCGCCCATCAATTGATGAGGCTACTATTGCTGCTGTAGCGGAAACCCTGCGTTCCGGCTGGATTACCAGTGGCCCCAAGGTGCAGGAATTCGAGAGGCAACTCTCTGAGTATTTCGATGGGCGTCCGGTGCGCACCTTTAACTCCGGCACCTGCACCATGGAAATCGCCCTGCGTATTGCAGGTATAGGATATGGTGATGAAGTCATCACCACGCCCATTTCCTGGGTGGCTACCGCCAATGTCATACTCGAAGTCGGCGCAACCCCGGTGTTCGCTGACGTTGACCCGGTCACACGTAACATTGATCTGGACAAGGTTGAGGCGGCGATCACGCCACGCACCAAGGCAATTATCCCGGTCTATCTGGCGGGCAAGCCGGTGGATATGGATCGTCTCTATAAGATAGCTGCCAGATACAAATTGCGTGTGGTCGAAGATGCCGCGCAAGCCATCGGTGCGACATGGCAAGGCAAGCCCATCGGCTCGTTCGGCGATTTCGTTTCGTTCAGTTTCCAGGCCAACAAGAATATCACCACTTCGGAAGGCGGCTGTCTGGTGCTGAACAACGCAGAGGAAGCCGCGCTCGCCGAAAAGTATCGGCTGCAAGGCGTCACACGGAGCGGCTATGACGGCATCGAAGTGGACGTATTGGGTGGAAAATTCAACATGACCGACATCGCTGCCGCCATCGGCTTGGGACAGTTCGCGCAATTAAATGTTATCACCGCGCAACGACGTAAATTGGCGCGGCATTATTTCGCGACACTCGGTAAAAATTTCGAAGCGCAAACTGGCGCGCAATTACCTCCGGCTGATTTTGAAGACACCAACTGGCATTTGTTTCAGGTAGTGCTACCGGAGCGCATCCCCCGTGCTGATTTTATGGCGCGCATGAAAGACAAGAATATCGGTATTGGTTATCACTATGCGCCTATTCACCTATTCAAGCTGTATCGAGCACTGGGTTTTAAGGAGGGTATGTTCCCAATCGCAGAGCGTGTTGGGCGTCAGATCGTTTCCTTGCCAATGTTTGCGGCGATGAGTGAAAGCGATGTCGAGCGCACGTGCGTTGCGATGGGTGACGTATTGAAAAATTAGTATGCGCATAGCGCACGTTATGCTGACCATACTTTATTTTGCTTATATCTATTCCTAAATTTCGCTAACCTCACCCTCTGCGGTAAAATGCTGCGCCATGAGCACACCCCAACTTTCTGTCGTCATTCCTGTTTATAACGAAGAAGAAGGTCTGCAGACTTTGTTTGATCGTTTATATCCGACATTGGATAATCTCGGTGTCAACTACGAAATCGTGTTTATCAATGATGGTAGCCGTGATCGTTCGGCAGCTATTTTGCGCGAGCAATTCCAGCGCCGTCCCGATGTAACGCGGGTGATTCTGTTTAATGGTAATTTCGGTCAGCATATGGCGATCACTGCGGGCTTTGAGCATGCGCGCGGCGCGCGCGTGGTGACGCTGGATGCCGATCTGCAAAATCCGCCGGAAGAGATAGCCAAGCTGCTCGCCAAGATGGATGAAGGATACGATTACATCGGTTCAATCCGTAAGCAGCGTAACGATAGTTGGTGGCGGCATATGGGCTCACGTACCATGAACCGGCTGCGCGAACGTATTACGAATATTAAAATGACTGATCAGGGCTGCATGTTGCGCGCGTACGACCGTCCCCTGATTGATGCGATCAATAGTTGTAAAGAGGTTAATACTTTTGTTCCGGCTCTGGCCTATACTTTTGCGCGTAATCCCGCCGAGGTGATGGTAGAACATGAGGAACGTGCGCTGGGTGAATCAAAATATTCGTTGTACAGTCTGATTCGTCTTAATTTTGACCTGATGACCGGATTTTCTGTTGTGCCCCTGCAATGGTTCTCCATGGCAGGGATTATAATTTCACTGATGTCTGCATTCTTCGTGGTCTTTCTGCTGGTGCGTCGCTTGTTTGTCGGCCCCGAAGCGGAAGGGCTGTTTACCCTGTTCGCCATCGCTTTTTTCCTGATTGGTCTCACCCTGTTCGGCATCGGTCTGCTGGGGGAATACATCGGCCGTATTTATCTGCAAGTGCGTCATCGTCCGCGCTATCTGATTCAAGCTGTATTGGACAAAACTGAATGACGCGCGTGGTAGTTTTTGCTTACCATAACGTGGGGGTTCGTTGCCTGTCTGTATTGCTGACGCATGGCATAGAGGTGGCGCTAGTGGTTACTCATCGGGACAATCCGAAAGAAAATATCTGGTTTGCTAGCGTGGCCGAGTTGGCTGCGCTTCATGGCATTCCCGTCATCACACCGGACAATCCGAATACGGTGGAAGTGCTTGAGCAGATTCGAGCGCTGCAACCAGACTTTCTTTTTTCATTCTATTATCGCGAAATGTTTAAGCGCGAATTGCTGGATATTCCTAAACAGGGCGCGCTCAACATGCATGGGTCGCTGCTACCGAAATATCGAGGCCGGGTGCCGGTAAATTGGGCCATTATTAAAGGCGAAACCGAAACTGGCGCGACATTGCATTACATGACTGAAAAACCGGATAACGGCGCCGTGTTAGCGCAGCAGGCCGTACCCATTTTGCCTGATGACACCGCATTCGACGTATTTCAAAAAGTCACTGTGGCGGCTGAAATCGCGTTGCATGCATGCTTGCCTGCCCTAATTGCAGGTACCGCAAAACCAGTAACGCAGGATTTAAGTCAAGGTACATATTTCGGTGGGCGCAAACCGGAGGATGGCATTATTGACTGGTCACAAGACGCGCGCAGTATTCACAACCTGGTGCGTGCTGTGGCACCGCCCTATCCGGGTGCGATCACCCAACTGTTGGGCAAATCCATGCGCATCCTGCAAACGTTGGTCACAACTTGCGCTACAACGGGTGAGGCACCAGCTTTCTACATCCAAGAAGACAAGGCATACGCTATTTGCGGGCAAGGCGAACTGCGCGTAGTACGTTTTGAGCTGGATGGCGTAGAGATGAGCACCACAGAATTTGTTACGCAGTACGGGACAGAAAAATTTGAATTTAATGTGTGTCTATAATTATTAAAGAATTCGGGAATACAATTTTCATGCCCCAGTTAGCGCTTAAAATTGACGTAGATACCTATCGCGGCACGTGCGAGGGGGTTCCGCGTTTGGTAGAAACGTTGAAGCGACACGATGTGCAAGCCACATTTTTCTTTACTCTCGGCCCTGACCACACAGGGCGCGCTATCCGGCGTGTATTCCGTCCCGGGTTTTTAGGCAAGGTATCGCGCACCTCAGTACTGGAGCACTATGGCCTCAAGACGCTACTGTATGGCACTTTATTGCCCGGGCCGGATATTGGACGCAACTGTGCGCAGATATTACGCTCGGTACGCGATGCAGGCTTCGAAGTTGGTATTCATTGTTATGATCATATCCGCTGGCAGGATTATGTCGCGGGTAAAGATGCCGAGTGGACAAGGCGCGAAATGCAGCGTGCCGTGGATAGATTTATCGAAATTTTTGGCATCGCGCCTAAGGCACATGCTGCTGCCGGTTGGCAGATGAATCGGCATGCCCTACGCCTGATGCAACTACTAGGGTTTGATTACAGTTCCGATACACGTGGTACACATCCCTTTATTCCCACTTGGAATGCAGAGATTGTTGACTGTCCACAATTGCCTACCACCTTGCCTACGTTGGATGAAATCATCAATCGAGAGGGAATCACGGTGGAAAATGTGGCGCAGCACTTATTGGGGCTGACTGCAAATCCTCCTGCTATGGGTCATGTATTTACACTGCATGCCGAATTGGAAGGCGGCAAGTGGATGCCAGTATTCGAACAGCTCATCATAGGTTGGAAAGATCAGAACTACAAGCTTGTTTCATTGCGTCAGTATTTGGAAAATCTTAAAGGTACTTTGCCACGAAATGAGTTGGTAATAGGGACAGTGGATGGACGTAGCGGGACACTGGCTATGCAGGGGAAATAGGCGCGGTGGACTCTAAATTTTCAATTTAGCTGTGGGGAATTTGAGTGGTTGCTTATAAGTGGGACTAGATGTGATTGCGTGCAAACGCGTTATGGTCTGGCCTTCTCGTAATCACATCAGTCACCAAACCGATATGAAGCCATAGCGACATTAAATACTTTATCTACAAAAATACGGCTTCCGACATCATCGCCCGCTGCGCCTGCTACTACCATTAACGGAATGAGATGGTCTTCCCGTGGATGAGCCAGTCGAGCTACCGGTGCTGTTTCCCAATTAATTAATTTCTCAGCGCGGTTAACTGGGTTTGGGTCGGAAATTGCTTCATTTAGATATTGCTCGAATTGTTCGGACACAGGTGTCGCATCGGTTTGTCCGAATCCTCGCATATTGTGGTAAGTAAGCCCACTTCCGATTATTAGAATGCCTTCATTTCGTAGGAGCTTTAAAGCTTCACCAGCCCGAATATGCTCTAAGGGATCGTAATTTGATTTCAATGAAAGCATTACTACTGGAATATTTGCCTCTGGATACATGAGGAATAAGGGAACAAAGGTTCCATGATCGAATCCTCGATGTGGATCTTCCTTGCTGCTGATTCCCGCTTGACCGAGCAACTCGCGAATGTGGTTTGCTAGCGCAGGTAATCCTGGTGCCGGGTACTTGATCCGGTAGGTATATTCGGGAAAGCCAGAGTAGTCATACTCCATGGGGGGATTGGCTGCGGTTGATACTGTAAATTCGCTTTCCTCCCAATGACCCGTGATAACCAAAATCGCTTTCGGTTTGCAGGGGAGGCTTGCCGGAAGCTGACTCAATTCCTGAGCAGTTTTTGCAAACTGTTTTTTCATGTCGTCAATATATGGCCAAGGGCCACCGCCATGCGAGATGAAAAAAGTTGGAAGTTTGGTGTTGTCCATATGTTTATTAACTAGTTGATAGCGCGTTTTAAATATAATTTTGTTTTATAGTAAAGTGGCTATCTAGATAGGATGTTAGCGTAGGTTAATACTATTTATTATAGCGAGCAACGTTTATGCTGTGGCGTATCCATCGGCGTTTTAGCACTCGAGGTCGTTGTTAATGCATTTACAACAAAGCTACCACGCTCTTTATCTGGAGCGTGATAGCTTCGACATCTTTCAAAAGAAACAGTCATCAGAGCCAATAATCACTTAAGTTGTAAACAGAATGCCACGTTACACTAAGCTGCATAGTGCGCCCGGTTGCGACCAGCGCGTTTCGCTTCATAGAGAGCACTGTCGGCGCGGGAAAACACTGCTGTCGGTGTAACGTCGTCGGACTGGGTGCACTGCACGACACCGATACTCACTGTCACGGAGACTATCTGGCCGTTGGCACTGTAGCGCATATCATTAACCTGAGAACGGATGCGCTCTGCCGTTTTGAGCGCCATATCTGCCGTTGTTTCAACCATGATAATAATGAATTCATCGCCACCATAGCGCGCAGCGTAATCTACGCTACGAATCGACCGGCTAAGTATATTGGCCACAGCTGTAATTACTTCATCACCCGCAATATGACCGTGGCTGTCATTGAGCGTCTTAAAGTAATCAATATCCATCATGAGCACCGCAAAGGGCCGCAGGTTACGCTTGAATCGGGCCATTTCATCTATCAGGATTGCATCGAGTTTACTGCGATTATAGAGACCGGTCAGACCATCGGTAATTGAGAGTGTTTCAAGTAGCTGATTTTGTTTCTGCATAGCTTGATTGGTGGCCACTATTTCAGCATGACTATGGCGTAGCTTGTCCGCCATCTGGTTAAAGATGCGGGTGAGGTGGCCGAATTCATCATTTCGTGTCACAGGCAGCCGCACATCAAGATCTCCGCTAGCGATGCTATTGGCTGCATTGATTAAATGCTGTAGCGGTGTGACGATTGAACGCCCCATCCGAAAAGCCACCGCTGTCACTACTAAAACTATTATGCACACCAATGCCAGGTACAGATTACGCAAATTCACCCAAGCGGCGTAGACATCAGCACGATCTTGTTCTGCCACTATTGTGACCGGTAGCGCAGCAGGTATATCTGCTAGCCCGATGACTTCACGATGCATTAGCCCTTGAAAGATCATGGATTCGCCCGGTTTCGATAGCATTTGCCGCAGTACCGCCGCATCCAGTGACATTAGCTTGGTTGTATTAGTAGCACGGCTATTAAGCAGTTCCCGGCCGTTTTGGTCGAGCAATAACACCTCGCCCGGCGGTGACTTCGTCGAGCTTTTTAGATAGGGTTGCGCGGTACGAAGATCAAGCACCGCCACTAATGCTCCCATCAGTGCATTGCCGTACGACAACACAGGAACCGCAACGCTAAGCGTCGCGGTGGCGCGCTGTTTTTCCCAATGGGGTGGTACGAGCACAACGCCTTCGGTGAGCGCACTCTCTGGCCAACTTTGTGGCAAAGTTACAGCGGAGGGTACCGCAGCGCTGCTGGCCAAAATCTGTCCGGTAGCGTTCACCACGGTTAACTCTAATATTGTGTCGAGTTTGGATTGCACTGAACGTAGATAATGCGTTAAGGCCTGCGGAGTATTATGGGACTTGCCTGCAAGCGGGTGAGCGGTCACAGACAGTCCGTCGATAATAGCATTGGATGTGGATAATGCGCGAACTGTGCGGATGTGTTTGTTAATCCACAGTTCCAATTCACGACTGGCCTGACTTGCCAGGGCGCGGAGTTGACGGGTTACATTTTCGTTGATCTGCGCTTCGTTCTGACGGAATGACAGCAGCCCCAAGCCCAGCGCCGGGGTAAGCGTGGCTATGATGGCAAAAACAAAAATTTTGCTTTTAATGCTTTTCAACAATACCATCTGTCTGAATTTCCTCGCTACAATAAAAACTGTCGAATGGGGTGTGCCCGATCATTAGGACAATTATCTGAGAAGTGGCGTTGAACTTGGTTTTAAAGCAAAACCAAAAATCGTAAATAATTAAATAAAATGGATCAGAAACTATTTTGTAATACAGATCAAATGCTAACTTGCAAAGGGATTCACCTCTCGACTGATCGAAATACTGAATATTGCGGTAAGCCTGAGTCGCATGATTATTAAAACCGGCACCATTACTTTGGCAAGTGCGGAATTATATCGAACCAATATTACTAAATAGTATTTCATACCAACCACTTATTGATACTTTCCGAAATCTGCGCCAGTAATGCCCGCATTTGCACGACAATGTCCCGCGCTTTTTCAGTATCTTCGCCACTCTTGAGCTGCTCTAACGCTTGACATAATTCGCCAAAACCCATTGCACCTACAGTTCTAGCCGATGATTTGGTGCGATGCCCCAGGGCGCTCAGTGTCGCCATGTCTTCATGTGCCAGCGCAGTTTCGATCTCAACTATTGCTTCTTGAGTCAAATCTAAAAACATCATGACATATTTACGGATTTTATCCGGGTGATTTCCTAATATTTTGGTCAGTATTGATAGATCGATGATGCTTGGGTCGCTTGCACTTCCAGCGGCGGTCGTTTTCATCGGTGCAGACTCTAGGAATGAGGCCGTCGCGGGTACGGGTACAGCTCGGTCGGATCGCTGCACAAGCCATTTAGCAAGTGTCGTAAGAAGTAATTGGAACTCGATCGGTTTAGTGATGAAATCATCCATGCCGGCGTCGAAACAACGTGTCCAATTTTCACGTCCCGCATTGGCGGTCATGGCAATTATTCGTGTGGCCACGAGCTCAGGATTGGCCCGAATTTGACGGGTAGCCTCAAGGCCATCCATCACGGGCATCTGCATATCCATCAGGACGCAGTCAAAATGTTTTTTAATTAGCAGCTCGAGGGCTTCTTTTCCGTTGTTGGCGATGACAACGGTTGCGCCAGCGTCTTCCAACAATTCTTTGGCCACTTGCTGGTTAAAGAGGTTGTCTTCAACCAGCAGGATGCATGAACCTTGGATTATACTCAGATCAACCGATGGCATGGTTTGAGTAGCCGTAACAGGCTTGACGCCTCTGCCCAGTCGGGCAGTAAACCAGAAAGTGCTACCCTTGCCGGGCTGACTCTCTACTCCAACTTCGCCGCCCATCATCTCGGCCAGTTGTCGGCTGATGGCCAGCCCTAGTCCGGTGCCGCCATATTTACGGGTGGTTGAAGCGTCGGCTTGATGAAATGGCTGGAAAAGTTGAGCGATTTGTTCTGCGCTTATACCGATACCGCTATCTTGCACTTCGAAGCGTATCAGGCTGTCTGTTCCAAGAGCTTGATTTTCGATAATGCGGGCACGGACGATTATTTCACCCTTATCAGTAAATTTGATGGCATTGCTGGTGTAATTAAGCAATACCTGATACAACCGCAATGAGTCTCCACGGAGCGGATGGGACAAATCAGGGCCAACGTCAAACACAAGCTTCAGGCATTTGCTTGTAGCGTTCTCGCCAAGTTGGCTGGAGATGTTTTCCAATATTGTATTCAGTTCAAAATCCAGTATATCCAGCTCGATTTTGCCCGCTTCTATTTTGGAAAAGTCGAGCATTTCATTGATCAGGCTCAAGAGATGCTGCGCTGAATGATCAATCTTTGAAATATAATCAAGCTGCTTGGAATTAAGTTCGGTACGTCGCACCAGTTGTGTCATGCCAATGATGCTGTTCATTGGAGTGCGAATTTCATGGCTCATGTTGGAAAGAAATTCGCTCTTGGCCTGGTTGGCTGTCTCTGCTTGTTGCTTGGCTTGTTCGAGTTCGAAAGTGCGTTCCTCAACCCGAACTTCCAGACTTGCATTTAAATTGAGTAAGTCTTGTTCGGCACGCTTGCGTTCGGTGTGATCAATTCCGACTGACAGGATCATTGCCGTCTCGCCGGGCTGGCCGGAAAGACGCGAGTGATTCCAGGTGATTTGGTATTGTTCGCCCGGCTTGCTGATTAAAGTCGATTCACGCTGAATGTGCCGATGTTCTCCCGTAGCGAGTTCTTGCAATGCCTGTTGCGTTTCTGTTTCAGTCGTTTCAGGACGAATAGTTGCCTGAATAAAAGATTTGCCCAATAATTCTCCTTCACTGCAACCTGTTAAAAACTCTCCATAACGATTTAAACTGTGAATCGATCCACTGGCTGACTGTGTCAGAATGATGACCTGTGCAGTATCGAGCAGGCTCTTATTAAAATCCCGCTCAATTGAAATACGATGTAGCATGTCCTGTAACTCTTCAGCATGCGCTGCCACTTCTTGCTCTAGCGTTTCCAACCGAAAGGACAAGGCAACCGCAGCCTCATCCAGACTGTCAATTTCGTCATCCACAAAACGTCGGCCCCGTGGAGCAATTTTTGCACGTGCCTCGGCAAAAGCACTTCGACCCAGCAAAGGAATTGCCCGTACTGCTCGCGTCATGCGCTGCAAGGGCGCATTCACAAGAAAAGCTAGTAATAGTAAAGAGAGTAATGATGTCGCTAGCTCGGCTTGTAAACGGCTCGCCACTGATTTGCGAATTTCGGCCAAGGACTGAGTCAAATCATCGATCACCACTAGCATGGCGCCGGAATATGCGCCACTGCCATCATCCATAGTCACAAACGACAATTCGAATTGCTTGTCCTGGTAAGATACTAATTGCCAATTTGTTTTGCTTTGCTTCGGGGGCAAAACCTTTAGTTGATGGAGTAGAGGAAGATTGCGTTCGGAGCCGCTCAGTGCGACTACCTGTAAACCCAAGTTAGCCAGCGAGTTTTTATCCATAATAAAGCCGCCAGGGGCCAGCACGCCAAGATCGGCTCCGGATAAACGGTTGAAGGAAACAATCACTTCTGTCAGAGAGCTACCCAAAACAACTACTCCAGCCACTTGGCCCGCTGACAGGATTGGAGCTGCAGCAAACTGTGTGCATGTCTGCCGACAGTGTGTCCAATGCATGGCGCGCTCTTGCGAAATTACGGCATGTACACGGTCATTCTGCTCTATATCGGAGAGTGCATCTGCATGCCAAGCGGCCAGAGAAGCACCCGTCTTGGAATACACCTTCATGGAATTGATGTCTAGATCGAGTTGTAAGACAGGCCAATAGTTATCGAGGTGCTCATGAAGCCGCTTAGATACCGGCTCCAACTGAAATACACCTCCCGCGCCAACCGTTGCGAGCATGCTGGCCATCGTTTGTAAGCGCAGAGCAGAATCAGTGTGCACAGCGATAGCTTCAGAAATCAGGCGCTCGCGTGAAGCGGTATGTTGCTCCTCGAAGCGAGTCTTCAAGTCATGAAAATGCAGCCAGGAAAGTGTGCCGTTAACCGAAATCATCACCACACCTAACGTTAGGAGCACTTTCCACTTCAGGCTCAAGAATCTGAATGTACTATGGTGTGAATCAGAGGATCGACTATCCGACATGAGAGTCACTAAAACCGAAAAGACCCCAGTAGCATGAACATATCCCAGCGGCGCTCCAGAGTCCGAGGGTCAGGGTTATCCTGAGCCGGCAAGTAGCCTGTGCCATCAATGCGATGATATTCTGCACGCAGCATAAACTCGGGGGTCAAATCGAAGCGTATTCCTGTGGTCCAGTCTTTCGCAAAGCGCGTAAAGTCTGGCCGGCGCGTGGCCGCAGCATATGCTTTGCCATCACGATCCTCGCTATCAGCGTACAACACATCGTAACGTAGCAGCGCTTCCCACTTCGGAGCCAACCGATAGCTACCTTGAATATAATAGCTTTGGCCATGCATGGTGGAATCTGGAGAATTTGGACCAAAGTTCCGGTTTGAAACTGGTCGTAGCGCATATTCACTGGTCAGGCTCCAGAATTCGGCGTTGTATTGGGCAGAAAAAACCGTCGGCGTAAACTTTATCCGCCCCGCCTGAAGTACATCCCTCACGCCAGGATTGTAGCGCGCATCAAGTTGCGAGGTGGTAAACCCGAGACGATACTTGCCACCGTCCATCTCGTATATTACTTGTAAAATCGGTACCAATTTCGATTCGAAGCTTCCGTTGGGGGTCAAGCCAACCAAGGCCACCTTGCTCGCTTCACTACCAATCTGCGGTTGCCCGAGGGCGAAGGTCACGAAAAGGTTGCCGACTTCACCATAGCGTTCGAGATAAAGTTCTGCTCCGTCAGATGCAACGGTAACGTTGCGCGTGCGCTCGAAATATATGGATTGCGGTAGGAGAACACTGGGACGAGTGAAAGCGACATCGCGTGTCTTGTTATACAGTCCATAGGCATTCTTCACCCGCCCCAAGCGAATCCCGCCACGGCCTTGCTCGCTCGACGATATAGTCCAGTCGATTAGCCCATAATCCAGTCGCACTTCGCCGTTATCGGTCGCCCCGGCCTTATGTGAAAGCAACCCGGCGGACAGCTGCAAGTCTGAAGTCGGCCGCAGGGAAGCATTCACTCCTATTTCTCTAAAATCTGTGCTCGCTTTTTTATTACTCTGACCGAGAAAATTATTGTCGCTGGTGATCACCATGCCTTGCGTAAGAAATCCATGCAGCTGTAACTCGTTACCCATTAGGCTTACGGCATGCGTAGACGTAGTCCAAAGCAATAAAACACACGGGACAAATCTTCTAGCTACAGTTTTAGCGAATTTGAAGGATACGCACATTATTAGTGACCTCGCTTGTTTTGATATAGCCAATCGCTCCCGGAGTTGATGCTATTTTAGATAGCATTTCTTGCGGAGAGACGACTTGCTCTGGATATTGACCCTGTCCGGAAAATACCTGTCGATCCCACGCTAATCGTAATTGATGGGGGAATACTTGCAGAATATTTTTGCTGAATGCGCCATGCTCAGGTACATCATCCTTCATCACGAAAACCTTGACCGGGGTATCCGCTGGCCATTTGCTTAGACGCATACCAAAAATAGCGCGTAACGAGCTTCGGGAGATTGAGTTCTCACTGGTCGAAGGGAACGCAATAACAACAATAGCGGGTTCTTGATTGTCGGCATAAGAATTTGCAGTAATCAGAAATGCCGCCAGCATGTAAAGTGAACAGGCTCGCCAAAACAACGTAAAAATATTGATACCGAAAAGATTTTTCATCGCTGAAATGGGATACAGCCGAATAGTTTCGAACACAGATTGATAATAATCGAGTTCAGTACACTGTCTTTCACGTCAAGTTTTGTGCCTGTCGGATTTTTGGCACAAAAGCCACGTACTGGTAGGAGAGGGCATATGGCCAGCGCGTAATACTGGCATCTTCACCATAATGACTGAAGATGCGTCCAAGAGAATTCCACGGCACGTACTTCATGATTTGTGAAAGCAGCATTGTGTTCATGTATCCCCTGGGTTTATCAAATCCACAAATAGCGTAAATATTTAATTGTAGATTCAAATTGTGGGCACCCATGAATTACTCAGAAAATATTGTCAATATTGAATTTGTAGCGTGCTTAATTTCGGATAAAGCAAATACGACTGTTTGATTAATTATTTTGGTTCTATGTGGGATAGAGTCGGTAATTAACTATCAATCTCCTGCAGAATACGTCAATCCATTCGCCCTGAATCACCTATTGAGGAGTGAGCAGATTTATTTTTCGTCAAGCGAGAAATTTTCATCCAGTAGCCGCGCATCATGCACTTTTTTCCTGTGGCCCCAGCCTTGATTACTCTTTAGCAATCCAGCTATCCTTCGGCAAGCTCAAGACGAACAGATGTGTAATCTGTCTAATTTTTTTAGTTTATTTTGCATTTATCTAAGGGTTACCATTACGCTTCAAATAGAACTTCAGCAATCTCGTCAATAGCAGAAAGTCAACTTTCATTTGCCTTGACAAAATCGGGTAATAACGGCTGCCAGTTCATCGCGTGCAATTGGCTTTATCAGCGTCCCCAAAGGAATCAAGCCAAGCTTGCTGGAATACATATCCATCCCGGACAACAGATGCTGTTGGGCCCCTGAGATTAGGATGACGTCGCCAACGTAACCCTGCATACCAAGATGCATCAGGAAGCCAACACCGTCCATTCCAGGCATGCTGAGGTCGCATATCAATATATCTGGCTGTGATGATAACCCGGCTAACATAGCTAGTCCCTGTTCGCCATTTTCCGCCCTAATGACTTCGGCAACACCTAGTTCGAGCAGCATGTCGCCAACAAATTCGAGTGTAAACTTGTCGTCGTCCAACAACAGTACCCGTAGATTTTTTGCCGCTATCATTTGTGTTGCCCCGTTCTTATTCGTGCCAACTTCAACAACCATGCAAACTCCTTAATTAATATTTGATCTGGCTCTACGAGAAATAGAATGGGTAATTAACTTTAAACTACTTACAGAAGAAGTAAATCTGTTCGTCCTGAGCTTGTTGAAGGATGAACGGATGTTTTCGCTAAGCGAGAAACTTCCGTCCAATCGTCGTGTATCATGGCTTCTTTCTTTTGCTCTAATCCCGGTTAATCTCACTTACCAATTTGTACAGTGCATGCGGCTGATTCAGTATTTGATCTAAGCTTCAGTCAAAATATGTCTTCCTAGGGAGTTCGCTCTAATTTACGTGGTTAAATTTATAAATAAATTTGCACCCAATAGATTGAATGTTTGACAATTCAGCTCAGCTTGAATACCCCTGAAAGAAATAAATGAACCACTTTTGCAGTGTTGCACAGGTAAGATTAATCTCGGCTGCGCAATGGAAAACTTTAGGAAACATCTGTGAAATTTATAATAATTCAAACATAAAGTCCATCAACCTGTGTGTATTGTGGTCAGTAACAACTCAGCAGCAGCGCTGGATACCGCTCCATTTTTGTTGTTGCTGGTAAAGGAAAAAATCTTTGCGTGCTAGCGGCGGCGTATCATGATAATGGGTGGCATGTTGTGCAATGTAGCGTTCGTAAGCATCATCTCCACTCAATTCACGAATAGTGCGCCATACATATGACCAAAATGGGAATGGTTCGATACAGGTTTTATTTGTCCTGAATATAGCGTTTTGCGTGATGTACCTATTTATATCCTGGGTAGTTTCCAATACAGGCAAACTAGAATCACTTACCGTGGACAATGATTCACTCGCGCTTCTTTTAATCAATCCCGTACCCACGCTTTCTCCATTCCAGCCAAATGGTGTGACACCTCGGACAGCGGAGGTACCGGCTTGCCCGTAAAGTAGCGGACACAAACACGCAGCATGTCGAACACGATCAACCATAACATGCAGACAAAAAATAGGGTCAGTACTGCATCAAGACGCTGATTGAAGATGAGTTGTGGTGCGATGGTCGCTTTTTCTGGAGAAAGAAGACCTGATGCGAGTTTTGTGGCGAGGTCATTGGCAGCAGCGAGGAAGCCAATACGTACATCTGTGCTGGTGATTTTTTCCCACGCTGCACTATTGGTAATTATGATCAACCAGGCAAGTGGTAAAGCTGTGATCCAAGCATATTTTAGCTTGTCTGACTTAATCAGGATGCCAGTAGCGACACACAGCGCGATGGCAGCCAGGATTTGATTCGAGATACCAAACAGCGGCCACAGAATATTAACGCCACCATTCGGATCAATCACACCAATATATAAAAAATAGCCCCACGCAGCCACAATGATGCCGCTACTCAGCAATACTGATGGATACCATGAGGTGCGTCCTAGCGGTTTCCAAATATTGCCCAGCATGTCTTGCAGCATGAAGCGGCCGACACGCGTACCGGCATCCAGCGTTGTGAGAATGAAGATGGCCTCAAACATGATGGCGAAGTGATACCACATGGCAAGCATACCTTGACCAAAGGCACTACCGAAAATACTGGCCATGCCGACCGCCAGTGAGGGCGCACCGCCCGTGCGTGCGAACAGGGTAGCTTCGCCCATCTGCTGCGCCAGCAAGTCCATCTGCACCACCGTAACAGGAAAGCCCCAACTGGAAATTTTTGCCACCGCATCTGCCGCTTCTTTGCCGACTACGCCAGCTGGAGAATTGATAGCAAAGAACACGCCGGGGTCTAACACTGTGGCTGCAATGATCGCCATGATTGCAACGAAAGATTCCAGTGCCATGCCACCGAAGCCGATCATGCGGATGTCGCACTCATTGCTAAGCAGCTTTGGCGTAGTGCCGGAGGCGATAAGGGCATGAAAGCCAGAGATTGCACCACAGGCGATGGTGATAAACACGAAAGGAAATAATTTACCTCCAAAAATAGGGCCGGTCCCGTCGACGAATTGGGTGAATGCGGGCATTTTTACGTTCGGTTGCATCCATACAATGGCCAGCATCAACAGTATGACAGTACCGAGTTTTATGTAGGTAGACAGGTAATCGCGAGGCGCGAGTAACAGCCATACGGGTAAAATAGCTGCTGCAAAACCGTAAGCAATTACCATCCAAGCTAATGGTAGACCGGGATAATCAAAAAACTCGCGTAGGTTCTGTTGGTGCTCAATCCATCCACCACCCGCCACAGCTAACAGTAACAAGATGACGCCAAGTAACGAACCTTCGAGCACGCGGCCCGGGCGGATGGTACGCATATATAGGCCCACCAACATAGCGATGGGGATAGTGGCAGCCACGGTAGAAGTAGCCCAGGGACTGTGTTTCATGGCATTGACCACTACCAAGCCAAGTACCGCGATGAGGATAATCATGATAAACAGCGTGGTGGCTAGTGCGGCAATACCACCGATGGCACCCAGTTCGTCTCTCGCCATTTGACCCAAGCTACGGCCATTACGACGGGTGGAATAAAATAACGTGACCATGTCCTGCACACAGCCCCCGAGTACTGCGCCGAATAATATCCATAGCGTACCTGGCAAGTAACCAAACTGGGCAGCTAGAGTCGGCCCGACCAGAGGCCCTGGTCCCGCAATGGCGGCGAAATGGTGCCCAAATACGATCCAGCGATTGGTTGGAATATAATCTCGACCGTTATTGAGTCGCTCTGCGGGTGTAGCACGAGTCGGATCAATGAGTAGGACTTTGGTGGCAATCCATGTTGCATAGAAACGGTAGGCAATCGCATATACGCACAGCGCGGCTGTGACAAACCACAGTGCGTTGATCGACTCGCCGCGATTCAGCGCTATACCGCCCAATGCGGCGGATCCAAGCAAAGCGACGGCAATCCAGACAAGGACGGCCACCAATGAATTTTTCATAGTAAATTTTTTTGCATGATGAGATTCTGGCAAGTAATTTTTATGCAAGAATATAACTATAGATTATGACATGCCTCGCACCTATTTACTGCTTTCTATATGTTAAGTTATGCAACGATCTGTCTTAAAATTTGTAGGGCAGTCATTATTAAAGTGACAAGCTTTACTAAGATAGTATTGTCGAATGTTATGATTTATAATTTCCATATCAATTCAATTTGATAGCAACATTTTCGGCCCGTATTTGAACCTGTACTAAAATTGGCTTTAAACTGAACTCTTGAGTTCCCCCTTTGCCTGACTGACAAACACTGTCAGAATGTCTGCATAATTCATCGTGTAGGAGATTGCTATGAAAGCACCTATTCGCATCGCTATCACTGGTGCTGCTGGTCAGATCAGTTACAGTCTTTTGTTTCGCATCGCCAATGGCGATATGCTGGAACACGAACAGCCCATCATCTTGCAACTGCTGGATATACCACAAGCACAGCAAACATTGCGCGGAATAGCGATGGAACTGGAAGACTGTGTATTTCCCATGTTGCAGCAGGTTGTCATTACCGATGACCCCAAGGTTGCCTTTCGTGATGCAGAAATTGTGTTGCTGATTGGTGCGCGTCCGCGTAGCAAGGGCATGGAACGCAATGAATTAATCGAGATTAACGCTGGTATTTTCGCTGAACACGGCAAGATTCTCAATGCGTTTGCCGCACCCCACGTCAAAGTTTTAGTGGTAGGTAATCCGGCTAATACTAATGCACTAATTGTCATACATAACGCCCCCGATCTTAACCCGAAAAATATCAGCTCTATGATGCGGCTTGATCACAACCGCGCCATCGCGCAGGTAGCGCGTAAGCTTTCTCAGCCCATTGGCAATATCAAAAAAATGGTGGTATGGGGCAATCATTCAGGTACGCAATACCCTGATCTGTCCCATGCCGAGATACGAGGGCGCAACATCCTTGATATTTTGCCAGATCATAACTGGATTGAAAGCGAATTTATCCCCACCGTGCAAAAGCGTGGTACGGTGGTGATCGAAGCGCGCGGTTTGAGTAGCGCTGCCAGCGCTGCCAACGCAGTTATTGGCCATATGCATGATTGGGTACTTGGCTCGCACCATGATGACTGGGTCACCATGAGCGTACTATCAGATGGAAGTTATGATATACCTACAGGCGTGGTGTACGGTTTCCCGGTTACTTGTCATAACGGCGACTACCAAATTGTGCAGAATCTGTCGATAGGTGAACTCGGCCACCGACATATGCTGGAAAATTATCGTGAGTTATTGAAAGAAAGGGAACAAATAAAACATCTGCTAGGTTAAATACCATAAGTAATTCATGTGCTTGTTTTTGTAACTTCATTATCTGGATATGTAAAAATCAAAAAATAGTCAAGCTGGACGACCTTGCTCTTTAAATATTAAAGTAAAGTTAAATCGTCGATTACACAATAATTTAGATGCAAGATGAAGTTGAATTTGGAAGATTTAGAAAAAATATCCACGCTTACCTTAAAGTACTATAACCAGCACGCCGAAGATTTTTTTGTAGGCACACGTAATCACGATGTTAGTCAAAATATCATGTCGTTGCTGCACTACATCGAGGTTGGGCCGCCTTTCAATATACTGGATTTTGGCTGTGGGCCGGGGCGAGACCTCAAGGTGTTTGCACAAATGGGGCACATGGCAACGGGCTTGGATGGCTGCAAGCGTTTCGCTGCGATGGCGCGCGACTACAGCCACTGCGAAGTGTGGCAGCAGGATTTCCTCAAGCTTGATCTTCCGGCCAAATATTTCGATGGAGTGTTCGCCAACGCCTCACTTTTCCATGCGCCCAGTCAAGTGTTGCCACGTATCTTACATGAGTTGCATACGACGCTGAAACCGGGCGCTGTTCTGTTTAGTTCCAACCCACACGGGCATAACGAGGAAGGATGGAACCACGGGCGCTACGGCGTATATTACAATCTTGATACTTGGCGGTACCTCATGTCAGACGCTGGATTTACTGAGCTTATTCACTATTACCGCCCTGACAACCTGCCGCGAGAACAGCAGCCTTGGCTGGCGAGCGTTTGGCGTAGAAAGTGAAAAAACCTCTGAAAAATATGGTGTCTTGGCTTGCATTACGTCATCATGAAAGATATCACTAAAATTAATAATGAGTTAAACGTATCCATATTTGTGATTGTTTTCGTTTGAATGACCTAAGGTGGCTATTCAAAAGTGATTAGTGAAAATTGGGATTACGCCCAGGAAAATTTTTATGATTGATCCACTCGCGCAGGAAAAAAAAGCCCTAAATCATATCCCACGTCCATTTATTGACTTGTTAGTCAGTATTCTTATCCCTTCCGTTGTTCTTATGAAATTCAGCAACGAGAATAGTCTTGGTGCGAGCGGTGCTCTAATTATAGCCTTGGCTTTTCCGTTAATATGGGGCTTATTTGAGTATTTGAAATACAAAAAATTTAACTTCATAGCACTTCTTGGTTTGATCAGCACGTTGCTGACAGGTGGTATTGGGTTACTGACATTGAGTACCCGATGGTTGGCAATCAAAGAGGCGGCTATTCCAGGCCTGATTGGTATTGCGGTGCTCCTTTCTACTTATTCACGTTATCCTCTGATCAGAACATTGCTATATAACCCAACCGTTATCGACATTGAAAAAATTACACAGAAACTTGTTGAGAATAATAAGACTGAGGCCTTTGAAGCTCGATTATTAAACGCTTCTTACCTGCTTAGCGGGACGTTTTTCTTTTCTTCAGGGATGAACTACGTTCTCGCAAAGTGGATTGTTGTCAGTCCGACAGGTAGTGTTGCCTTCAATGAGGAGCTGGGACAATTAACTTTACTAAGTTACCCAGTGATCGCGATTCCGTCCATGCTCATGATGATAATTTTTTATTATTTGTGGCGCACTATTTCCAGCCTGACTGGACTTGCTTTGGACGATGTACTCGCATCAAAAGACTTAAAGATGAAAAAACATGAATAGTATATGGCGTAGCATCTGGGCTTTCATCGTGCTGATTTTAGTTATCATCGCGATTTGTGTGCTTATCGTCGTGCTCACCCTTATTGTTTTCCCGTCACACTGGCTCTCTTGATGTCTATAAAGTGTTACGTGAAAAATCCCCCATTTGGGCGAGCAGAAAGCTGGCTATCGCCAGCCATTGCGCATCGCCGACATCGGTCTTGTGACTGTGGACATTATTGATGTGCTGTGGATTGTGTCGACCAGCCCGCTAATGCCAACAGCTTCAGACCAATACTGTTTGAATAAGGTAGCTAAAAATTAGATCCAATCCTAATCCAGCACTGGATTACCATTGATAAATATCGCAAATTCTTCAGCTGGCAGAGGACGGCTATAATAATAACCTTGAATTTCATCGCAGCCTCGAACACGCAAGAAATCCAGTTGTTCCAACGTTTCTACTCCTTCCGCAATGACCTGTAATTTAAACTGGTGGCCCAGACTAATGATGGACCGAACGATAGCCGCATCATTTTCATCAGTAGCGACGTCACGTACGAAAGATTGATCCACCTTCAGTCGATCGAGTGGCATTTTCTTCAAGTAACTAAGGCTAGAATAACCCGTGCCGAAATCATCTATGGCTAATTGCACTCCCAATTCATGCATCTGGGTCAGGAAAGCCATTGACGCTTGAGCCTCGTTCATCATGACGCCTTCGGTAATTTCCAACTCCAAGTCCTTTGGATGCAGCCCCGTTTCTTCTAGTACAGCGATGATCAATTGCGCCAGTTGTGGCTGACGCAATTGACTGATAGATAAATTTATAGATATCGGGAATATGGACATCCCTTGTCGCCTCCATGCAGCTAATTGTGCGCAAGCTGTGCGCAACACCCATTCACCTATAGGTATAATCTGCCCGGTCTCTTCGGCCACAGGAACAAATTCTGCTGGCGTAACAAAGCCTTTTGCTGGATGTTTCCAGCGCAGTAATGCCTCTGCACCGCACACCATTCCGCTGATCAAATTCGCCTGGGGTTGATAATGCAATATAAATTCATTGCGTTCCAATGCCAAGCGCAGATCATTTTCCATAGAAAATAATTTATTGGCGCGAAAATTCATTTCTGGCGCAAAAAACAGGAAATTGCTGCGGCCCTCGGCTTTTACACGATACATCGCCACGTCAGCATGCTTGATCAACGTATTGATTTCGTCTTGACTATCCGCATTGTCAGGGTAGATACTGATGCCGATGCTGGCATGGGTGGCGATTTGCAGAGTGCCCACATCACAAGGAGTCGTCAGCGCTTTGAGTATTTTGTTAGCCACACGTGCCGCACCTTTTGCCTCTGTCTCACGCAGTAATACGATAAATTCGTCACCACTGATACGTGATACGGTATCTACTTCGCGCACACATTCTTGCAAACGCAGTGCGACTACCTGCAATAACTTGTCGCCCACTGCATGCCCCATCGAATCGTTTACATATTTAAAGCGATCAAGATCGATGAATAGCAGTGCAAATTTCTGCTGGTCGCGATGTGATTCAGCGATCAACTGGCCAAGACGGTCATGCAGCAAGGTGCGGTTGGGCAGGCCAGTCAATACATCGTAGTAGGCAAGAGATTGAATGTGCTGCTCAGATTCCTTGCGTTTGGTGATGTCAACCCTGACCGATATGTAACGTACAATTTGCCCGTTCGCATCTTTGAGTGGCACGATAGTGCTATCCACCCAATACAGTTCACCGTTTTTTGCGCGGTTACAAATTTCACCACGCCAGATGTCACCACTGGCGATGGTAGTCCACATCTCGACGAAAAAAGCGCTTGGATGCGCCCCAGAATTAATAATACGGTGGTCATGGCCGAGCATCTCTTCCCGGCTGTAGCCGCTGACTTCACAAAACTTGTCATTGGCCTGGATGATGCGCCCGGAAGGATCGGCAACGGAGACGAGGGCATGCTGGTCAATTGCCTGGATATAGCTGATTAACTCTGCGGAACTTCGCTCGGCGTCTTCTTTGGCATGCAGCAGCAAACTTTGAGTTTTCTTGCGTGCTGTGATGTCGTGGATGAAAGCGCAAAATTCATATTTGCCCTTTTGTTTGACCGGAGATATTGCTAATTCGATGGCAAATTGATGGCCATCGCGATGTAAACCTGTTATTTCTATACGTTTATTCAGGACGGCTCCCTTGCCGGAAGCTAAAAAATGTTTCAAGCCCTGAATATGCGCATTACGATACTGCGGCGGGATAATCAAATCGTGCAGCATGTGTCCGATGGCTTCTTCCCTGACCCAGCCAAAAATCTTTTCTGCCTGACCATTCCAGCCCGTGAGTAAGCCATCGGAATTCATTAACACCACGGCGTCTGGGGCAGCATCAATGATGGTGTGCAATCTGGTGTCGATTTCCACCAGTTCCATTTCCTCCAGCTTTTTGGTGGTCACATCCTGGACCACACCCAGCATCTTCAGCGGAGTTCCGTCTGTATCGCGTATCACCCCACCGCGTTGATGTAACCAGCGTACCGTGCCATCTGGCCAAATAACTCGGTGCTCTATGTTGTATTTAGTGCTTTCTTTAACACAGCTATTCATGGAATTGATCATATACTGACGGTCATCAGGATGTATGCTGCTCAGGAAATCTTCATAAGTACCATTTTGTTTTCCTGCAGGACAGGCCATAAGAACAGAAATATGATCGCACCAATATAGTTCGTTAGTACAAACATCCCAATCCCAAGTGCCGATTTCGCCATACATCAGACTAAGGCGTAAACGTTCCTCGCTCTCGATTAATCGTTCATTCATTTTTCGCGCAGTTCGAAGAGCGCGTTCTCGGCCCTGCACCAGCAATCCTGTGAGTAGCCCCAGCAATATACTTACAGCTAAGCCAACCACAACAATGGATTGAGCCTTTTCTTTGACTAGCTGCGCCTCAAAGTTGGGGAGGGAGCTAATAGCCATTGTCCAGGTGTGGCCAGCAATTTCAAGGTGCTTTGAAGCATGAAAAAGTGAGTCCCTTTTGATGTCGTTTTTATTGGTGTTGTCGGTTGTATGCATGAGCGTCTTACTCGACATCTCCTCGCCATCGTAGATTTTGATGTCGATGTCAGAAATGCTCGTACCGAGAATGCCACGCATAAGATCATCCATCCGAAACAGAGCAAAGACCCAGCCAACAAGATTGGTACGACGCTCAGCCAAGGTTGCGTAGGGTGTCCCGTTTTTATAGATAGGCAGATACATCAGAAAACCAGTCTGCGCGCTTTCGCTATTTTCCTGTATCAGTTTCGTCTTGCCAGTGATAACGGCTTTATTGTTGTCACGCGCTTGCTCCATTGCGGTGCGCCGCACAGGATCGGAATACATGTTGTAACCAAACGTATGTCGATTACCCTCTGAGAATGGCTCGATGTAGACGATTGAGGTGGTGATTTTTTGCTTCTCATTAGGAGGGTTAGGGTATACGGGGAAGCTTTCTTTGGAGGAGGTGGCAGTGTGTTTATCTTGTTTGGTCGTAGGGGTGACCAGCGAAAACCCCACACCTTGTATACCAGGGAAGCTCTCTACAATATGTTGAGCAACGATATAGGCATGAAATTCGTTGCGCTCTACGCTGATGGAAGCTGCGAATAAACCTTGTGTACCCCGCAATGCTTGTTCATAAGATTGCATGCGTTGTTCAATGCGGTTGTTGACATCGAGTAAACGGAAATTGAAATCATATTGCAATTCCCGTATAGCTTCGTAGTGCGCATTCCTCCACAACTGATGGGTTACAGCTAAAGAAACAATTACTACCAACCATGGTAGAAATCGGATAGCAGGAGACCATGATAATAGCTGCTGAATAGGATTAATGCGTGATGCAGTGGATGGCTTCACCACGTTAATAATTTAGTATCATATTTTGTATGAAAACTCCATAACTGTAGTGTGGCTGAACGCTGAACATAATTACTCTAGGGGTCTTTTAAAAATCACTTTTTGTATCTCATGGATAATTATCTTGAATATTACCTTACGACAATCTGTAGAAGTACTTTAAAGCCCTCCATGACTTCCTGAATGCATATGTAATTCGGTTTTTTATGTGACATGGGTTCTGGGACCCAATGTAATTTAGGGTATTTCTACAATCCAGGTTTTATCTTCTCTGCTGAATTGCGTTGTTTAAAATATTGACTATGTTAGAAGATATTTGCAAAGCTCGGCGTTATTTAGAGATGTCTAAAATAAATATCCCGGTAAGCCGGGATATTATTCTTAAATGAAATCAAGTATTAACCTACTTTTTTGGCATCGCCAAATACCATCATGGTTTTGTCTAAATAGAACAAATCATTGTCCAGTCCAGCATAGCCGACAGCCATACTGCGTTTGACTACCAGAATAGTACGCGCCTTGTGCGCATCAATGATCGGCATGCCATAAATAGGGGAGTTCGGGTCGGTCTTGGCTGCAGGATTTACCACGTCGTTGGCACCGATGACCAGCACCACATCAGTATCGGCAAATTCGTTATTGATCTCGTCCATTTCAAATACTTGATCGTAAGGTACCTCAGCCTCAGCCAGCAATACGTTCATGTGGCCCGGCATACGTCCGGCCACAGGATGGATGGCATAACGCACTTTGACGCCATTCTTGATCAAATGGTCAGCCATTTCGTTGATTGCATGTTGCGCCCGCGCCACCGCCAGACCATAGCCCGGCACGATGATGACGCTATCCGCATTGCCCATCAGGAACGCAGCGTCATCCGCACTACCGCTACGTACCGGCCGCTGCTCGACCTCTCCTGCTCCCACGGTACCCTCACCACCACCAAAGCCACCAAGAATTACATTGAAGAAAGAGCGGTTCATTGCCTTACACATAATGTAAGAAAGAATCGCACCAGAGCTGCCGACTAATGAACCGGCGATAATCAGCATATTATTATTCAGGGTAAAGCCAATGCCCGCCGCCGCCCATCCGGAATAAGAGTTAAGCATGGATACCACAACGGGCATGTCCGCTCCGCCAATCGGCAAAATCAGTAATACACCCAGCGATAGTGCCAAGGCAATCATGATCAGGAATGGCACCCAGCTTTGCGTGAAAATGAACATGATGCCGAAGGCGATCATCACAACACCCAGAAACAAGTTAAACCAGTGCTGCCCAGCAAAATGCAGCGGCTTGCTGCCGAGCTTGCCGGACAGTTTGCCGAAAGCGATGATGGAACCGGTGAATGTAATCGCACCAACAAACGTACCGATGAATAATTCAATCAGGTTGCTGACGTGCAGCGGTGAAATGCCGTAGGCAATTGGATTATAAAACGCGGACATGGCGACCAGCACCGCTGCCAGACCGACCAGCGAGTGCATTGCCGCCACCAATTCCGGCATGGCAGTCATTTGAATGTGCCGGGCGACTACCGCACCTATCGCTCCGCCCACGATGATGGCAAGCGCGATATAAATCAGGTTCTGAGTGATGGTCAGTGTGGTGAGCACCGCAATAGCCATGCCTATCATGCCAAACATATTTCCGCGCCGTGCGGAAATGGGAGAACTCAAGCCTTTCAGCGCCAGGATAAATAGAACTGCGGCGATCAAATAGGCTAATGCAACAAAATTTGCCGACATAATTTTTCCTTGATTATTTTGTAACTACTTTACCTCGCAAATGAGGTGAAGCATCGTGATGCTCAACAAATAAACTAGGGAGCTATTCAAAATTAATGGCTGATATCGCTCCGCTGTGCCTCTTTGCGTTTAAGCATCAACGTTCTGAGTTTATTTATTTTTCTTTTTGAACATGCTCAGCATGCGCTGTGTTACCAGAAAACCACCGAATACATTAATTGCCGCCAACATAACTGCGACTAGCCCCATTACTGTGCCGGCGTCGAGTTGCTCAGGTCCCGCCGCCAACATGGCACCGACGATGATAATGCCGCTAATTGCGTTGGTCACTGCCATTAGCGGTGTATGTAGCGCAGGCGTGACATTCCATACCACGTGATAGCCGACCACCACGGCCAATACGAATACGGTCAGATTGATAATGACAGGATCAATTGCACTACTCATTTCAAAACTCCTATGTTGAGATTGGCAAGCCTTAACCTTTCCCAGCTCATTTTCAGAGGGGAGGGGTTAAAGTATTTATTTAATAACCACTTCTCCGTCGATACACAACAGCGATCCGGCGATAATGTCGTCAGTACGATTAATATTCGTCTTCCCGCCGTTTTTGGGATCGCATAGTAAATTTAGGAAATTCAATAGATTGCGTGCATATAAAGCACTGGCATCCGCAGCAACCAAAGCAGGCAGGTTGTCTTCACCCACCAACGTGATGCCATGTTTAACCACCGTTTTTCCTAACTCGGACAATGGGCAATTGCCGCCTGCTTCAACAGCCATATCCACGATCACGGAACCTGGCTTCATGGATTTGACCATATCTTCAGTTACCAGCACTGGTGCGGTTTTACCGGGAATCAAGGCAGTGGTAATGACAATATCTGCTTGTGCCACACGTTTGGCAACCTCCACCTTTTGACGATTCATCCAACTGGCGGGCATGGGGCGGGCATAACCGCCAACGCCTTGGGCAATTTCACGCTCCTCATCCGTTTCATAAGATACATCAATGAATTTGGCACCCAAGGACTCCACTTGTTCTTTTACAGCAGGACGCACATCGGAGGCCTCAATTATCGCACCCATGCGCTTGGCGGTAGCGATAGCTTGCAAACCAGCCACACCCACACCTAATATCACTACGCGTGCAGCCTTCACCGTACCGGCAGCCGTCATTAACATCGGCATAAACCGTTTATATAAATTAGCCGCCACCAGCACTGCCTTATACCCGGCAATGTTAGCTTGCGAAGACAGAACATCCATAGCTTGCGCGCGTGACGTCCGCGGCAGCTTTTCCATGGCAAAAGCGGTGATGCCCTGCTTGGCGTAGGCTGCAACCAAATCCGCCTGAGAAGGTGAAAGTAAACCGATTAACACAGTTTTGGCGGCCAGCTTTGCCAGCTCGTCTCCAGTCGGAGCTTTCACTTTAAGCATGATCTCCGCTTGAGCATAAACTTCCGCGGCGCTGACCAAGGTGGCACCTGATGCCTGATAGTCTGCGTCGGGAATGCTCGCTCCTGCTCCGGCACCCCGCTGCACCATGACCGCATGACCAGCGGCCAGCATTTTTTTTACCGTTTCGGGTGTTGCCGCGACACGTGTTTCACCTGCGTGCGTTTCCGTAGGAATACCTATACGCATGAAACATCTCCCCTTTTAAAAAGGCCCGGGTATACCGGGCACATGAACCCATAATTAGATAATTTTATCATCAAGATGTGCCTGTCAATATGTCATCTTGTTCCAGGCAATGCGCTATCCATTGTGCGGTAAGTTTTTCCTGCACGGTATTTTGCTTGAGCCGGGCATTCAACCCGGGGAAATTTACGCAGTCTAGTCTCTGATCTTGGTTGAAACAGGAAAATACATAGGTTTTTTCCCCGGTCGAAATATCGAAGTGCTCCTGAATGCACTGACCGCAAATCTCTTTCATCATGCATTGCATGGGTGAATTGATGGAACCAAAGGCGTGGTGATCCGGTTTCATATAGGGTTTCAGTTCGTTATGACGGGCCGCTGCAACTGCGGCCATCATCCTGTCTGAACCAATCGCAATGATGCGATCGACCTGATTCACCGCGATGTCTGGCTGGCCCAATTCACCGCTGGCATAGGCTTTGATGGCCTGCACGATATTACCTACATAAGTTCGGTCTTGGGGACGATTTGGTATAAATCCGGGCGCTTCATCGCTGCACCAAATCACTACATCGGCGGCCATTTCGATATCGTCTACTTTGTAGCGGTCTATCATTTTTTTGTAGCCGGCAAAGTAAAGTACTTTAGAGCCGACGCTACGGAATGCCTTGCCGATGGAAAATAGTACGGCGTTGCCCAAGCCTCCACCAGCCAGCAACACTATTTCCCCCGGAGCAATCTCAGTGGGCGTACCAGTTGGCCCCATAAGTACTACCGGTTCACCGGGCTTCAGCATGGTACATAACTGCGATGAGCCGCCCATTTCCAGCACAATAGTAGAGAGCAAGCCTTGCTCGGCATCAACCCAGGCGCCGGTCAGGGCTAAACCTTCCATAACCATGCGCGTACCCTCGACTTGTGCGGCATGAGTCTCGTAATTCTGCAGACGGTAAAACTGCCCCGGTTGAAAGCTGCGCGCCGCGGCAGGGGCTTTGACGATCACTTCGACAATATTAGGGGTAAGACGAACCACTTGATGTATGGTGGCGCGCAGATCGTTGCCCAGGCGTGCAAGAAATTCTTGATTATTCTCTTTGGCTGCAGCGGCAACCTGTGACAGCACCTTGCTGAGCACCGGATAACCCTGCTTCGCACTGCCCATGGCCTTGACTACGTTACCGGAATATGAAGGATGCAAGTCACCGAAAAAGCTGACGAAACGACCATCATGGTACTTGTACTGCAGCACGTGTGCCTTGGCCGGCTTGGCATTGCTACGCTCTGGTCTTACTGGTTCCCCCTGTTCGTCACATGCCTGGAAGTAACGTCCATCAAGCTTGAAGTATTCTGGAAATTCGCGTGCCAGCACTGTGTTCGGTTGGGTGCCCGCAGCTACAAAGATGGTGCGCGCCGGCAGGTGTATTTGCCCGGCTTTCTGCCAGGCGCCCTCGGCATCTAATATCTGGTTCATCACCACCATGGCGGTCGCATCGCCATTTGCATCCACTTCTACCCGCACTGGGGTCAAGCCTTCGGCAAAATAAATTCCTTCCTCCAGAGCTTTTTCTACTTCTTCATGATTGAGGGTATATGAAGGGCTGTCGATCAGGCGCTTGCGATAGGCCAAAGTGACGCCCCCCCATGATTTGATAAGCTGAAGAATATTGGGGTTACGTCCTTCGATCGAGGCTAGGGCCCGCTCCGCGCGTATAGCCCGAGCATGACTCAAAAATTCATCGCCTATAATTGCTTCAGAAGCCGACCACATGCTGCGCAATGTCGCCTCACCTTTTTCTGCTACCAGCATTTCATAGCGGCAAAGAAATTTCTCAACTTGCACCGGGTAATAGGCAAGTGATTCCGTGGCAGTATCAATTGCGGTCAAGCCACCGCCGATTACCACAACTGGCAAGCGGACTTGCATGTTAGCGATGGAGTCAGGCTTGGCGGCCCCCGTCAATTGTAATGCCATAAGAAAATCTGACGCAGTGCGAACACCGCATGCCATACCGTTTGGTATATCGAGCAATGTCGGACGACCAGCACCCGCAGCTAGTGCAATATGATCGAAACCCAGCTCAAAAGCACTTTCAGCAGTAATGGTTCCGCCAAAACGCACTCCGCCGAACAGCGCGAATTGTGCGCGCCGCTCCAGCAGCAGGCGAATGATTTTGAGAAAATTCTTATCCCATCGAACCGTAATACCGTATTCGGCCACCCCGCCAAAACCGGCCATAACCCGATTATCCAGTGGTTCTGTCAATATACTTGCATCGTATATCGGGCTAAATTCCACTCGATTGCCGCCTGCATCCACGCCAGATAAATCACCAGGCAATGGTTCGATTTTCAATCCATCGACACCGACAACGGCATGGCCGTCATTCATCAAATGATGTGCCAGCGTAAAACCGGCTGGACCCATACCTACTACAAGTACACGTTTACCGGTGGCAGCATGCGGATAGGGGCGACGAATATTGAGGGGGTTCCACCGGGTGAGCAGGCTATAAATCTCAAAACCCCACGGCAGCTCAAGAACATCCTTTAATGACCGGGTTTCAGCCTGTGGAATGTTTACTGACTCCTGCTTTTGATAAATGCAAGATTTCATGCAGTCATTACAAATACGATGCCCCGTTGCAGCGCACATCGGATTATCTACCGCGATGATAGCCAACGCACTTAGTGCAAAACCGGACGCTTTAACCTTATGAAATTCTGAAATTTTTTCATCCACAGGGCAACCCGCCAGCGGAATGCCGAAAACGCTTTTCTTAAATGGGGGTGGAGAACCATCCACCCCGGTTTTTTCTCGCATACCGACCGAGCAGGAATCCTTGCCTTGCTCGTGGCACCAAATGCAGTAATTCGCTTCACCCAAGGCACCCGCCAAGTCTGTGCCTTTGTCCGTCAGGGCAAAACCTTCGCGATGGCGAAGATGACTATCCGCGAGACGATGCGCAGTATAGGAAATATTCTCAACTGGAATGATAGGCACCAGGCGCTGAAAATCGAGCTTGGCAGGAACCCTGAACAATACACCCTGCCCATGACGCTTTTTTCCTGCGGTGGTATGCACAGCCCAGGCCGCATACCGCATAGCTATATCGATTCGATCAATATTTTCTGTTTCGGCATCAAGCCAGCTGTTAACTTTACGGGCAAAAAGCAATTCGTCCATTTCACTGGTGGTGCCGCCGAAAGCCTGCAACAACCTGGCTCTGAGGTCGTCGTCATCAAAAGCCGCAGCATCCGCTGTCTTATATTTCTGTACTGCCTTACGCTGGACAAAAATACGTTTGCAGTGAAATAACGGTGCTAGCTCATTGTGTCGCTCTGCTAACTCTCGAACTGCGTTCTGAATATTGAATAGTTGACCAAGAAAATCTTCCAGATGTGGGGCCAGATTAATAATGAGCTGTGATTCTTCCAGGTGTGTCAGATGGTCTGGTGCATTACGCGCCGTCGCCAGTTTTTCCGCCAGCAATGGTTCGTCTTCAGCAAGTTCGGCCAGGAAGCACGAATCGATGCGGGGTAACCCATCGCAGCTGTAGAGATCTTCAAATTTCATTCCGAATCCCAATTTTAAAACTGGGGGCGGAGCGACTCCACTATCAGTACCTGTGCTACGTTGCTGAGAATTTAAGCTTTCCATGCAGTGCAAACTCCTAAATTTATTATGCGCTGTGAATTAAAGCGGGGAGGTCATCCACCCAGCTGCAAGCGAGACACCTTGCTTACATGCGGACAAAACTTCTGCGCTCTAGTCCCAAGCATATTAAAAAACCCCGGCTATACCGGGCAATAATAATTTTTATCAACCTAGGATTATACGATTTTATCTTCGGCACCGCACTGCCATAGCATGAAAAAGTTATAATTCGCTGTCCGCAACCTTAATTATTTTATATGCCCGCCATACAGCTATTACCTGATTTGCTCATCAACCAAATCGCTGCGGGCGAAGTTATCGAACGTCCTGCTGCCGCGCTTAAGGAGATGCTGGAAAACAGCCTGGATGCGGGTGCCACTGAAATCATCGTGCAGCTGGAAGGCGGCGGCGTAAAGCTGCTGCGTGTACGCGATAATGGCAAGGGTATCGCGCCAGAAGAGTTACCGTTCGCCCTGATGCGCCATGCGACCAGTAAGATTGCCTCACTAGCCGACTTGCAGCGCGTCGCCAGCATGGGTTTTCGCGGCGAGGCTTTGGCCAGCATGGCGGCAGTGGCGCAGGTAACGCTTACCAGCCGCAAGACGGACAGCCCACATGCTTGGCAGATTCAATCCGGGGATGGCACACAGAGTGAAGTTATTCCTGCTGCGCATGCTCAGGGCACCAGCGTGGAAATACGCGAGCTGTATTTCAACACCCCGGCGCGACGCAAATTTCTTAAATCCGAAGCCACCGAGCTCGCTTATTGTGAGGAAACCTTCAAGCGCATCGCACTGTCGCGTCCGGATGTCGCCTTCAGCCTGCAACACAATAACCGTATTATGTGGCAATTACCCACGCTACCCCGCTCAAGCTATTCACCTCTTATGTCGATCTCCCAGCTTTCTGAAGTAAATGGGGAAGAAAAATCAGATGCATTGCCAAAGCGCATCGAAGCCCTATTAAGCAAAGAATTTGGGCAAAGTGCGGTGCCTGTCTCACGCAAGGCAGCTGGATTGCATTTATATGGCATGGCTTCTCTACCTGCTTATTCGAAAGCATCACGCGAAGCTCAATATTTTTTTGTGAATGGACGTTTTATCCGCGACAAGGTAGTCGCTCATGCCATCCGACAAGCCTATCAGGATATCCTTCATCACCAGCGTCATCCTGCCTTTGTACTGTTTTTAGATATGCCACCAGAATTGGTGGACGTGAATGTGCATCCAGCCAAGAGCGAAGTTCGCTTTCGTGAGAGCCAGGCCATTCATCAGTTCGTGTTCCATACGCTGCAACAAGTGCTGAGCACGCCCGTAGCTTTGACAGAAAATACGTCTGACCTATCAAATCAACTAACCCAGGTTTCATCTGTGCAACGAACCATGTCGGTACAACAGCCAATGCAGCAGCCTCTACGGCTGCCCATGGCATCACAGCCGCTGGCTTTTTACGATGCTCTTTTTGGAAAGAAAGAAAGCAGGGGAGGGGAGGAGGAAAAATTAAATGACGCGCTCTTGTTAAACGTTCACTCTCAATCTTCTTTATCAGAAACTGAAGTTCCGCCGCTTGGCTTTGCGCTAGCACAGCTTGCCGGCATCTATATTCTGGCGCAAAACGTACATGGGCTGGTGGTGGTGGACATGCACGCCGCCCACGAACGTATCGTATACGAAAGACTTAAAACGGCACTTGACGGGCAACAAATACCCATGCAACCGCTACTCATCCCGGTGAGCTTCGCTGCCGAGGCATTGGACATTGCCACAGCCGAGGAAGAGCACGTAGCCATTACGCAACTTGGTTTTGATATCGCTCTCTTGTCGCCGACAACGCTGGCAGTGCGGGCCATGCCGGCTATGCTTAAACAGACTCACGCCGAAGCTGCCGCACGTGATGTATTGCATGAAATGCGTGAATATGGTGCTACTAGAGTGCTGACCGAACGACGCAACGAACTGTTGTCTACGCTGGCCTGCCATTCCGCAGTGCGGGCCAATCAAACTCTTAGCGTGCCTGAGATGAATAATATCCTGCGTGAAATGGAACGTACAGAACGATCCGGCCAGTGCAATCATGGTCGTCCGACTTGGTTTCAAATGAGTGTTGCAGAATTGGATACGCTGTTCATGCGAGGAAAATGAACACACTGCCTCCCGCTCTTTTCCTTATGGGGCCTACCGCCAGCGGAAAGACCCAGGTGGCTGTAGAACTGGCCCAGCAGCTACCAGTAGAAATTATTAGCGTTGATTCCGCGCTGGTGTATCGGGATATGAATATCGGTACTGCCAAACCCGAGGCTGTCGTCCTCGCTCATGCGCCGCATCACCTGATCAATATAATTGATCCAACCAACGCCTATTCCGCCGCCGCTTTTCGCCATGATGCACTGCGTTTAATGAATGACATCACTCAACGCGGACGCATTCCTTTGCTGGTGGGCGGTACCATGTTGTATTTCCGTGTCTTGCGCTTTGGTCTGAATGAACTACCGCAGGCCGACTCTAAAGTGCGTGCCGCTTTGGACGAGCAATCCGACCGTCTCGGTTGGCCTGCTCTGCATGCAGAATTGGCCCAGGTTGATCCGGAAACGGCGGCACTTCTAAAGCCAAACGACGCGCAGCGTATCCAGCGTGCGCTGGAAGTGTATCAACTCTCCGGCCAACCAATGTCCGCGCTATTCAAGCAGCAAAACAAATATCCGTTGCCTTATCACGTCATGCAGATTGCACTTATTCCAAGTGAACGTAGCAAGTTGCATGCACGTATCGCCACACGATTTGTTGCCATGCTTAAACTCGGCTTGGTAGATGAATTGCTTACACTTAAAGAAAAATATTCGCTGCATCCTAACCTGCCCTCCATGCGCTGCGTGGGCTATCGTCAGGCATGGCAGTTTCTCGCCGGTGAAATAAACGAAACAGAGTTATTGGACAAAGGCATCGCCGCTACGCGTCAACTGGCTAAGCGACAGCTTACCTGGCTGCGCGGCATGCCGGAAATTATCGAATTTGATTGCTTAGCCCACAATCTTGCGCAACAAGTACTCTCTACCGCGCGGCAGCTACAAAAAATTTAACCTACTGAGTGGGTGAAGGATTTTTCATTGAAAAAAATCAGGAGTTCAGTTTGTCAGGAGCGCATTAGTTTTTCTCTTGCGCACCAACCATAACCTTCACTTCTTCCGGCTGCATATGCAGGAGTTTGCCGATATCAGCATAGTCATCGGGCAGAGCCGCATCATTCCAGCCATTGGCAGAATGGCGCGCAAGATTGACGGCGAGAAAGACATTACGCACGCGTTGTTGATTGGCACATTCGCCATCCATCAGCGTGATCAACAGCTTGGGTAGTGACCATTTTAATGCCAATGCAGATTGCAAATGAAACAATGTAAAGCCCAACACCCGTTCCTGCGCATCATTGCTACGCAATGTTCTATCCTGTTGCTGCAGGGCACGGATTTTCAGCATATCTACAGGTGCAAAGCACCACATTAGCAGTTCGGCAATATCAAATAACAACGCAGCGATGCGAACTTCTTCAAAATGCATATCACTCAAGCGCACTGCCCAATCCACAGCGAAAGTGGATGCGCGGTTTGAACGGTGTATTACTCGCAACAAACAGCTCAAGGCATCCATCTGCCCGCTTAGAACTGTTTCCGCCAGTGGTTCTGCCGGCACTTTTTTAAAAAATGTATCGAGACCCAACATCATTAATGCTTGATCCACCTGCATCACTTCATGCTCTTGGCTGGCGTGCTTTTGCTGCTGCAGATGGCGCAGCAGCTTGACGGTCATCATGGGGTCGAAGTTGATAATATGGGCAACACCTCGCGCACTAAGGTTTTTTTCATGTTGGCGCAATGCAGACAGATTGCGTGCGGTTTGTTTCAATACCGGAATATCGACTTGACTGAGAAAATCTATCCACTCGGCCAGTTCCCACATTTTCTGATGTTGCATAACACCTCCTATCGGATATCTCGACACGCCAGAGTAAATCTTTAGGAGTCAGCTAAGCCATTTATCTGAATAGACTATTAGTCTTACTGTGGGCGAATTCAATAACCAACCATAATAGTTAATGTGTAATCGCGGATTTAGCGAGCTCTATATTATGGTGGATAAGTCCGATATTACGTTTGTGACATAGTAGGGCTAGTGATTAAGATCAGTCACCCGCACCTCCACCAGAGTGTTTAGTACCCATCCAAAACGCTCATCACTGGTCTGCACGTGTAGCCAGTCACCCAGATAGGCCTGCGCAGTTAGCGCGGAGTCTTTTTTTAGTGCACCAAACTTAACCGCACTGCCGAATGGTTCTCGGCGCAGATTGATGTTGCTCTTGGCGCGTAACGGAATGGGGACATTGAATGGTACCATCGCAAGACGTGGGTCTGACGCCTTGCGGGTGCGGTTATCCTTCACCATGTCGATAAATTCTCGTGTCTGTGCGGCGTGATCCATGGCTGTGCCGTAGTTTCCTTTGGCGTAGGACGCCGTAGCGGCATCAAGGAGACGTTGTGCTTGTAGTGTTTGTTCGGGTGTTGTGATCTGGGATGATTTCAAACTTGCCAGAGCGACTTCTACTTCCGCGATAGATGAGGCGGCACCAGGCTGTGTAGCTAGTCGCCGTAGCCGCACCTGTTCGCGAGTGACTTGACTGGTGGTTTCTTGTAACGCTTTGGCCTGGCCCTGTTGACGAGCGTTCAAGTTTCGGATTAACACTTCTTTTTCCGCCAGCTGCTGTTGCAGACGCTCGATTTCACGTTGCTGTACCTCGTTGGGTTCATGCGGCGGAATTGGGGCGGCTGCAACAACCGGGATCGGTTTCGGGATGGTGCACCCCGTAATGTTTAAACCTATCAGCGTTATAGCTGTTGCGCATAGCATTCTTACTGCCCCAGTCTTGAGCAAGCTACATAGTTTGTCTGACTGTGTCCACAATTTTGTCACTTCATCATCCTTTACAGTATGGCGCATACCGTACCACATCGCACATTGTTACGCGGCTCAAATTACTTATCTCAACGCAGGTTATCAAGATGATGTACGAATGAGCATTTCAACTTTCACTTTTCTTTGATAATGAGCTTGCTAGTTTTGTGGTTATGGATGTGTCCGCGATGCGGACATAATTACGCCCGTCAACATCTGAATGCCTGCTTGACACATACCCAAGTTCAACTGGAATGATTCAGGTGCATAAATTTTTAATGGGTGTAGGTTTCTAAGGCTGGTGTTAACTCCCGAATGCCGCCCGGATAGCTTCCAGCCTCCTCCTGTTCGCTCCAAAATCCTTCTTGCCGAGGCGTGACGCAGAGCGCATGTTAATAACGCCAGTCGATTCATCGAGCGCAAACTCTACGTCATCGGTGAATTTCATTAGTCGGCTCTGGAATTCGGCGTATAAATAAGTGGGTTCTGCGGAAATCACCGTTGTGTTATTCATGTTGCGCACTATATTGGTTAGTTTGACAAAGGCTGCTTTACCGTCGCCTTGATATGCTAGCGGAGCAATGATGTGGTAGTCGCTGTGCGGATGTAGTGCCGCTTGACTGGAGATGCTATTGGATGATTCTGCAAGGGGTGCTTTTAGCTTGCCATCACGCAGGCCAAGATCGGTTGGGCGTTTTCCATTGAATAAGCCAGTCTGTCCCGCAATGATGGTGATTATCGGGAGAATGATGAATAGTAAGATGGAAATCTTGCAGATAATTTTGGTCATGATGCGATCAACGCAAGGTTATATTATGCACGTTACATTTGAATGCAATTGATATGAAAACGTCGACCCGACAATATTAGTTCCCTTGCCTTTGTACAAATATATTGTAAAGAGGGCTGAGTCTGTTACAGTAATCATTTTGTCTATCTATATCTTCTGTATTCACCTCGTGAAATTAACAGATTTTTCAATCTTTTAAATATTGTAATAGTTGAGAAGGTAAATCAATTCCGCCTTGGGCAGGCCAGTTGGATAATTCCTCCAGGGAGGAGTCATGATAGCCATAGCGTGCGATGATGCAGCGCATTCCGGCAGCCTGTGCTGCTTCCGCATCGCGCTTGTCATCACCCAGATATAGGCAGTGTTGTGGCACGATTTTTAGCAATTCGCTGGCCTTCAGTAGCGGATCCGGGAAGGGCTTGGCACGCGTACATGTATCGCCGCTGATCAGGCAGGCAGCGCGCTGCGCATAGCCCAGCGCTTGCATTAGCGGTAGAGTGAAGCGATGGGGTTTATTGGTAACAATGCCCCACGGCAAACCACGTTGTTCCAGTATTTCGATCAGTTCTGCCATTCCAGGAAACAGGGTGGTGTGGACACAAATATGGCTAGCATAATAATCCAGGAAGGCATCGCGTAAACCCGCAAAACTTGGCGCATTTGGTTCAATGTTAAAACCTAGTTTTAGTAAGCCAAGAGTGCCATGCGATGCTTGTGGACGGATTGTTTTCAAAGGCAAAGGTGGCTTGCCATGCAGGTTGAGCAGGTGGTTAAGGGCCGCGCCCAGGTCGGGTGCTGTGTCCGCAAAAGTGCCGTCGAGATCGAACAGGACGGCACTAGTCACGACGACAGGCGAGCAGGTAGTTGACGTCAGTGTTCTGGCCGAGTGAGTAGGTTTTATGGAGGGGATGGTAACTCATGCCACTGATGTCGCTTATATTAAGACCTGCATTGCGGCAAAATTGTGCGAGTTCGGACGGTTTGATAAATTTAGCGTAATCGTGCGTGCCCCGCGGCAGCAAATGAAGTAAATATTCCGCGCCGATCACCGCGAAAAGGTAAGATTTCGGGTTACGGTTTAAAGTGGAAAAGAATACATGACCGCCCGGCTTGGCTAGTTTCGCGCAGGCATCCACGGTGCTGGATGGATCGGGCACATGTTCGAGTAATTCCATGCAAGTGACCACATCATAGTGGCCTGGCTGTTCTGCCGCCAGGTCTTCCACGGCGATGTTGCGGTAGTTCACCTGCTGGCCACTTTCCAGCAAGTGTAGTCTGGCAACTTGCAGCGCCTTGTCGCTCAGGTCAATGCCCGTTACCTGCGCGCCAAGTGCGGCCATACTTTCCGACAGGATGCCGCCGCCGCAGCCTACATCCAGTACAGTTTTGCCGGTCAGGGCCGCGATACGGTTGATATAGTTCAGACGCAGCGGGTTGATTTCATGTAGTGGTTTGAATTCGCTATTGGAATCCCACCAGCGGTGGGCGAGCTGACTAAATTTTTCCAGTTCAAGCGGATCAGCATTGGTCATGATGTGCCCATAATTCGGAATGAAGGACAGAATGTAACAAAACTTGTCTTTAACCGCCAGCCAGTCAGGCGACTTAATTTCAGGTTCTGGGCAGCAAAGAAATTATGTTTTGTCTCGCTTGAGATGGACATGTTAAACTTACAAATTGTTTTACAAGAAATTTTAGAGCACCCGCTATACCTATGGAACAATTCGCTAAAGAAATTCTGGTAGTTAGTCTTGAAGATGAGATGCGCAAGTCGTATCTCGATTATGCAATGAGCGTGATTGTTGGACGCGCCTTGCCTGATGTGCGTGATGGTCTTAAACCGGTACATCGTCGTGCGTTGTTTTCCATGCATGAGCTATCCAACGACTGGAACAAGGCTTACAAAAAATCGGCGCGCATAGTGGGCGACGTGATCGGTAAATATCATCCGCATGGAGATACGGCGGTGTATGACACTATCGTTCGTATGGCGCAGACATTTTCGCTGCGTTATCCTTTGGTGGATGGTCAGGGTAACTTTGGTTCGGTGGATGGTGATAACGCGGCGGCGATGCGTTATACCGAAATTCGCATGGCGCGTATTGCCCACGAGTTGTTGGCCGATCTGGACAAGGAGACCGTGGATTTCGGGCCCAATTACGATGGCTCCGAGCATGAGCCGCTGGTGTTTCCGGCGCGTTTCCCTAATCTGTTGGTCAATGGTTCAACCGGCATTGCCGTTGGTATGGCAACTAATATTCCGCCGCATAATCTAGGCGAGGTGGTTGATGCCTGTCTGGCGCTACTGAAAACCCCTGATCTGGATATCGAGCAATTGATCGAATATATTCCCGCGCCCGATTTTCCAACTGCGGGTTTTATTTATGGTTTGGCAGGCGTGAAGGAAGGTTACCGAACCGGTCGCGGGCGTGTGGTAATGCGTGCGCGCACTCATTTCGAAGATATCGAAAAGGGAAATAACCGCCAAGCCATCATTATCGATGAATTGCCCTACCAAGTGAATAAAGCCACCTTGCTAATGAAAATTGGCGAGCTGGTGCGCGAAAAGAAAATCGAGGGAATTTCCGAAATTCGCGACGAATCGGATAAGTCCGGAATGCGTGCTGTGATTGAACTAAAGCGCAATGAAGTGCCGGAAGTAATACTCAATCAACTGTTTAAAATGACCCAGCTGCAGGACAGTTTCGGCATGAACATGGTGGCCTTGACCGATGGTCAGCCCAAGCTGCTTAACTTGAAGCAATTCCTGGATGCTTTCCTGCGTCATCGGCGCGAAGTAGTAACGCGGCGCACGATATTTGACTTGCGCAAGGCGCGAGATCGAGGCCATATTCTAGAGGGTTTGGCCGTTGCACTTTCCAATGTGGATGAAATCATTGCGCTGATTAAAGCGGCCGCGACGCCTGCGATTGCCAAGCAAGGTTTAATGGCGCGGACATGGCGATCTTCACTGGTCGAAGAGTTACTAAGCCGGGTTAGCGATGCATCGCGTCCAGAAAGTCTGGCGCCGGAATTCGGTATGTCAGGGCAGGGTGAGCAGCGCGCCTATCGGCTTTCGGACATACAAGCCCAAGCGATTCTGGAGCTGCGCTTGCAGCGTTTAACTGGGCTGGAGCAAGATAAAATCGTCAGCGAATATCGCGAAGTGATGGATAAGATTATCGATTTGCTCGATATCTTGGCCAAGCCAGAGCGCGTAACGCAAATTATCATCGACGAGCTGGTTGCGATTAAAGCGCAATACGGCGACAAGCGTCGTAGCGAAATTGTCACTCATACACAAGATATGAGTATGGAAGATTTGATTACGCCGGAGGACGTGGTGGTTACGATGTCGCATGGCGGTTACATGAAAGCGCAGCCATTAGCGGAATATGTAGCGCAGAAGCGTGGTGGACGGGGTAAACAGGCTGCTCCTCCTAAAGAGGACGATTTTGTAGATAACCTGTTTATCGCCAATACACACGATTATATTTTGTGCTTTTCCAGCCGGGGCCGAGTGTACTGGATCAAGGTGTATGACGTACCTCAGGGTGCCCGTACCGCTCGCGGTAGGCCAATTGTTAATCTGTTGCCGCTGGAGAGTGGCGAGAAGATTAACGCGATTCTGCCGGTAAAAGTGTTCTCGGGCGATCAATATGTATTCTTTGCCACCGCCAAAGGCACGGTGAAAAAGACCGCGTTATCTGATTTCGCTAACCCGCGCAAGGCTGGCATTATCGCCATTAACCTGGATGAAGGTGATTATCTGATTGGCGTGGCATTGACTGATGGCAAGCATGACGTAATGCTGTTTTCCAATGGGGGCAAAGCGGTACGTTTCGACGAAAATGATGTGCGTTCCATGGGGCGTGTGTCGCGCGGCGTGCGCGGCATGAAGCTGGCCGCGAAGCACCATGTAATTGCGCTTCTGGTGGCGGGCGACGAAAGCCAAGCAGTATTGACTGCGACCGAAAACGGCTACGGCAAGCGCACGCCAATTTCAGAATATACACGCCATGGTCGCGGTACTCAGGGCATGATTGCGATTCAAACTTCTGCCCGCAATGGTAAGGTGGTCGCGGCTACCCTGGTAAACGAGGAAGATGAAATCATGTTGATTGGTACGAATGGCGTACTAATCCGCACTCGGGTCAAGGAAATCCGTGAAATGAGCCGTTCCACGCAGGGCGTGACATTAATTAATTTAGGTAAAGACGATAAACTGGCGGGCTTGAGCCGTATTGCCGATCCTGAGCCGGAAGATCTTTCCCATTTAATCAAACCGATTAAAGACTAGATTTAAAGAATAGACAAGTTATGGCAATTTATAATTTTAGCGCAGGTCCTGCAGTCTTACCGCATGAGGTATTACAACAGGCACGTGAGGAGTTGCTGGACTGGCATGGCAGTGGCATGTCAGTTATGGAAATGAGCCACCGTGGCAAAGAGTTTATGGGTATCGCAGCTGCGGCGGAAAACGATTTGCGTGAGCTGCTTGCAATCCCGGCTAATTACAAGGTGCTATTTCTGCAAGGCGGAGCGCATTTGCAATTCGCCATGATTCCGCTGAATCTGCTAAGTGGCAAATCTTCCACTGATTACGTTAATACCGGTGAATGGTCCAAGAAAGCCATAGCCGAGGCTAAAAAATTTAGCAACGTAAATATAGTGGCCAGTGGCGCGGACAAGAATTTCATTAATGTGCCGGCGTTTGATACGTGGCAGCGTGATCCGAATGCAGCCTACTTGCATTACACGTCGAATGAGACGATAGGCGGAGTCGAATTTAATTGGGTTCCGGAAACCGGTGACATTCCTTTGGTGGCAGATATGTCGTCTAACATTATATCGCGCCAGATTGATGTATCTAAATATGGCTTGATTTATGCCGGAGCGCAGAAAAACATTGGGCCCGCTGGGTTGTGTATTGTTATCGTGCGTGAAGACCTGATTGGTCATGTGTCACCGAATACGCCCACTATGCTGGATTACAAGATCCATGCCGACAATGATTCAATGTATAACACGCCCCCCACTTACGGTATTTACATGGCGGGGCTGGTATTTCAGTGGCTCAAGCGCAATGGCGGATTGACGCAGATGGAGCAGACCAATATCAGGAAAGCAAACCTGCTGTATCAGGCGATCGACGCTAGCAATAGTTTTTACAATTGCCCGGTGGTCAAGTCGGATCGTTCACGCATGAACGTCCCGTTTACCCTGAAAGATGCCAGTCTGGATGGCGAGTTTCTCAAACAGGCAGATACGCACGGTCTATTGCAATTGAAGGGGCATCGTTCTGTCGGTGGTATGCGCGCTTCTATTTACAATGCGATGCCGCTGAAAGGTGTGCAGACATTGGTTGATTTCATAACACATTTTGCAAAGCAACATGGCTAAAACTTTTAAGATACTGACGTTAAATAAAATTTCAACGGTGGGTTTAAACCGTCTGCCCGCTGCAAATTATATTGTTGGCAGTGACATTGCGGAACCCGATGCGATCCTGGTGCGCTCGCACAATATGCTGGAGATGAATATTCCGGCTGGTGTAAAAGCCATCGCCCGCGCGGGCGCGGGTACTAATAATGTGCCAGTGAAAAAGATGAATGTGCGGGGCGTGCCGGTTTTTAACGCTGCGGGTGCTAATGCCAACGCAGTGAAGGAGTTGGTTATCGCAGGTATGTTGCTGGCTTCGCGCAACATGATTGCTGCGCTGCATTTCACCGCCAACTTGAAGGGTGATGACGCTACGCTGCACAAGCTGGTCGAGGATGGCAAAAAGCATTATGCAGGTATTGAATTGCGTGGTCGTACCTTGGGCATTATTGGTTTGGGCGCCATTGGCCGTCTGGTGGCGGATGCCGCCATTGGTTTGGGCATGCAAGTGGTGGGTTACGATCCTGACATTACCGTGGAAGGAGCATGGGGGCTGCCTTCGCAGGTGAGGAAAGCGCACAGCATAGAAGATCTGCTTAAGCAGAGCGATTTCGTTACGCTGCACATTCCCTTGCTGGATGCTACACGAGGTTTGATTAATGACCAGCGCGTACAAGCGATGAAACCAGGAAGCGTGCTGTTGAACTTTGCGCGCGATGGTATCGTGGATGAAGACGCAGTGCTGGCCGGTATCGCCGCCAAACGTATTCGCTATTATGTTTGCGATTTTCCCATGCAGAAGACGCAGGACAATCCAGCAGTTATTGCGCTGCCTCATCTGGGTGCGTCTACGCAAGAGGCTGAAGACAATTGTGCGGTAATGGTGGCGGAGCAAGTACGCGACTATCTGGAGCACGGCAATCTAAACAATACGGTGAATTTCCCGAATGTTAATATGCCGCGCGAATCATCTTTCCGTATCGCCATCGCTAATGCCAACGTGCCGAATATGCTCGGGCAGATTTCTACTGCATTGGCTGGAGCAGGCATTAATATTCACAATATGATAAACAAGTCGCGTGGTGAGATGGCTTATACCCTGGTCGATACAGATATCGCCACACCTCCTGAGATGATCGTGCAGCTTGCCGCCATTCCGGGTGTGCTCATGGTACGCGACTTGCCCTTGGATGCTTAAGTAATAGGATGTATGAGCAATGAGTGAGGAACTCAAGAAATACCGCGATCGAATCGACAGTATTGACGAAGATTTGCTCAAGTTGCTCAACCAGCGCGCGGCGCTGGCAAGCCAAATCGGCCATCTTAAAAGTGAAAACACGGTGCTGCGACCAGAGCGCGAGGCGCAGATATTGCAGCGTATGGTTAGCAATAATTCCGGTCCTTTGCCGAATCAGAGTATCACGCAATTATTTACCGAGATTATGTCGCACTGCCGTGCATTGGAAACGCAGCTTTGTGTTGCATATTTAGGGCCCAGTGGAACTTTCAGCCAGGAAGCAGTCGAGAAACGTTTTGGTCACGCAGTGCTGAGTAAGCCGTGTGTTTCGATAGATGAAGTCTTTCAAACTGTAGAAAGCGGCAAGGCCCATTATGGAGTGGTGCCGGTGGAAAACTCCACAGAGGGTGCTATTGGGCGCACGCTGGATTTGTTGTTGCAAAGCCCGCTCAGGGTGTGTGGTGAAGTAATGTTGCCGGTGCATCAATGCTTGATGTCGCGGGCGACTGACCTTTCTGCCATCAAGCGTGTGTTTTCGCATTCGCAGTCTTTGGGGCAGTGTCAAGTCTGGCTGAATACGAATTTGCCTAATGTTGAGCGCGTGCCAGTTGGCAGCAATACCAAGGCGATTCTTCTGGCTTTGGAACAGCAGGCAGATAGTGCGGCGATCGCAAGTGCAAAGGCGGCCAAAAATTATGGTATCCCATTATTGGCTGAGAATATTGAGGACGACGCGCGCAATACCACGCGCTTTTTGGTCATCGGAAATCAGGAGGTGGCGCTATCCGGTAAGGATAAAACCTCGTTGGTCATGTCTGCACCGAATCGTCCAGGCGCAGTCTACGATTTATTGGCGCCGTTGGCCAAAAATGGCGTCAGTATGACCAAGCTGGAATCTCGGCCGGCCCGTTCCGGCGTGTGGGAATATGTGTTTTATATGGATATTGAAGGGCATCAGCATGAACCCAAAGTGGCGGCCGCACTGGTTGAATTAAAGCAAGTTGCCGCGTTTGTGAAAACGCTAGGTTCCTACCCGGCTACCCTATAAAACCATTTGTGCAATTTAAAAATATCGTTATTTCCGTGAAGACGAAATTTAGTTCTATTAATGACTGAGTGCCTGCTTTTATCGGTAATGACAAAAACGAAATTAATCAAGGTATGAAATGAACTACAGTGAGCTAGCCCCTCCCTATATCCGTGCCATAGCGCCCTATCAGCCGGGCAAACCGATTGCCGAATTGGAGCGCGAACTTGGCATCAGTGGCATCGTCAAGCTGGCGTCCAATGAGAATCCCCTCGGCGCCAGTCCCCTAGCCGTGGCTGCGATGCATGCGGCGATGAGCGACATCGCGCGTTATCCCGATGGCAGTGGTTTTGATCTGAAGACAGCATTGTCTGAGCGATATCAGATTGAACCTGTATGCATTGTGCTGGGAAATGGTTCCAATGATTTACTGGAATTGGCCGCACGCGCTTTCCTCGCACCGGGCGACAAGGTGGTTTATGCTGATCATGCTTTCGCGGTATATGCGCTGGCTACGCAAGCGGCAGGCGCTACGGGTATCAGCGTGCCAGCTACTCAAGGGTTCGGCCACGATCTTTCTGCAATGCTGCAGGTAGCGGTGCAGCATAAGGTGAAGATGGTGTTCATCGCGAATCCGAATAATCCAACGGGCACTTTTCTCGGTGCCGCAGAATTGCAGGAATTTCTGCGTGCAGTGCCGCCGCAGGTATTGGTGGTGTTGGATGAGGCATACAACGAATATCTCCCGCAAAATTTGCGTTACGATAGTGTGAGCTGGGTGCGCGAATTTCCCAATTTGATCATTTCCCGTACTTTTTCCAAGGCATATGGTTTGGCCGGTTTGCGTGTGGGTTATGCATTGGCAGACAAGTTGGTAGCGGATATGCTGAACCGGGTGCGGCAGCCGTTTAATGTCAACAGCGTAGCGCAGGCTGCTGCTGTAGCGGCGTTACAGGATGAAGATTTTGTAAGGCAAACTTGCGAATTGAATCAAGCTGGCATGGACCAGATTACGCAAGGATTGACGCGATTAGGTCTCGAGTTTATTCCCTCTTATGGAAATTTCGTCTGTTGCCGCATTGCGAATCCCGCTGAGAGTGGGGGAAAAGGGGCGGGCCAGATGTATCGTCGCTTGCTGGAATTGGGGGTGATTGTGCGGCCGATTGCCAACTATGATATGCCGGATTATTTGCGTGTGAGCATTGGTCTGGAAAGTGAAAACGAGAAATTTCTGTCTGCGCTGGCGCAGGCGTTAGGAGAAGCAGCGTGATTATTGTAATGAACAAGGATGTTACCGACGATCAAATAAGCGTGGTGGTCAAGAAGCTCAAGGACGCCGGGCTGGATGCCAATATTTCCCGAGGCATTGAACGCACAGTGATCGGCGCTATTGGTGATGAGCGCAAGCTGACTGAAGAAATGTTTACCCCATTGCCCGGAGTGGAGTCGGCAATGCATATAGTTAAACAATATAAGATCGTATCGCGGGAATCTCATCGCGAAAATACTGTGATTGATATCGGCGGCATCCAGCTGGGCGGCAAGCAGATCCAGATTATTGCCGGTCCGTGCTCAGTAGAAACGCAGCAGCAAATGGACTTGTCGGCCCAATACGTGAGTGAGGCAGGCTGCCGTTTGATGCGTGGTGGTGCATTTAAGCCTCGCACTAGCCCTTACACTTTTCAGGGCAAGGGTGTTGAAGGATTGGATATGTTCCGTCAGGCAGCCAGCAAATTCAAGTTGCCTATCGTGACTGAGCTAATGGATGTCCGTATGCTGGACACTTTTCTTGAAAATGACGTCGACGTAATCCAGATCGGCACTCGCAACATGCAGAATTTCGACCTGCTCAAAGAAGTGGGGCGTATCAACAAACCAGTCATTCTCAAACGCGGCATGTCGGCTACCATTTCTGAGTGGTTGATGGCGGCAGAATACATTGCGGCCGGCGGCAACCATAACATCATATTCTGCGAGCGCGGCATCCGTACTTTTGAAACTTATTATCGCAACGTACTTGATGTGACCGCCATTCCGGTAATGAAAAAAGAAACCCATTTGCCGATAATAGTCGATCCTTCACACGCCGGTGGCAAGGCATGGATGGTCGCGGCGCTATCGCAGGCAGCGATTGCGGCCGGGGCTGATGGATTATTGGTAGAGATGCATCCCAATCCGACTGAGGCTTGGTGCGACGCCGATCAGGCGCTGACTCCGCAAGAATTGAAGAAGTTGATGGGGGTGTTGGGCGGCATCGCTACCGCGATTGGACGCACACTCTAATTCTGGCTCACGCTGGCGGGAGCGGTGAGGAAAGTCGTGACAACACCATTGTTTCGCAAGGTTGTTATTTTCGGCGTCGGCTTGATCGGCGGTTCGTTTGCGCTTGCTTTGCGGCGGATGAATGCGGTGGATCAAGTAGTCGGTTTCGGACGCAGCGCGCAGACGCTGGCGCAAGCACAGCAACTGGGGATCATCAACCGAAGCGGTTCAGATCTTGCGGCAGAGCTGGGCGATGCCGATCTGATATTGCTGGCAACACCCGTGGGCCAAATGGCCGACATCATGGCTCGCATCGCGCCGCATCTGGGTGCTCAGACACTCATTACTGATGGCGGCAGCACCAAGTGCGACGTTGCTGATCATGCATATACACATTTGGCCGCACATATTTCCCGCTTCATACCGGCACACCCTATTGCAGGTGGCGAGCAAAGTGGCGCTACCGCGGCGCGTGCTGATCTGTATCAAAACAAAAAAGTAATACTGACTCCGCTGCCGGAAAATTCCGCTGATGCAGTGGCGCGCATAAGATTGGCATGGGAATTGTGTGGCGCGTTGGTGAGCGAATTAACGCCGAAGCAGCATGATGAAGTGTTTGCTGTTGTCAGTCATTTGCCGCATCTGCTTTCATTTGCATTGGTACACGACTTGGCGCAGCGCGAAAACCGTGATTTGTTACTTTCTTTCGCCGCTAGTGGTTTTCGTGATTTCACCCGCATTGCAGCAAGCTCGCCGGAAATGTGGCGTGATATCAGTTTGGCCAACCGCGATGCGTTGTTGATAGAGATGGATCGCTATATGAGTGAACTGGAAACTTTGCGTAATGCGCTTGCCGAAGCCGATGGCACCAAGCTGGAAGAAATATTCAGCATTGCCCGTTCGGTGCGCAGCAACTGGACTCCGCAATAAATCGGCAAAATTTATTGAGAAAATCCCTAGCGTAATGCGAGGGGCAACTTGAAATAATTTGTAAACTGTAAATAATAGTCTGTTGTGTGAATTGAACAATAATTTCTGTATGAGTGATTTTTCATGCCGTTTCAAAAGATGGCTATAAGGAGAAAAGCATGGATTTACGAGTTACCTGTATTAAAAAGAATAACAGTCAACTTGCACATGAGCGTATTCAATTTATAGGTGGGGTGGATGCTGAAGGAGTGCGCTGGAAAATATCGGTGGAGGAGGCAATTGAGGGTATTGCAGTAGGTAAATGGCGATTTTATGCTCATGTAGGGGGGCATCCATTTTGGTTAGTGGTCGCTGTCAGTTCACTTGGGCAAAAGTATTTAAAAACTGATCACGATGGAGAGCAGCCAGTTAATTTACTGAGTTTGCGTGAGTGTCCGCCAGAGAAATAAATTCTATTTAACAAGGTAGTTGTCATTTTTTATGAAGACTGGAAATTTAGTTAATGGATTAGAATATTCAGAGATAACTTTTATCTCATACATCTCATACCGTATACTCCCTTAACAAACATTGGCACATGTCTTCATGCATATGACAACTTTCTTACTTCCGCAAGCATCCAGATGGCCTCTATTTTTGTCAAACTGTTAAAGCTACCTGCAATCAGTTTGGGCGATTGTTGAACCCTTCCGCCATGCTTAACTGGCAGGGCGGACAGCCTTTTTCCCGCCGTTTCAGCGATGTCTATTTTTCAAATGATTCCGGGCTGGAAGAAAAACGCCACGTTTTTCTGCAAGGCAATCGGCTGGCCGAACGTTTTGCATCTTTATCAAGCGATGGGTGTTTTGCCATCGGTGAGACAGGATTCGGCACAGGGCTGAATTTTTTATGCGCTTGGCAACTGTTCGATAAGGTTGCTCCCTTCAATAGCAGTCTTGATTTTTTCAGTGTCGAAAAATATCCGCTTAATGAGAAAGAACTGACTGATGTTTTGGCACTGTGGCCCCTATTGCGGCAGTATGCGGATGAACTCCTGGCACGTTGGCGCCGCCGCGTACCCGGCTGGAATCGGTGGAGTTTTGCCGGTGGAAAGATACGCCTTACCCTAGTGATAGGTGACGTAGTCGATGCGTTAACTGAAATCTGCGGTGACATCGATGCATGGTTTCTGGATGGTTTTTCACCGGCACGTAATCCCGAAATGTGGACACTGCCTGTGTTCGAGAGCATCGTGAGAGCCTCTCAGCCGGGCGCCTCATTTGCTACCTATACTTGTGCCGGCTGGGTGCGGCGCGGTTTGGAACAAGCAGGATTTCAGGTCAGAAAATCTCCAGGCTTTGGGCGCAAACGCGAAATGCTGCAAGGTCTCCTGCTCGGTTCGCCGCCAGTGCGGGCTAAGGTAACAAAAGCCATCGTAATCGGCGGAGGTGTGGCCGGTTGTGCCGTTGCCTCAGCATTGGCGATGCGCGGAGTCTCCGTTACCTTGATTGAAAGTGCGCCAGAATTAGCTGCGGCGGCATCGGGCAATCCGCGCGGAATATTGCATATTCGGCTAAGCGCAGGCATAGACTCATTGCAACGCTTTTTGGTGGCCTCCTATGGACATGCGCTTGCCTTGCTGGATGAAAAACTTCCCATTGACGGTATCGTTCGTGCGGAATGCGGAGAGCTGCAATTGGCGTTTTCTGCGCGCGAAGCAAAACGCATCGATCGACTGGCGGCACTTGATTGGCCATCGCATATATTGCGTCGCGTGGACGCGGCTGAAGCATCCCGGCTGGCTGGTATCGAGTTGGCACATGGTGGCCTGTGGTTTCCCGCCGGTGGCTGGCTGGTTCCATCACAGATGTGCGCAGCATTGGCAGCGAGCCCGGCCATCGTGCAGCGTACCGGTTGCCATGTGGAATCCTTAGCACCGGTAGAGTCCGGCTGGCGGGTAGTGGGGAAAGACGAGCGCCAACAACCATGGTTTGATGAGGCCCAAGTAGTGGTGGTTTGTACCGGTTATCAGGTGAAATCATTTGCGCCGTTGTCACACATTTCGCTGACGCCAGTGCGCGGGCAGATCACCTTGTTGCCTGCCACACCGCATAGCGAAAATCTGCGGACGATTGTATCTGCTAATGGATATCTCGCTCCATCATCCGGCGAGCTGCACGTGCTGGGAGCGACGCATGATTTCAATGACGAAGCAGTGGATTTGCGGGCATCCGATCATTTAGAGAATTTGTCCACACTGGCGGAAATATCTCCGGCACTAACCAAGTTAATGAATATTGATTCATTAGATGTTGAGCGACTGAATGGTCGTGCATCAGTGAGAGCTTCAGTTCCCGGGGCCATGCCGTTAGTGGGCGAATTATTGCCGGGGTTATATACCAGTCTGGGTCATGGAACTCGCGGTCTGATCACTGCCGGGCTATCCGGTGAACTGATTGCGGCGATGGCATGTAGGCAATTGTCGCCACTACCATTGCCATTGGTTAATGCATTGACTCCAGTGCCGGGTCTTGTAGGGTAGGCGAGCGATTGATGAATTCACGCTTCTAAATAAAGATCGAAGCCATGATGGAGCAAAAGCGGGAGGCCAAACCACGCGGCAGGCCGTAAAAAAATCGTGACGAATTTCCAGAGCTTTCCCTAAGACCAAGGGAATTGGGATTGTGATAATAAGCACTAAGAGTAATCTGTGTCTGGGCTCCTTTGACTTTACGACTTTAGGCTTATGATTGAAGCACGAGTCTTCATGCTCAAACATTTTCGTTTAACCCAAACACAAGTCTTATACAAATGCGGGAAATAATAAAGAAACTATTCAAGCAACTCATTGAATTCTTCATCACAGTTTCAGGGTTCATTATTGCCAAGATGCGCACTCCTCAACAGCGCTATTGGGCGGCACTTCTTTGGGTCAAATGGCTTCTCCCCTTTGCCGTCTTTGTTGATCGCTGGGTTTTTCGTCGACCCCAGAAATTACTCCTCAGTAAAACAGCGCTTTTAAAATTTATTCTTTCTGCCATAACCCGCTACGCTTATATTGAAATCCCCCTCCGTAGCCTTAACGAACAGGCGCTCTTGGAATACCATCGTAAATACGGTGGATTCATACTATGTAGTGCTCATTTTGGTCTAACCATGGCCGTATTTGGTTTTCTAGAAAAACACGGATTATCAGTTACGAGTATCTCTAATGGCGGTTCCAGAAAAAAAGCCTATGGTTGGAATTGGGGTTGCACTGAACCCCTACGCCTAATTAACTCTGATGCAAAATCCCTTATCAAAGTTCGCAAAGCACTAGCCAAAGATGAAATTGTTCTGGTTTATTGCGACCATGCACCAGATGACAATTTTCAAAATGACTTTTTGTTCTTATCCCCTAATATTTTTGAATATGCCTATAAAGCAACCATCCCTCTGCTCTTTTTAGGAGCAGCATTGGCATATGACGAAATTATTGAGATCGAATTTGTCGAAGCGTCGCATCCCATCCCTGCATCAGCAGAAGAATTGGTTGTGGTGATGGAGGAATTTCGCTGCTTCGTGGCACAGCGTATGGAAAAAAGCATCAGCTTCAAAAAAAAATCATCTGTGTTGGTGTGATTATTGCGAGCACGATTACGGTGCCGCTTATTCCCAGCATTGGCAGAGCCCAGCCATCGTGCTGCGTACCGGCTATCGCGGGGAATCCTTGATAGCAGTTGATACGGGCTGGCGGGTGGAGGGAAAAGTCGAGCGTCAACAGACATGGTTTTATGACGATCAGGTAGTAGTGGTTTTTACTGGTTATGAGGTGAAATCATTTGCGCCGTTGTCACACTTACCCCTAACGCCGGTACGTGGTCAGATCACTATTCTGCCTGCTTCACCGTACAGCAGAAAATCTGCAGACGATTGTATCTGCCAATGGATATCTTGCTCTATCCGCCGGAGAACTGCACGTGCTGGGAGCGACGCATGATTTTAACGATCAGGCGGTGGATTTGAGGGTATCTGATTATTTAGATAATTTATCTAAATTGGTGGAAATATCCCCGGTACTAGCCAAGTTGATGAATATTGATTCATTAAATGTTGAGCAACTGAATGGTCGTGCATCAGTGAGAGCTTCGGTTCCCGGGGCCATGCCGTTAGTGGACGAATTATTGCCGGGGCTGGTGCGGCAGGCGAGCGACAGATGAACGATAATGCATCTAATCCAGATAAACCCTCTTAGTGTGGATGCTATAGTGCTTCATGCGCAACACGGCTTGCACTTGATCGAGTAATTTTAGCGGGTTTTGGGGTGGACATAGCGGGGCGTTAAAAACTGGTTAACATCCTAATAAAATCATATTATTTTGATTTTAAATTAGGTTTGTAATTATTCCCATGATTTATAAATCAACTTGATAAAATTTTTAGTGTTTTATTGGGTCTATTTTACGTTGGGCGTCCTTTTAGTCACTTGGGTAGACTTCGACAATGGCTCTTACACAAATGCAGATCATTCAATCGCTCGGTGAGGCGATGTCCTGGTTCGAACGCGAACTCAACTGGGGCGTACCGCCAACAGAGTTGCGTCATCTGTGCGGGCGGATCGGGGAACTGTATGCCGCGTTGATCACCAATGGGCAAATGGCAACTGAAGTCAATCAAAGGGGTTACGACGTCGTAAGCGAGTCTGGCGAGCGAATTTCCGTTAAGACAACGGCGATGATGGGCTTGACTGGTCATGTTACCTTCAATTCAAGATCGCTTGAGTTCGTCGACCGCGTGATCGTCCTGCGCATGAATACAGAGGAAATGCAAGTCGAGACTTTGCTCAATGCTCTGATTGCAGACGTACGTCCACTACTAACTGGGCCAACGGAAGGAAATCAAGTTCTTGCGCTGAGTCGTCTCATCGAGAGGCGAAGGGTGAGAAGCGATATCGCTCTAGTCAACGAGATTGTTATCGATCACTACACCATACGCGAGCTCGAGACCGGAACGATTGAAGTGGAACGGGACGGAGTTTCGATTTCGCCAGTCAAGCCTGTACTTCGAGAGCTTGCAGCCCGCCTCAATGTCAGCCTCATTAACGGCAAGGGAAACGAGTTAAATACTCGGCAACTTGGGACTCAAGTGATTCGAGCGGTGGCGGCACTTATCGGCGGAAAAATGGTACCAGACTATTCTGCCGGCTTGGGTGATGAAGAAGCCTGAAGTCCCGGGTGCGCAGACGCCCAACAAGTAAGGTTAGCTCGGTTGAGCTTCATTTCATTCAGCCGAACCTTGTATCTACCGGGCTGCTCTTAAACGGGACGGCGCAAAAGCATGTTGTCCTTTGCTCTACGTGTGTACCACCGGGCATGGCACGTAACCATGTCGATGGAAAGTCCGGCAGCTAGGTTTTCGTAGAGCCGAAGGCTAACCGTGCAGCTTCTTTCTGCGTCACATGGCCTTCCTCCCCAACCATCCTGAGCTTCTTCAAGGCTCATTTTCAAAATCTCCTGTAGCAATTTCGCTCGGATAAATTATGTACTACAAGTCTGGGCAGTTTATTTATTACTACAGCAAATTTAAACATTTTGCTCCTGTTGAATTGAGTACAAGCGCGATATAGTGTTCGGCTGGTATCATTACGGTGTTGAGCTAAACGTCGTTCCTATAATGAGTAATTGCTGCGGCTTCGGAATTTTGCCTGAAAATAAACATAAGGAGAATAACATTAAGATATTGATAATATTTGGTATGTTAAGCATATCAGCATTGCTGATAGCAAGTCAGTTGGCACGTGCGGGCGAATTGCCGAAAATTGGAGAAGCCGCACCGAATTTCAATCTACCCGACCAGAATGGAAAAATTTATACCTTGGCGGATTTTCACGGTAAGTGGCTAGTGCTGTATTTTTATCCAAAGGATGATACGCCAGGGTGCACTGAGCAGGCTTGTAACTTTCGTGACGATCTGAATCAATTAACCGGACTCGGTGCGCAGGTAGTGGGTATTAGCGTGGACGACAGTAAGAGCCATGCCGATTTTGCCAAGAAATACTCTCTTCCCTTTCCGTTACTGGCGGACAAAAACGCTGAGGTGACCACGCGTTATGGCGTGCTGCGAAATCTTGGGATATTCAAGTTGGCGCGACGATATACATTTTTGATCGACCCGCAAGGTAAAATTAGCAAGGTGTATGACAAGGTTGAAACGTCGCGTCATTCGAAAGAAATTATTGAGGATTTGAATAAACTATTGGCTGCTGGAAAGGGGTGAAAAATTCTGTCAGCAATATTTTGGTTGCAACGTCATTCGTTTCTGTCGTAATGCTCTCGCGGTTGCCAAGTCTCGTTATGCGCTAATATTTTTTCTATTGCGCTATGGTCGATGCGTTTTTCGTTTATCCATCAATTTCTTCTTGTTAATTAAAAATATAATACTGATGCCATACATTACTCTTGATAAGGCCGCGCTTGCTTACGGCCATGTACCACTGCTTGATCATGTTAATTTCCAACTGGACGAAGGTGAGCGCGTCGGCATGATCGGGCGCAACGGCGGCGGTAAGTCCAGTATGTTAAAAGTGCTGGCCGGCCAGGCTATGTTAGACGATGGCTTGGTATGGCGTGCACCCGGTATACGCATCTGTTATGTGAGTCAGGAACCAGAATTAAATGGTGAAGCGACTGTGTTTGACGAAGTTGCGCGCGGGCTGGGTGAGCTACAACAAATTATTACTGATTATCATCATTTGTCGCATCAACTTGCCGAACCGGATGCTGATTACGAAAGTTTGTTGGAGGCGATGCAACCTCTGCAAACAAAGCTTGAAGCGCAAAACGGCTGGGCGGTGCAGGCGCGTATCGAGACTGCTATCCAACGTCTGGAGCTGAATGCTGACAGTCGTGTGGGTGATCTCTCTGGCGGCGTGCGTAAACGTGTGGCACTGGCGCAGGCGTTAGTGGCTGAGCCGGATGTGTTGATCCTGGATGAGCCCACCAACCATCTTGATTTCTCGTCCATTGAATGGTTGGAAGGTTTGCTTAACAACTTTCGCGGCAGCGTGTTGTTCGTGACCCACGATAGGCGTTTCCTGGATAACGTCACTACTCGCATAATTGAGCTGGATCGCGGCAATCTTGCTAGTTTCCCCGGTAATTTTGCGGCTTACCTGCGTTTCAAGGAGCAGATGTTGCAGGATGAAACGGTGCTCAACGCTAAGTTCGATAAAGTGTTGGCGCAGGAAGAAGTATGGATACGTCAGGGCATTAAAGCGCGAGGCGTGCGTAATGAAGGACGCGTACGGCGGCTGGAGCAGTTGCGGCGCGAGCGCAGTGCGCGGCGTGAGCGTGTGGGTAAAGTTGAAATGAGTCTGGAGGCGGGTGACCGCTCTGGTAAGCTGGTGGCGGAACTGTCGCACATCGGTAAATCCTTCGGCGACAGGCAAATCATTAAAGATTTTTCCTGCCGTATCCAGCGTGGCGACAAGATTGGTCTGTTAGGGCCCAACGGCTCTGGTAAGAGCACGTTGCTCAAAATTATCTTGGGCGAATTAGCACCGGATAGCGGCAAGGTGCATCTGGGCACCAAGTTGGCAGTGGCGTATTTCGATCAATTGCGTGCGCAACTGAATGAAGAAGCTACGCTGGCCGATACCATTAGCCAGGGCGCAGATTTTATTGAAATTGGTGGCGTACGCAAGCACATCATTAGCTATCTCGGTGATTTTTTATTTGCACCGGAGCGTGCTCGTTCACCGGTTAAAAGTTTGTCCGGCGGCGAGCGCAACCGCTTGCTGCTGGCGCGTCTGTTCAGCCGCCCAGCTAATGTGCTGGTGCTGGACGAGCCGACCAATGATCTTGATATTGAAACTATGGAGCTGCTGGAAGACCTGCTCGCGGATTACGATGGCACATTGTTTCTGGTTAGCCACGATCGTGCTTTCCTCGATAATGTAGTGACTCAGGTCATCGCCTTTGAGGGCGATGGCAAATTGATGGAATACGTCGGTGGTTATGAAGATTGGGTACGCGTAAAGAAGCAGCAAGCTGTGCAGCGAGCGCCCGTAAGTGCAGCCGCACCTGCCAAGCCATCGCTGCAGACTGAGGTTCAATCCAAACCTGCCACCAAGTTAAGCTTCAAAGAAGCGCGTGAGTTAGAGCAGATTCCACAGCGAATCGCGTCCCTGGAACAAGAGCAGGAAGAGCTTGCTGCCACTTTGGGTGCGGGCAATCTCTACCGTGACAATCCTGCCCACGCCAAGCAGCTACAGGAACGCACCGCTATTATCGAGGACGAGTTGTTGCAATTGATGGCGCGCTGGGAAGAGTTGGAGAGCCGATAAAGTTTATCGGCAATATCACCTATTTAAAATATCCTGAGGAAAACTCACCAACTTATTGATTATGAAATGTTTATGCAAGAAGTCGTTCGCATTGAGCTTGTCGAAATGTGAATGGCTTCTTATGCTTCGACAAGCTCAGCACGAACGGCAGTCAAATTCAATTCGTGCCGGATCAATATTTACTATCCAAAGAATTCCTTAACCTTGTTCATCCAAGATTTCGCACGCGGGCTATGGCGTGCGCTATCTTCTTCGTTTATCTGCTCGAATTCGCGTAGTAATTCCTTTTGCCGATCAGTGAGATTGGCCGGGGTTTCTACCATTACGTGGCAGTGTAAGTCGCCAAAGGTTGAACTGCGTACCCCTTTGATTCCTTTGCCGCGAAGACGGAAGACTTTGCCCGATTGGGATTCAGCTGGAATTTTGATGCGTGCTGAACCATCCAGCGTGGGGATTTCGATTTCACCACCCAGCGCCGCAACGACAAAGCTGATCGGCATTTCGCAATGCAGGTCATTGTGGTCGCGCTGGAATACCGAGTGCGGCGTGATGCGGATGACGACATACAAGTCGCCGGGTGGGCCTCCGTTGCTGCCGAGTTCTCCTTCGCCAGACAAACGGATGCGGTCATCGTTGTCAACCCCGACCGGAATTTTTATAGACAGTGTCTTATGCTGTTTGATACGGCCTGTGCCGTGGCAGGAACCACACGGCGAGATAATGGATTTGCCGCTGCCATGGCAGCGCGGACAGGTTTGCTGGATAGAAAAGAATCCTCCCTGTTGCATGCGTACTTGCCCATGCCCGCCGCAAGTAGTACAGGTAGTCGTGCTCGTACCTGGCTTGGCACCGCTGCCGTGACAGGTATCGCACTTGGTCATGGTGGGTATGCGAATTTGCGTTTCGGTACCGCGTGCAGCCTGTTCTAACGTGATTTCTAAATTGTAGCTCAGGTCGGCGCCACGGTGCATTTGGTTGCTTCCGCGTGAACCTGCTCCGCTCATTCCAGCACCAAAAATATCACCAAAAATATCGCCGAAATGGGAACTGGCGTGACCGCCACTGAATCCTCCTGACCCCATACCGGCATCGGCAGCGGCGTGTCCAAATTGGTCATAACCAGCACGTTTCTGCGAATCGGATAATACCTCGTAAGCTTCTTTGGCCTCTTTGAAGTGCTCTTCAGCTTTGGGGTTGTCCGGATTACGGTCAGGATGATGCTTCATTGCCAGCTTGCGATAAGATTTTTTTATGTCATCTTCTGACGCGTCGCGGTTGACGCCTAATATTTCGTAATAGTCACGTTTTTTCATTTTTGCATGAAGCGAAAAGGGGTTAAGGAGTTAATGATTTTAGATTTACGTAATTGGTCTCTATATTGAGGTCATTGAACCAATAACAGCGATAACCAAAGAGCAGATATCGCTGTATTAAGGAAAAAAGAGATGTCACTAGATAATTTTTATTTGCATATTCAAAATGCTAATTAACGAGTTTCGAAGTTGCGGTTGCGCTTCCGACATCCCCCATCCCATTTCATATTTACTTCTTTTCGTCTTTTGCTTTGTCATCTTTTACTTCAGTGAACTCGGCATCTACGACATCGCTGTCATCTTTCTTGCTATCGCCTTGCGATCCAGATTCACCAGGCTGGTGGGACTGGCTAGCTTCAGCGGCGTGCATCTTTTCTGACAGTTTTTGCGCAGCGGTGGAGAGTGCTTCAGCTTTGGCGTCTATAACGTCTTTGTCGTCGCCTTTCACGACATCCTGAGCTTCTTTCAAAGCGGATTCTACTGCAGCTTTTTCGTCCGCACTCAGCTGCTCACCGTATTCCTTCATAGACTTCTGCGTGGAGTGAATCAATGCATCCAGCTGATTACGCGAGGTAACCAATTCGATCGCTTTGCGGTCGTCGTCGGCATACGTTTCTGCATCCTGCACCATTTTTTGAATTTCAGCTTCGGACAAACCGGAATTGGCCTTGATGGTAATCTTGGATTCTTTACCGGTCGCTTTGTCTTTTGCACCTACATGCAGGATTCCGTTGGCATCAATGTCGAATGTCACTTCAATCTGCGGCATGCCTCGCGGTGAGGGCGGAATGTCGGAGAGGTTGAACTGCCCCAAGCTCTTATTTCCAGCAACAACTTCGCGCTCACCTTGCAACACGTGGATGGTCACTGCACTCTGATTGTCATCGGCGGTAGAGAATATTTGTGAGGCCTTGGTCGGGATGGTGGTATTTTTCTTGATCAGTTTGGTCATTACGCCGCCCAAGGTTTCAATACCCAGGCTGAGTGGGGTTACATCCAGCAGCAGAACGTCTTTAACTTCACCTTGCAGCACGCCACCCTGAATGGCCGCGCCTACTGCCACTGCTTCATCTGGGTTGACGTCGCGACGCGCTTCCTTACCGAAGAATTCTTTGACCTTTTCCTGCACCATCGGCATCCGTGTTTGTCCGCCCACCAGAATCACGTCGGCGATGTCGGCAGTGGAAACGCCCGCGTCTTTCATGGCAATCTTACAGGGGGTAATGGTGCGCGCGACCAATTCTTCCACCAGGCTTTCAAGCTTGGCGCGGGTAATTTTGATGGCCAGATGTTTTGGGCCGCTGGCATCTGCCGTGATGTAAGGCAGGTTCACTTCAGTTTGTTGTGCGGAAGATAGTTCGATTTTGGCTTTTTCAGCCGCGTCTTTCAGGCGTTGCAGAGCCAGCATATCTTTCTTCAGGTCGATGCCGCTTTCTTTCTTGAATTCCTCTACCAGGAATTCAATGACGCGCATGTCGAAATCTTCGCCACCAAGGAAGGTGTCGCCATTAGTGGACAGCACTTCGAACTGGTGTTCACCGTCAATTTCAGCGATGTCGATAATGGAAATATCGAAAGTACCGCCGCCCAAGTCATAGACCGCGATTTTGCGATCGCCTTCTTGTTTATCCATACCAAATGCCAGCGCAGCCGCAGTGGGCTCGTTAATAATGCGCTTTACTTCCAATCCAGCAATGCGGCCAGCGTCTTTAGTGGCCTGACGTTGACTATCGTTGAAGTAGGCAGGCACTGTGATGACAGCTTCACTGACCGACTCGCCCAGATAATCCTCGGCGGTCTTTTTCATTTTCATGAGCACTTGTGCGGAAATTTCCGGAATGGAAATATCTTTGTCACGAACCTTAACCCATGCATCACCGTTCTTGGCCTTAACGATGCCATACGGCACCATGCCCATGTCCTTCTGCACCATTGGCTCTTCAAAACGGCGTCCGATCAGCCGCTTTACCCCATAGAGTGTGTTTTTTGGGTTGGTGACTGCTTGTCGTTTGGCCGGCGCGCCAATCAGTACTTCGCCGTCTTCCATGTAAGCGATGATGGACGGCGTGGTACGTGTACCCTCGGCGTTCTCAATCACCTTAGATTTGCCGTTTTCCATGACAGCAACGCACGAGTTCGTGGTGCCCAAATCAATACCAATAATCTTGCCCATAACGTTTCCTTTTCGTTGTAATGTTGAAAGTCTTTGCTGCCTGTGTTGCATTAATCTGTGGGCAGCAGATGTGTATTTCAAGTGTTACGATAATTTTTCGCAAAATTCCGCGAACATGCAATTTATTTTAAGAAGCGGGTTGCTGCTTGGTTATTAGGGTTTTTATTCCTTCGCTTTGGCCACCATCACCAATGCAGGACGTAACACTCGGTCGTGCAGTTGATAGCCTTTCTGCATGACGCTGACTACCGTGTTGGCTTCTTGCTCACTATCTACCATGCTGATTGCCTGGTGCCAGTGGGCGTCGAATTTTTCGCCGAGCGGATTGATTTCTTTGATGTTGAATTTAGTGAATACAGCAGTGAGTTGCTTGAGAGTGAGTTCCATACCGCTCTTGAAACTTTCTACTGTGGCGATTTCAACAGCTAATCCTGCTTCCAAGCTATCTTTTACCATCAGCATTTCATTGGAGAAATGCTCGACGGCCAATTTTTTGGCTTTGCTAACGTCTTCTTGCGCGCGACGACGAATATTCTCGCTTTCTGCCTTGGCGTACATCCAAGCGTCGTAGTGTTCCTGTCCCTTGCGCTCCGCTTGTTGCAGCATCTCCTCGATGCTTGGCATAACCTCTGGGTTAAGCGTATCTTCAGCTTGGGTAGTCTGTTCAGGCTGTTGGGATGAGGATTCGGTGGGTTCCATCTGCTTCTCCAAAATGATTTCTTTAAAAATACGTAGCATAAAAATGGGGTCGACTTTTTTGATTTCAAGAGCATTGCGCAATATTATTTTATTCACGTGAGATAATACGTTTTTGCGGGTATTACCCTTCAGTTTTAACCCACTTACATTGCTGTGACCCTTCATAAAAACTATCACTGGCGTATCGCTGGTTTTTATTTCTTTTACTTTGCTTTTGTGGGCATGTTTGCGCCTTACTGGAGTTTGTATCTGCAATCCATCCATTTCAATGCAATGCAAATTGCCGTTTTAATGTCGGTGCAGCCAGTGATGCGGATGTTGTCTCCTGCACTATGGGGCTGGCTGGCCGATCATACCGGACAGCGTTTGCGGGTGGTGCAACTGGCAGCGCTGTGCAGTATTCTCAGTTACCTGGGGGTATTCTTCACGACTGAATTTGTCGGCTTGTTGCTGGTTATGATGGTGATGAGTTTTTTCTGGAGCGCTTCCATGCCGCTGGTGGAAGCGACTACGCTGACTTATCTAGGCAAGCACACTGCGCGCTATGGCCGTATTCGTTCTTGGGGTTCGGTTGGCTTCATTGTGGCGGTATTGGGGCTGGGCTATGCGTTTGACTATATCGCTATCGCTTGGATATTGTGGGTAGGTGTGGCGATCAAACTAGGCGTTTTGTTGTTCGCGCGTCAGATTCCACCCACCGAAGTGGTGGCGCACCACACCGACAGCCAGCCCATTCTGCGTTTGGTATTGCAGCCGCAAGTGTTGATATTGTTTGGCGCATGTTTCCTGATGGCTCTGGCGCATGGGCCTTATTACATTTTTTATTCGATTTATCTGGTGGAGAATGATTATTCGAAAAGCGCGGTTGGTTGGCTGTGGGCACTGGGTGTAATCTGCGAGATTGCAGTATTTTTCGCTATGCCGTGGCTAATGTCACGTTTCACATTATCGAAAATTATGATTGCAAGTTTTGCTAGTGCAGTGCTACGTTTTTTATTGATTGGTTGGGGAGTAGACTTGCTGTCGCTGATGCTGTTTGCGCAAGTTTTGCATGCCGCTACTTTTGGTTCTTTTCATGCGGTGGCTATGGCGTTGGTACATCAGTTTTTTCGAGGGCGGCATCAGTCCAAGGGGCAAGCGTTGTTTGGCAGCATTACTTACGGCGCGGGTGGTATGATTGGTGGATTATTGAGTGGCCCGTTATGGGAGCACTGGGGCGCAAGCGTGATGTACTCCTTTAGTGCCGCAGCGGCGTTGCTTGGGTTATTGTTGGTATTATGGAAATTGAGAATAGTAGTATTGCCTAGGAGTCAGTCGGATGCCACTCTTTGATTTGTGTCAAGGTGTGGTATCGGCTTCCTTCAGAGAACGCTTAACTTGACGTTAAAGGTTTGTAGTTATGCTTCGTTTATGTAGATCACTATAGTCATGCATAAGTACTTTATTCAGAATATAAAGTGTTTAAGTTTAGGTCTTGTTGGACATACGGCCAAGCATCAGACACATCTGATATTGTAAGAGTCTTTCCCTTTGATTTATTGTTGTGTTGCGGTATGCTCCGCTTAGTAATTTTCCCTGATGGAGAAGATATGTGCAAAAAACTTATTATGCTGGTGCTGCTGCTAGCGCCAGCTTTGGCAGTGCAGGCGGCACCCAGTAAGGCAATTACCCAAAAACAGGTTGATGATCTGACTTCGACGGTGTTGAAGTACACTTCTTCGCCCAAATTAAGTTCATCGATTGCACTGATTTACGACGAGCAAGAGCAACGCCCCCTGTATAGCAAAAATGCCAATGCTGTCGTACCTATTGCGTCCATTACCAAGCTGATGACTGCGATTGTGGTGTTAGATGCAGAGCTGCCGTTGGAAGAAAAAATTACCATCAGCGTGTTTGATTTCGATATTCTGAAGGGCAGTCATTCGCGTATGCGTATTGGCATGACGCTGACACGTGGCGAATTGCTCAATCTGGCGCTGATGTCTTCTGAGAATCGTGCGGCGGCTGCGTTAGCGCGCACTTATCCGGGCGGCACCAATGCAGCCGTGGCGATGATGAATGCAAAAGCGCTCGAACTGGGTATGATGAAAACCCATTTTAATGATGCGACTGGTTTGAACAGTGGCAATACTTCCACTGCGCAGGATCTGGTAAAAATGTTGATTGCAGCACAACACTATAAGCTCATTCATAAATACAGCACGGCGGCGTCACATTTGGTTGCCGTGCCTGGATTTCCCCCGCTGCGTTTTGGAAATACCAATCCATTGGTGAAAAATGCATCTTGGGATATCGGTGTGAGTAAAACTGGCTATATCAATGAAGCAGGGCGCTGTCTGGTGATGCATGCGCATATTATGCACCGCCCGGTGATCATTGTGCTCTTGGATTCACAAGGAAAAAATACGCGCGTTGGTGATGCCAACCGCATAAAGAAATGGATGGAAAGCGCCGCCGCTACTCGCGGGCGAAATACGCGGCGTGGTTAACCTCATGTGCGTAAAGAGAATTTGATAAAAATTTTACGGCTACATTAGTTAATGTATACGTAAGGCTTGTCAGGTAGCGCATGTAATCACTTTTATGTGGTTATTGTACTGTCGTCCCGCAGGCGTAGTGCTTCCTCAATGTCTACTGTCACCACATGTGATACGCCGCGTTCCTGCATGGTTACGCCGACCAGTTGTTGCGCTAATTCCATAGTGATCTTGTTGTGGCTGATGAAGATGAATTGGGTGTGCTGAGCCATTTTCTGGATCAGCTTGCACAATCGTTCGGTGTTGGTATCATCCAATGGGGCATCAACCTCGTCCAACAGGCAGAAAGGCGCGGGGTTAAGCTGGAACATCGAGAACACCAGCGCAATTGCAGTTAACGCTTTTTCGCCGCCTGATAACAAGTGAATCGAGGCATTTTTTTTGCCCGGTGGTTGGGCCATCACCTGCACGCCGCTATCCAGTATTTCATCGCCAGTTAGCACCAGGCGCGCTTCGCCACCGCCAAACAGCACGGGGAACATTTCTGCTAGATGGCGATTTACTTCATTGTAAGTGGTCATCAATAAGTCACGCGATTCCTTATCAATGCGGCGGATTGCTCCTTTCAGTGTGTCCATCGCCTCGGTCAAATCTTTTGCTTGAATATCCAGATAGGTTTTGCGTTCCTGTGCCGTATTTAATTCTTCGAGCGCCGCTAGATTTACTGCACCCAGCCCAGTTATGTCGCTGTTCAGGCGATTTAATTCGTTTTGTAACGTATTCAGCTTGATATTGTCGCTTTTCAACAGGGAGAGCAGTGTTGTTTCCTCTACATCTTGCAATTGCGCTGCCCATTGTTCATATTGCAGGCGTGCTTCCTGTTCCTTGAGCGACAACTCGCTGAGTTTCTCACGCAGGGGATGTAATTTTTGTTCGCTGGTCAGGCGCTCTTGTTCCAGTTTGTTCAGATTACTGGTGGTTTGTTCCAGTATGTTGCGCGCCTCGGCCAGCGTGTGTTCGCGCGCTTGACGCTGTTGCAGCGCTTCCTGCAATTGTTGCTTGCTGGTGCCGTCTTCTATACGGTCTAATTCGGCATGGTTTTGTATCAAAGTTTGTTCTAACTGCGCCAACGTTAACTCGATTTGTTTAAAATTCTGCTTTAGATCGGTGATTTTTACCGTGCAAGTCTTGAGAAAAAAGCGAGCTTCCTGTAATTCATGCTGCGCTTTTTGTGAGCGTTCGCGCTGTTGACGCAGCGTAGATTCCTGAGCGGTAGCTTGCAACCTCACTTGCTCCCCCTCTATCTGCTGGGTCGCAATGTTTTCGCGCAAAATGTTCATGCGCTCAGCGATTTCATGATGCTGGTATTGCTCTTCAGCAGACTGTTCGGCCAGCTCTTGCAATTCGTGCGCAATTTGGGTAGCGCGCTCGTGGCTGCGTTCGTTGGCCTGAGTTAATTTTAGAATCTGAACTTGTATTTCATGTTGACGTTGTTGTAATTCGCTGTTTGCCGCCCGCAAGAGCGCAATGCGGCTTTCGATAGTGTGATAGGTTGCCTCCGCTAGTGCTGCCTGGTGTTTGCCTTGATCCAATGACTTTGTCTGTTGCTGTGCTGCCTCCTGCAAACGCTCAATTTCACGTTGCCGCGCCAATACGCCATGCACCTGGTTGTCCGGAGCATGGAACAGCACGCTATGCGCGCCAATCAAGTGTCCCTGCGGGGTTACTAGCCAGGCACCGGCGGGCAATTGTTCACGTAAATTTATGCCCAGTGCCAGTGTTTCCGTGACATACACACCAGACAACCAGTCTGTCACTACGGGCGCAGCTTGTGGATTATGGTAGGTTACGAACCCCCCCAGCGGAGTCAGCCCAATATCTTGTTGGGCTTTGAAATTATGCACTCCGTCCGTTGCGAAGATAGCCAGCCTGGCCGGTGGCGTATCACTCCAATGAGCAGCATCGTTCAGGTGGGGCAGGGCGAGCGCATTGAGTCGTTCGCGCAAAACGGCTTCCAGTGCATCTTCCCAGCCTGCTTCAATACCGATGGATTGCCACAGGCGCGGCAGTGGGTCTAATTGATATTTTGTTAACCACTGTTTCAGATTCTTGTCGTTGTCGACCTGATTTTGAAGCTGTTGCAACGCGGAAAGTTTCGCCTCCACCTGCGACAGTTGCCGTTCGAGTTCCTGCATTGCGGTACGTTGGTTGCGCCGTGTTGTATCGGCCCCCGGTAATTGCGCCTGAAGTTCTGTCAACTGCTGCTGTTGTGCTGTGTGTTCCATCTCCATATCGAGTAATAAATACTGCGCCTGTGCCAATGCTTCGCTATCCACTTGCGGGAGATTGTCCTGTTCCAGCAGCAAACGTGAGCGGCGCGTTTCTAGTTGTTGCACATTGCGTTGGATATGTTCGCGTTGCGTATCGGCCAATTGTAGTTGTTGTTGTGAAATAAGTTGTTCGCGTTGCATGGTGTTGTGGCGTTCCAGTCCGGCGCGTGCGGTTTCTTCCGCTTGCGGCAGATGCAGTGCTTCGGCGTTTGCGTGGTTTTCCCAGCTCTCAACGCGAATGTCTGCTTCTTGTTGTTGTTGCTGCCAATGTGCCAGTAAAGACTCTATACCTTGTAACTGGGTGCGTTGTTGTTCAACCTGCAGCTTACTATTGGCCGTCTGCTGATTTAAGCGCGTGCGTTGATCGTTGAGATGGGCAATCTGCTGTTCTAGTCGTGCAATTTCAGCATTCGCCGCGTACAGCTCGCCCTGCTTGGCATGTAGTGCATCAGCTTGCGCGTAATGCTCATTGCGTATGTATTCCAGTTGGCTTTCCATTCCACGTAGACGCGTAGTTTCAGCCTCCAGCTCGTTTTTTGTTAACTCAATTCCTTGTGCAAAACGCTTCCGGCGTGTTTCAGCTTCCTGTTTATTCACCAACCACAGCAATTGTTGCGTGGTGTCGCGCTTCGATTCTAATTCGTGGTAACGCCTGGCTACCGCTGCTTGTCCAGTCAGATGGGTAAGTTGCTTAGTCAGCTCTAGCAAAATGTCATCAACGCGTAGCAGATTGTCGTGCGTATCGGCAATGCGAAGTTCGGTTTCGCGGCGGCGGTCGCGGTATTTAGATACCCCCGCAGCCTCTTCCAGAAACACGCGCAGTTCTTCCGGCTTAGCTTCAATGATGCGCGAAATCATGCCCTGTTCGATAATGGCGTAAGCTCGTGCGCCTAGCCCGGTGCCCAGAAAAATGTCGGTTATATCCTTGCGCCGCACATGCTGATTGTTGATGTGGTAACTGGAATCACCGTCGCGCAGCAGCACGCGCTTGATAGAGATTTCGGCGTAGCTTGACCATTGGCCGGCAGCCTTACCCAAACTGTTATCGAAGATCAGCTCGACGCTGGCGCGCGAGACCGGTTTGCGCTTACCGGAGCCGTTGAAAATGACATCTTGCATGGATTCGCCGCGTAGCGCTGAAGCGCGAGATTCGCCCAACACCCAGCGTAGCGCGTCAATAATGTTCGATTTTCCGCAGCCATTTGGACCGACAATGCCGACGATCTGCCCGGGTAGCGCAATATGGGTGGGATCAACGAAAGATTTGAATCCAGCGATCTTGATGTGAGAAAGACGCAATTTCAATCAGTTGGACATTATAATGCGTTGTATTCTAACCGACCCACAAGGCATATCAAAATGAGCGCTCTGCCCAGCAAAACCGTGGCCAGCAAACTTCTGGAAACCTTCGCCAACCCCAATCCCCAGCGCGATTACCACATCCACATGGAAATCCCTGAGTTTACCTGTCTGTGCCCCAAGACCGGTCAGCCTGATTTTGCTACGTTGATCCTCGATTACATCGCGGATACAACTTGCGTCGAACTCAAAAGTCTCAAGCTCTATATCTGGTCATTCCGTAATGAAGGACATTTCCATGAAGATGTTACCAATCGAATTCTGGATGATTTGGTTGCCGCTATCCAGCCGCGTTTCATGCGCCTGACCGCCAAATTTTACGTTCGTGGTGGCATTTTTACTAATATTGTGGCGGAACACCGAAAGTTTGGCTGGCAAGCGCAGCCGTTAGTCGATCTGATGCAGTTCGAGACGCAGTCAAATACGCGAGGCTAGTTGGCAATAATTGGGTTCATCCGGTCAAGCAGTAAGTTGATATGTGTGGTACAGCTATTAACAAACTTAGTTTAGGAGTAACAGATGGCTGGTCAACCTGAAATTACCAACATGGCTATGTTTTGCGATTTCGAGAACATTGCGCTAGGGGTACGCGACGCCAAGTATGCGCAGTTTGACATCAAGAAGGTACTTGAACGCTTACTGCTTAAGGGTAGCATTGTCGTCAAAAAAGCTTATTGTGACTGGGATCGTTACAAGGAATTTAAGGCGACGATGCATGAAGCTGCTTTTGAATTGATTGAGATCCCGCATGTGCGCCAATCAGGTAAAAATTCTGCTGATATCCGTATGGTCGTCGATGCGCTGGATCTTTGTTATACCAAATCCCATGTTGATACCTTCGTTATTATCAGCGGTGACTCGGACTTTTCCCCATTGGTTTCCAAGCTGCGAGAGAACAACAAATATGTGATCGGGATTGGGGTTAAGGATTCGACTTCTGACTTGCTCAGTGCCAATTGTGATGAATTCATTTTTTATGATGATCTGGTACGCGAACAGGAAGCACAGAAAAAACGCGCTGAAAAAAAATCCCCGGCAAAAACACCTGTCGGTGGCACGACGAAAAAATCAATATTGAAACCTGAAGATGATAAGCGGCAGGAAGCACTCGATTTTATTGTCGAAACCATCGAAGCATTGATTGCTGAACGGGGGGAGGAGAAAGTCTGGTATTCCATGGTTAAACCTACCATGCAGCGTCGGAAACCAGGTTTTGCTGAATCGGCTTACGGCTACCGTTCGTTCAAAGAATTGGTGGAAGACGCGCAGAAAAATAATCTGCTCATGATGGTACGTGATGAAAAAACAGGTCAGTACACCATACGTTTACCAGCGGCGGAGGAATAACACAGCTATAAGTTATGTGCAGCCAAGTTTGGGGAGCATATTAATTTACGGATTTATGCTATCCCATCATATGGGCTATTTTGTCATTGGCTCGGTCAATAAAGCACCCCGCAGCTTGCTGCGGGGTGCTTTATTTTGACATCTACATTTAAAGATTTGAAAAACATTAGGTTATGTTTTTCAGGTTGCCCTCATAGGCTGATTGGCCGTGGTGCGACAAATTGCCGCGCGACAATTTGCCACATTCTCAAGATGATTTTTCTTCCTTATGATTCGTGCGCTTCATAATTTAAGTGAAATTTTTGGTGCGCTCCGAGTTAACCACCGTGGTTCTGCGTTTATCGCAAGCGACGTTTTCTGCCGTGGACAAAATTCTGCACATTTAGCAAATCATCCAGAGTTCGCTTGTAAATCGGGGAAAGTTGCGCAAATAAACGTGGCTACTTTATTGGAAGTAACCATGTTTGTCTAAGCAGCGCTATAAGTGAAAACTCTTGGCATTTAGCTTGACCGGGATCGGTCTGGAAAACAACAAGGAGTTTTTTATGGCCAAGAAATTAGCACGCCGCACCCAGCGTACATACATGCTCGCATTTAAAGTGCGTAAGCAGCGTTCTCAAGAATCTAAAGCAACTCAGTTGCCACGCGCCCGTTTAGCAACGGTCGTTCCTACGGTTTTGTCAATCAGTATTTTCTCCGCTTTTGTGATGACGTCCGCTCCCAGCCATGCCCAACCTGAATTAGTAACATTGCCGCAAATTGATGTCGTAGGCACAGTACCAGTCGCCAATGGCCGACTTAACCTTGACGAACCTTCTGAAACCGGCAGCCGCCTCGGGCTGACGCCGCGCGAGACGCCAGCTTCGGTTACGGTTGTTAACCGCACCACCATTGATGCACGTGGTGCGCAAAACACCCAGGAAATACTTCGGGCAGTTCCTGGTGTCACTGCGCACGATGCGCCAGGCAATATCGGTGTTTTTTATCGGGGCTTTGGCAGTGGGTCACTTAGTCAATTATTCAACGGTATTAATGTGCAATATTCGATTGCAGCCCGCCCGGTGGATAGCTGGATTTACGACCGCGTTGAGGTTATCGGTGGCCCATCCAGTTTTCTTTTTGGCTCAGGTGCGGTCGGCGGCTCTATTAATTACATCACCAAAATCGCGGAAAGAGGTGATTTTTCAGAAGCGAGAGTGCGGCTGGGCGCTTATAACCTCAAGGAAGTGTCTCTGGGATTAAATCGCCGCATCATTGGCGATGGCGGAGCGGGCAGCCACTATGCGCGAATTGACGTGAACCACCGTAACGCGGGCAGCTGGATAAATGGCACTGAAAGCAAGGCCACACAAGTTGCCGCCTCACTGCTGTCGGACTTTGGCGGTGGATTGACCCATAAATTGGCTTATGAATACCAGGATGAGGATGTCGACCGGCCATACTGGGGAACGCCAGTAACCAATCCGGCTACGGGTACGTTACGCGTTGATCCCGGCACCCGCTTCAAAAACTACAACAGTACTGACAGTATTTATGCTCAGCGTGTACAGTGGTTGCGCTCGGTGACCGACTGGCGTGTGACCGATGCGCTGCAATTCCAGAATACTGCGTATGCTTATGATGCACTGCGCGATTACCGCAATGTTGAAACTTATGTTTTCAATCCGGCCAACACAGCCGTGATTCGTTCGAATACTTTTCTGCAACGGCATGACCATCAAGTTTTTGGTGACCGCGTTAATGGGCTATACAAGGGGCAACTTGCTGGCCTTAGGAGTGATTGGTCTTTCGGGCTGGACGTGAGCGTAAACAAGCAGACGCGATTCCCGAATAGCCTACCTGCTGTCGTAAGTACAGTCGATCCGTACAATTTTGTTACCGAAAGTTTTTTTCAAGTGCCCGGCATGTCACCAGGCTTCAACCCTGACCGGGAAGTCAAGGTCACTTCAACTGCACTGTACCTTGAAAACCGCACAACGCTAATGCCGACTTTAAACCTGATCACTGCGCTGCGCCATGACCGCATCGAACTTGATCTGACAAATCGCCGTGCGGTGACAGCAGCTAATCCTGCTACCCTCGCGCGCACATATAACCCAACGACCAGTCGCCTCGGCTTGGTATGGGACGTTGCACCGGGTGCTAATCTGTACGCGCAATATTCAACGGCGGCTGATCCTCCGTCCGGTATTCTTACCACGGCCTCTTTTGCTGCCGCGCGTGATAACACCGCACTTACGACGGGCAAGCAGGTAGAAATTGGTAGCAAAATTGATTTCTGGCAAGGCAAAGGCACGGCCACGGTCGCGGCCTACAGTATTACCCGCAAAAATATTGCTACTCCGGTGTTGGGCAACAGCGCACTCACCGTTTTGGTCGGGGAACAATCAGCTAAAGGTGTGGAATTGGCCGTTGGGCTGCAACCTACCTCCAGATTGTCGTTGCAGGGCAATATTACCTATGTCGATGCGCAATTTGAGAACTTTGTTCAGAACGGTATTTCACTGGCCGGTAAAACGCCAATCAATACGCCATCGACGGTCGCTAACCTGTGGTCTTCGTATGACATCACGCGCGCTTGGCAAGCAAGTGCAGGCGTGCGTTACGTCGGCAAAGTTTATGCAGATGCTGATAACACAATGAATTGGTCAGCTTACACGCTGCTTGATCTTGGTTTGCGCTGGAAAATGAGTAAGACGGTGTCTATGATAGGCCGCGTTCGTAATGTGACTGACCGTATTTACGCCGCGAACGTCGGTAGCACGATGGCTTACCTGGGGCCGCCGCGCACAGCCGATATTACTTTGAGTGCGGCGTTTTAAGGACGCGTTATTTATGGCGTATGCTAAACGTTGGCTATTCCTGATTCATCGCTGGCTTGGAATCGCCGCCTGCATCTTCTTCGCGATGTGGTTCATCTCGGGGATAGTCATGATGTATGTGGGCTACCCGAAACTGACTGCCGCAGAACGAATACAGCACCTACCATCGCTCAATGCGGCGACCATCACGCTGACGCCTAGGCAGGCGCTGGATGCAGCCGGTATCAAGGGGCCGTTGCAGGATCTCCGGTTGGCTGTGGCCAGCGGTGGTCGTGCGGTCTACTTAGCCGTGCCGGCTCGTGATCCGAATGTCGGGCTGGCAAGTGGTCGGCGCCGGGTGGCACCAGGTATCGGTACGGTGGTGATAGACGCCAGCACTGGCGCCGTATTGCGGCAGGTTGATCGCGCGCATGCGCTGGCGAGTGCCGCTGTGTTTGCCGGTTTGGCAGTTGCCATCGATTATGAGGGGATCATCGACGAAGACGCCTTCACCCATTCGCGCGGATTGGATGCACATCGCCCGTTGCATAGGGTGCGGCTCGTCGACGCCGATACAACGTTGCTTTATGTCTCAGGTACCACCGGCGAAGTGGTGCGGGATGCCCCGCGTATCGAGCGTTTATGGAACTATGTTGGCGCGTGGATCCACTGGCTCTATCCCTTTCGCGGCAATATGTTTAACGCATATTGGACCGACATTGTCATCTGGCTCTCGATTCTTGGTATTGGTGTGGCCCTCACTGGCACAGCTGTCGGAATCATGCGCTGGCGATTTACACGTGTTTACAGGCGTGGCTCACATTCTCCCTACCATGGTTTTGTGATGCGCTGGCATCATATTCTAGGACTGTTGTTTGCACTGGTCACGTTGACGTGGATATTCAGTGGACTGATGTCAATGAACCCCTGGAAAATTTTTGACAGTGGAGCACCAGCCTTAAATACCGTAGCGATGAACGGAGGGCCGTTGAATATTTCCAGCCAGCAAGCTTCACCGCAACAGTTGCTTGCGGCTGCGCCGAACGGCGTGCGTGAGCTGCACTGGATACGCGCTTCTGGTCAGACTTTAGTGCTTGTGAATATTAGTGGCAGCGCTCGGCCAACCGTATTCAATGCAGAATCGGCGAATGTTTATGTACCTAATTTCGAGGCATTGAAAACTAGTGTTGCGCGCTTGCTTCCCGATCCCGTTGCACGCATTGAGGTATTGACCGACTACGATTTGTATTATTACTCACGGGAGCCGCACACGATGACGGGTGGCTCGGAAAAATTTCTGCCAGTGTGGCGCGTCGTATTCGACAATGCCCACGCCACTTGGGTACACATTGATCCGGCGACCGGCACAGTGCTCGGACATACAGACAGTACAAAACGCTTGAGCCGCTGGCTATTTGCGATGTTGCATAGCTGGGATTGGCTGCCACTGCTGGAAAGACGCCCCTTGTGGGACATCGTGCTTATTTCACTCAGCCTGTGCGGTACCGCGCTTAGCCTATCCGGGGTCGTCATTGGATGGCGGCGGCTGCTGGGCCGCAAACTTCGGTCCGTGCGCGTGTGTCGATTCGCACGATTGTGACGGACAAGCAGGTACAATTTAGAGTGCTAGCCAACCCAGATGTGCCTTGGTTAGTAGACATCGAGGCCCAGTCACCATTTTCACTACGACCTCTATCTAGGTTTTTTCTGCTTCTATTTTTACAACATTCGTCCTGCTCAGCTTTTATGATCGGAGTGCGTCAATTATGATTGGTTAGTGAGTAGGTGCACAGGCGACAAGGTACGAGATGCTATTATTCTTATGTTTTTCCTTAAGGAATTGAATTACTGGATTAATTAATGAAACCATTTGTTTCTTTTTTAACGTCGTCGCCAGTGAATCTGCGGCGCGTGTTGGTGCTCAAAAATATCGCCGTGGTTGGCCTCACCTTGGCGGTGCTGGTGGTTGCAAAAGGCATGGGGATGCCGTTGCCATTTGCAGTGATCGGTACTGTGCTGCTGGTGCTTAATATACTCACCTGGATACGGTTTAAATTGCCATGGCCAGTGCAGGAGATTGAGGTGTTCGGGCAGTTGGTGCTGGATGTTCTGTTGCTTAGTGCGTTGCTCTATCTGGCTGGGGGTACCACTAATCCGTTTGTGTTGCTGCTATTGTTGCCGCTCACGATAGCCGCTGCTACGCTGCTGGCTATTTACGCCTGGTTGTTGGCTGCGGTAATTGTGGCCTGTTATACGTTCTTGATGTTCGTGTATATTCCGCTGCCGCATTTTCATATTGACCACGTTGCCCGTCTTGACTCAAGTGCTTGGCTCATGTGGTTCGGTTTTGTTCTGGGCGTAGGGTTGGTTGGTTATTATGTGGTGAAGATGGGCAACACCTTGCGCGAACGTGAGCGCATGCTGGCTGAAGTACGTGAAAATGCGCTGCGTGATGAACATCTGGTGGCGCTCGGCGCACTGGCAGTGGGTGCGGCGCATGAATTAGGCACGCCGCTGGGGACGATGGCAGTAGTGCTTAAAGAACTTGAGCATGAATATGCGATGCAGCCCGAATTGGTGAAAGAGCTGCACTTGTTGCGTGATCAAGTTACGCGTTGTAAAAACACGCTTTCGCACATGCTTTCGTCGACAGAACAAGCGCGGGCGGAAAGTGGTTACAGCGTCGCGCTTGATAGTTATCTGACAGATTTGCTTGCACAATGGCGCAGTATGCGTCCCTCGGCGCAGGTAAGCTATCGCTGGACGGGTCCATCTCCCGCACCGCAGATTGTAGCGGAACAAGTGTTGGGCCAAGTTATCACGAATATTTTAAATAATGCAGCTGATGCCTCGGAGCACAGTGTTGAGGTGGAAGTCAGTTGCAATGTAGAGCAATTGAAGATTGAAGTTTTCGACCGCGGCACAGGCTTAACTCCTTCTGCGGAAACGCATGCCGGAAAATTATTTTTTACCACCAAAGAAGGCGGGCAGGGACTGGGATTATTTCTGGTCAATGCCACACTACGTCGGTTTGGCGGAGCACTCTCCTTGTCGAATCGGGATGGCGGAGGGGTGTGCACCCGCGTGACATTGCCCTTGGCTCGTTTGCGTGTGACGAATTCAATATGACCTTACCCGAATTGGAAAACTCGTTACCGCGCGCGCGTAAGCTGTTGTTGGTGGACGATGATGTCACCTATTGCAGGGTGTTAGCGCAGGCTCTTTCTCGGCGCGGTTTCGCGGTAAGCGTGGCAAACGATGTGAATGAAGCCATTCAAATGATTGCACAAAATCTTCCCACTCACGCGGTGATTGATTTAAAGATGCCTGGGCCGTCAGGTTTGACACTGGTAGCTTATCTCAAGGAGCGTAATTTTGACGCGCGCATCGTGGTGCTGACCGGCTATTCGAGCATAGCCACTGCTGTGGAGGCAGTGAAGCTGGGGGCGACATACTATCTGGCTAAGCCCGCCGACGCGGATGAAATTGTTGCGGCTTTTGATCATCAGCCAGGTATCGCTGAAGCTGCGGTTATAACGAAACGAATGTCAGTGGATCGCCTGGAGTGGGAACATCTGCAAAAGGCGCTTGCTGACTGTGGCGGTAATATTTCCGCTGCCGCCCGGACGCTTAATATGCATCGGCGCACGTTACAACGCAAGTTGCAGAAACATCCCAACCCTGAGCGGGGTGACTAGTTGAGAAAAATAACAGCAGTCCGATATTGTTGCCTTGTACCAACACTGGAAAGCTGTTCTGAACCGGTTTAATATTCAAACTTTGAGTACGAGGCGCCCAGTACACAACAACGACATTGGAATCAATGCCAGCATATAATCGGCACGCAGTACCCTAGGCGTCCGAGCTTCGTGCTGTATAGCTGAAAATTTTACGAAATATCCCATACGTTTTAATAGAGTTAAATAATTCATGGCTAATATTGTTATTGCTGCGCTATATAAATTTGCCAAACTGCCTGACTACCGTGAGATACAAAACGGTCTGCTCGATTTTTGCATTGCACAAGGGCTTAATGGAACAATTTTGCTGGCTGCGGAAGGTATTAACGGAACTGTCGCCGGCACGCGTGCCGGGATAGATGCATTGATCAGTTTTCTCGGGGCGGATGCGCGATTAACAGGTATCGAACATAAAGAGTCTTATTCGGATGAGATGCCTTTTGACAGAATGAAAGTTCGCCTGAAAAAAGAGATTGTCACGCTAGGCGTACCAGGAGTGGACCCAAACGAAAAGGTCGGAACCTACGTAGAGGCAAAAGACTGGAATGCTCTAATTTCCGATCCAGATGTAGTACTAATTGATACACGAAATGGCTATGAATACGACATAGGAACTTTTCGAGGTGCAATTGACCCCCACACCACTACATTTCGCGAGTTTCCTGCATACATCAGCAAAAATCTTGATCCCGCAAAGCATAAAAAAATTGCCATGTTCTGCACGGGCGGAATTCGGTGTGAGAAAGCAACTTCTTTCATGCTCGAACAGGGTTTCAAGGAGGTTTACCATTTACAGGGCGGGATCCTCAAGTATCTGGAAAATATTCCCGCTGAAAAGAGCATGTGGGAGGGCGAGTGTTTCGTATTCGACCAGCGAATTTCTGTTGGACAGGGCCTGAAAGTAGGAACGCATGATCAATGTTATGCCTGCCGTCACCCCGTTTCACAGGATGATAAGGCGTTACCCAGCTATCAAGCGGGCATATCTTGTCCGCATTGTTTTGATACCCTGCCGGAAAAAACACGCGCCCGTGCTGTTGAGCGGCAAAAACAGAATGCACTGGCGCTTAAGCGAGGTGATTCGCACATTGGGGTGACGCAAAAAAAACAAACAGAAACGCAAAGCGAGAGCTAATACCTTAGATGGCTATTTGCATTTTAGTCAGAAACGGGGCCAATTGTGCGATAGAAAATCGCTGCTTTCTGCTTAAAGAAAAAACAAAATATATTCTCGACATCGGCGCGCAATTGATGACATCATTCGAAGATGCCAGCCATTGTGTGATCAATGATTCTGACTTATAAACTTAATTCCCACAGCGTTAATTAGATTTGCCGCTAGCCACGATTAAAATAACGGAGAGAAATTTATGAAGCCATCAACACCCGCAGGGGCGGTCATTAAAGACTTTGAAGAAGGTGAAAAGCTTATAGCCAGCAAAGACTATGCTAAAGCCATAAAATCATTTAAGAAAGCTGCAGAGCAGGGACATGCACTAGCCCAAAACTATATGGGACTGATATACGCAAAAGGGTTGGGAGTTACTCAGGAGTTTCAAAAAGCAGAGCCTTGGTTTCGCAAGTCAGCAGAGCAGGGAGAGCCATTGGCCCAAAACAATCTTGGGCTTATGTATGCCAGAGGCGAAGGTGTTGCACAGGATTACCAGCAGGCTGTGTTCTGGTTGCTCAAAGCCGCAGAGCAGGGAAATTCAGAGGCCCAATATAATCTGGGATTTATGTATGCAAAAGGCCAAGGCGTTGAACAGAACGACGAGCAGGCTGTGTTCTGGTTTCGCAAGGCTGCAGAGCAGGGAGATGAAGTGGCCCAATACAACCTGGCCTTTATGTATGAAAAAGGCATAGGCGTTACCCAGGATTACCAGCAGGCTGTGTTTTTGTATAGCATGGCTGCAGGGCAGGGAAGTGCAGATGCTCAATTAAATCTGGGCGGCCTGTATGATACGGGGGAAGGGGTAGAACAGGATCAGAAGCAAGCTGTGACATGGTGGAGTAAGGCCGCAGATAGGGGACACCCGGTTGCACAAAACAATTTGGGACTCATGTATGCGCAAGGTCATGGTGTTACACAGGACTATGTTGAAGCACATAAATGGTTCAATCTTGCCAGTGAGGCGGGTGATGAAAGTGCAAAAAATGGACTGAAAATTGCAGAATCGTTTATGACGGCATCCCAAATTACCGAAGCGAAAGAACTGGCAAGTGATTGGAAAAAATCCCACTGATAGGTGCTGGTGATCAGCGGATGAATTGCATTGAAGGTTTTATAAAAACAAGAGCCTGCCAGAATGTATAAAGTACAGCAATATTCATCAATACATTCGCATAAACAATGCTTGCCGGAAGTTTTGAGGGGGTATATGGAGTAGCTGATTGTCTGCCACTAGGAAGCAATTTCTTGTTTACAGGCAAGGGTGATATGTTGTGGCAGATTATTTTGACGTAAATCACATGAGGTCATTGACGGTGCCAGCTATGCGTTGAGCTTTTTGTTTATTCAAGACGATTTATCCCGCAGCAAAAAAATTTCTCATGTCTAACCTCGTTAAACCTGGCCTTCTGTAGAAGTTTTAATTTTTGACGGCGCCAATTTTTCCTGTTTTGTTCCAAATAAAAGGTAATTATGGCGAAAGCAAAAATAATATATAGCTGCACTGAATGTGGCGGACAGGTTTCCAAATGGCAGGGGCAGTGTCCGCATTGCACGGCTTGGAATACGCTGGTGGAAAGTGTGGCAGAACTGGCGACTAGCGGAAAAAATCGCTACAGCTCGCTGGCGACAACGAGCATGATGCAGACACTGGCGGAAGTAGGGGCGGAAGAAGTCCCGCGTACGCCAACTGGTATCGCCGAGTTTGATCGCGTGTTGGGTGGCGGGTTAGTGAGTGGTGGTGTGGTTTTGATCGGCGGTGATCCCGGAATAGGTAAATCCACCCTGCTGTTGCAAGCGCTGGCGCATCTCGCTACACATAAAAAAGTTTTATACGTCAGTGGCGAGGAATCGGCACAGCAAATTGCTTTGCGTGCGAGGCGACTATCGCTGGATGCGCGGGGAATGTACCTGCTGGCTGAAATTCAGCTGGAAAAAATCCAGTCTGTCATCCAGCAGGAAAAACCCGATGTGGTGGTGATCGATTCCATCCAGACCATGTATTCTGAACACCTCACATCAGCTCCCGGCTCGGTAGCGCAAGTGCGTGAATCCGCAGCGCAACTCACGCGCATGGCGAAGAGCACAGCAGTGACCATGATTCTGGTAGGCCATGTTACTAAGGATGGGACGTTGGCCGGCCCGCGTGTGTTGGAACATATCGTAGATACAGTGCTGTATTTCGAGGGCGATACCCACTCCAGCTTTCGCATGATACGCGCGTTTAAAAATCGCTTTGGTGCAGTAAACGAATTAGGCGTGTTCGCCATGACCGAAAAAGGATTGCGTGAGGTGAGCAACCCCTCCGCGTTGTTTTTGTCGCAGCATGGCGCGCAAGTGGCGGGTTCATGCGTGATGGTGACGCAGGAAGGTACGCGTCCGCTGCTGGTGGAAATCCAGGCCCTGCTGGATGAGGCGCATTCGCCCAATCCGCGTCGCCTTTCATTGGGTTTGGAACAAAATCGTTTGGCTATGTTGCTGGCCGTACTGCATCGTCATGCAGGCATCGCCTGTTTTGATCAAGATGTGTTTATCAATGCGGTGGGTGGCGTGAAAATTACCGAGCCGGGTGCCGATTTGCCCGTGTTGCTGGCTATCGTATCTTCGCTACGCAATAAACCTCTGCCAGAAAAATTGGTGGTGTTTGGAGAAGTCGGCTTGGCTGGCGAAATACGTCCGGTGCAGCGTGGTCAGGAACGCTTGCGAGAGGCTGCCAAGCTAGGCTTTACCTTAGCCATTATTCCCAAGGCTAATAAGCCGAAACAAGAAATAGCGGGTATGGAAATTATTGCGGTGGAGCGGGTGGAGGATGCAGTAGCGAAAATGCGTTAGGGATGCTCAATATAATTTATGCTACAAAAATGGATAAAAATCTAAAAACACTTTTGTTAATGTCTGCAACTTGAAAGTGCACTTTATCGATCCGAGCAGTCATGACATCTCTATCGTCGTATCGGGATTTTCAGGATAACGAAGCAGAGCTTACTGCGCTGCGCACATCACGACACCTTCATTAATCCAGCCGCGAGCTACTACTTCCTGAATCGTGGCCTGATCGTTGGTGATTCGGTGGTTACTGTCGATGCTTTTACTAAATCCGTTATTGTAGGCGCGATATATCGGCGTGGTGTTGGCGGGACATATGTTATTTATGGGCATCATCGTCAGGAAATCGAGACTCTCGAAATTCCAGCGCTTTTGTGTTGCAGGCGTTATCGCCTGCAACTGCTTAAGCTGCGTGCATTCCTCTGCGCTGGCTGTATAGAAATGGGAATTTGGCCCGGGCGAGACGCTGCCGTAGAAGCGGCACACAGGCACATTTCCGCCAGACGCGAACCTAACCCCCGTACGCTGCCAGCGTCCAACTGCGCCACTGTCAACAAAAGCCTGCTCGCCGGGATCGGCCGTAATGAAGTAATGATCCAGATCGGGATTGTAATATTCGACAACTGTTCTAGGGGTGGTAACGGGGGAGAAGGTTGCGGTTACGCTTTGGGGCGCATTCATGGCCACGGAACAGGTAGCACTGATGCCACTGCATGCTCCGCTCCACCCGGAAAAAATAAACCCCGAAGCAGGTGTAGCTGCAAGTGTTACATTGGTTCCGCGGATAAAAGGTGCGTTGCATCTTGCCCCACAGTTGATACCGTCCGGGGACGAAATTACAGTCCCGTTATTAAGCTTGCTGACAGATAGTAAAAACGTCGGGCCAGCGTTCAGCCATTTGTAAAGTGCATCACGGTATGCGACATCAAAGCGGCCATATTCATCTGTTCCACTGCCAAAGCAGCTTGGATTTCCTCCCCTCAATTGACCAATCAAATAATGGGCATTATTTATTGTCTCGAATAAACCGGCACCGCTACTGCCACCTTCTGTAATCCCGGAAGTATAGGCAACATCAAGAAACTTCCCGTTGTCTTTATTTGCGAATGTGCATTGATAAGTGTCCGTGATCGGATTTGTAGCAGTACAGTCCTGAAAAGATTGAAATGAGCCGAAACTTATTTTCTGCAAATCGCCTTGCGGATGATGGATGCCCACCACATGCGCATATAGTTTCGGTGTATTCGCGGACCATCCCGCATATAAGGCTCCAGCCGGTGGGAGTTTGTTCAGCTGCATGAAGGATGTATCGGTTGTCTCGCTACCATAGAGCAATGTTGCTCCACCGGTGCGTGTCTGAAAATCTGGATTAAGCGTGCCATTGTTGCAGGCCGCAGAGCGATAAAACCAGAAAGTTTGCAGGGTCGATGCAATCGTCTGATTGGTGATGCAGTGATTGGCACTAAGAAAATAAGGCGTCCCACTTGACGCTGCGTCATTGAGGAGTGTTCCCGAGCACAGGTAACTACTTCCAGACTCGATGAAGGTTATTTTTGCTATGGATTTGCTTTCAGGACTCCATTCGCTATAGCACGACACATCGATTTCACAGCTTGCGGCTTGTCCAATCTTGGAAACCTTTTCTCCTGGTGCAGCTTGGAGGATGCTAAAAAAAAAATGAGAAACGCTGGGAATGGCGACTTCAAGTGTATCCGGGCTGATACCCAACGGTAATTCGATTTCCAGGGTCATTTCTTCGCCCTCGACATAGGGTGACCAATAGGTACGGGCCGCGTCGCTATTGTCGCCTGCATCCAAATTGCGTTGGATGGTCTCCATGATCTCTTTGCCGGCAATTTCGTAGGAGGCTTCTGATCTTTGGGAATAGAAGCGGAAGGTGGCTTCCGTCGGCATGCGGCGCACCACAATACCCATGCGGATTCCCGTTGCCTGAGGTGACGTAATGCTGATCGCTGCAATCTTTCCGCCTTGGGGCGTGTTCTGCCACTTTAATTGGCTAGCGGTATCAGTGAGATTTCTCAGTTGGGGAATTTCGCGGCCGAAGCCAATTTTGCGGGGCGTACCGGGGCGCGAATCGACATTAGTTTCGGCTGATTTTTTTTCATTTGAGAGGATACCGATCGAGATTGAATGGGGTGAGGGCGAAATGCTCGCGCGACGGGGCTTTAAGGGCGAGACGCCATCGTTAGCGGGCCGGGTGAAAGATTCGACACGGCCAGTAATGAGTTCAAATGGTTGCGCGTGGGCGGAGGAGGCGATGAGCGTCAGTAACACCCATAATGCAATTAAAACATTGAAATTCAAGTTACCTGGCATGATTTGTTTTACGTCTTTTTGTATCTAAGGATTTTACAACACACTACATCGAAATTGGTTGTCAATAATGGATATGAATGTGATCATGCAGTCAATCTTTTTCATGGAATTGGCGTTTAAATGCAGCGGGTGATAGATAGCCCAGTTGAGCTGCTTTAGTTATTTGTTGACCGCCTGTACTCAAAAATCTTTACTGCATGAGGACGAGGTTAAATGACTTCCCTCATAGAGCGCGACCAAGTCATCGTGCTGGTGGCGGAGGCAATGAATTCCGGACCGCGCCTGTGCGGCCATCACCCTCAGCGAACGTACCTTACAGCGCTGGCAGCGCGACCAGTCAAGCGGCGATCAGCGACCCATGCGGGAGCAGATGCCAAAAAACAAGCTCAGTGTGTTGGAGCGTGAACGCCTGTTGACCGTTGTAAACCCGGAAGAATTCGGCAGTCTGCCGCCGAGCCAGATCGTACCTATACTGGCTGATCGTGGAAAATACATCGCTTCTAAATCAACACGTTATCGAATCATGAGGGCAGAGAATCAGCTCAGGTATCGGGGTGCAGAACGACCCGCGCAACGACGTTACAAACCGCGTGCGCTCTGTGCCACAGCACCCAATCAGTTGTTTAGTTGGGACATCACGTATCTGCCGACACCGGTGAAGGGTATCTATTTTTACCTGTATTTGTTCATGGACATATTTAGCCGAAAAATCGTCGGCTGGCAGATTTATGACGCTGGAAGTAGCGACTTGGCCGGTGAAGTCATGCGCGACATTTGCGCACGTGAAGCCATCGTACCGAATCAAGTAGTGCTGCACTCTGACAATGGCAGCCCGATGAAAGGCGCCACCATGTTAGCCACCTTGCAAGCGCTGGGCGTCGCTCCCTCGTTTAGTCGTCCTGCGGTCAGCAACGACAATCCCTTTTCGGAATCGCTGTTCAAGACGTTGAAATACCGGCCAGCCTATCCATGTCAGGCATTTGAAAATCTTCTAACAGCCAGACAGTGGGTTAGCACGTTTGTCCAATGGTACAACTATGAGCGTAGTCAGTTTTAGGGGGTATTACATTCCACCAACTAAACTTGTCGTCATCTCGCCCAGCAAAAGACAAGTCATCAGCAGACTTGGGAATTTTGCCGCCTAAAATCTATTTCGTCTTGCGAGTGGCGATTTTCATGCCTCCGCAGTAATCGTTAACGCCGATGCTACAATTTAAATTAGCCATTATGTGTAACTCCTGTTTTCACGTTTTGGTTAGGCGGTTCGGGTGTTGATGTCACCCTTGCCGCCGCTTTTGCCTGATACCGTCAGGCGACGGTGCTGCTCTTTCAGGCGGCGATCAATACGGCGCGCTGCACCTTGGGCATGCCTGCCTTGCGTACCTGCCATAAGTCATATTCTGTCTGCTGCGCAATCCACGCATCAGCATGACCGCCATTCTCCAAACCTAGCCATCCTTCTAGGCGTAGTGCCATTTCTGGGGAGATTGCGGCGTGCTCATTCAGTACACGAGACAGGGCCGCACGGGTAACGCCTAGTTGCTTTGCAGCATCGGTAACAGTTAATCCTAATGCGGGCAATACGTCTTCACGCAAGGTTGCGCCAGGGTGCGGGGGGGTGTGCATTTTGCTCATGATCTTTTCTCCTAGTGGTAATTTTGATAGTCAACTAACACGGCATTCTCACCGTCAAAGGTGAAGGTCATACGCCAGTTACCGTTTACGCTTACTGAATAATGTCCGGCAAAGTTAGCCGTTAACGAGTGCAGATTCCATCCCGGTATGTTCATGTAGTCGGGGTTTTTCGCTGCGTTAAGGCGTATTAATTGTCGCTTAAGTTTCGAAGCATGATGCGGCTGTATGCCTGCCTTACTGCTAGTCTCAAAAAAGACTTGCAGTCCTTTGTGTCGAAATGTCTTAATCATGGGTTATCGTATAGCGTAGCGTTTCGCATGTCAAACATTAAATATTCAAAGCTCCAACCAAAGGAGGCATGGGTATTTCAGAACCTCAGTTTGGTGCACGCGCCTTTCACGCGTGAAAGCGGCGTGTAATTCAATTTATACATCAATAGTGCAATAATTACCTCCTGATCGAATAAACGGGGGAGGTAATTCATGTCACGACCACCGCGAGGCCAGGATGTACTTGCTATCGCACCCCAAGCCATTGCTTCAGCGACGACGATTGAGCAGTTACGCGACAAGCACAGGCAGTGGTCTTGCCCCTTCAATACGGCATGAGTCTGGAGCAAACAGCACAGGCCATCGGATTGTCCAAAGGTTGGGCGTGCCGTTTGCGCAACCAGTTCATTGAGGGCGGAGCCGTAGGCAATAAAGGCAAGTCGGTGCGCGGAGGGCGACACAGAGAGCACTTCACCCTTGAGCGCGAAGCCGAACTGCTCAAACCGTTCCTGGAGTCTGCCCGTATGGGCGGTATTTTGGTGGTCAGCCAGATCAAGCCCCAACTCGAAATAGCGCTGGGGCGGAAGATGGCGCTGTCATCGGTGTACAAATGACTGCATCGGCACAACTGGCGCAAACTCGCACCTGACAAAAGGCATCCGCAAGGCAATCCAGTAGCCCAGGCAGACTGGAAAAAAACTCCCCCAAACACTCGCCGAAATCCGTCAGGGCTGGGCCAAAAACGAACCGATCCGACTGATGTTTCAGGATGAGGCGCGTTTTGGGCGCATCAACGACGTGCGTCGGTGTTGGGCTCCCAAGCCCGTACGACCACTATGCCAAGCGATGCTGACCCACGAGTACACCTACGCGTACGCGGCAGTGGAGGCCAAAAGTGGAGAGCTCGATTCTTTGATCTTGCCATACGTCAATACCGACTGCATGCAGCTGTTTCTCGATGAGGTGGGCGCGCGCCACCCCAGCGACAAAATCGTAATGGTGCTCGATGGCGCCGGCTGGCACGCCAGTCGGTTACTCAAACCACCACAGAACATGAAACTGTTACCTTTGCCACCTTATGCGCCTGAGCTCAACCCAGTCGAACATGTGTGGGATGAATTGCGTGAGAAGCGCTTCCATCACCGCGTCTTCGATAGTCTTGATGCACTGGAGGATCAGCTTGAAGTGGCCCTGCATACCTTCGAGAACAATGCGCCAATGGTCAAGTCCATTGTGGCTTGGGAATGGATTATTAATGCTTTATTGAATTAATAATGGAATAAGTGGACTGCCGAGAACCTCAGTTTGAGACAACGGAACTAAGACGGAAGCAGGACGGAAGGACAACGGAACTGTAACGGTTCAGTAACGGTCTTGTAACGGATGTTGCCTTGTCCCAAATTGAAGTTCTCGAAGACTGCCTTCTGGTATTGATGCGATCGCATGATTTATTGATGCGAGCAGATTCAACACTGAAGTGCAACTTTTGTAAGTGAATTTAAGTGGCGAGCTGCGTTAATATCAGAGCCACTTAAACGACCAAGTAAAAGGAGCACAGATGAAGCAATATAAGCAACTCACCAGCGGACAACGATATCAGATTTACGGATTGAAACAAGCGGGTTTGAATCAAACTCGGATTGCCGAAAAGATGGGCGGGGACAAGTCGACGATTTCACGAGAGTTCAGGCGAAACAAAGGTCAACGTGGCTGGCGGCTAAAGCAGGCGCAATCATTACGTGATGAGCGCCGGCAAACCTGTATCAATGGCAAGCAATTCTCATCGGAGAGCTGGGCGGAAGTCGAGAGGTTGATCCGGGAAGACCTCGGCCCAGAACAAGCCGCCAATCGGCTTGAATTGGAAGGCGAACTGCAGATCAGCCATGAGGCAATCTACCGACATGTCACCGCAGACAAACGTGATGGAGGTGACCTGCACCAACATTTACGTAGCCAGAAACCACGCCGCAAGCGATATGCGAGCGGGCAAGAGCGGCGAGGCATGATCAAGAACCGTGTCAGCATTAATGAACGTCCGGAAATCGTGGATCAAAAGATGCGCATGGGAGATTGGGAGGGGGAACCGTCATCGGCAAGAATCACAAAGGTGGATTGGTTACCCTGGCTGAAAGGAAGTCACGCTATGTGTTGGCGGGGCACCTACGCAGCAAACATGCCGAGGGTGTAACGACCGTGACAACGAGTTTGCTGAGTCCCCATAAAGACCAATGCCACACCATTACATTCGATAACGGCAAAGAGTTTGCGGGACATGAACGCATCGCAGCAGAACTACAGACTGCGATCTATTTCGCGCACCCCTGCCGTTCCTGGGAGCGAGGTCTGAACGAGAACAGTAATGGGTTATTGCGGCAGTACTTCCCCAAGGGCATGGCGTTGACTGACGTTACCGAGGAGCAAGTGCAGCGAGCGGTAGAACGACTCAACCACCGGCCACGCAAAGTGCTGGGTTTCAGGTCACCGCATGAAGTATTATTTGGGGTAGAGGTGCGCTACACCAAGCTAGCATGAGCTGTTGCACTTCGAACTTGAATCCGCCTTTTGATAATTACGGCATTGCATTGCCCGAATTTATGGTCAACATAACACGCATTTCATTTTGCGAAAGTGGCCATCGCAGGGTTAGCATTACGGCTTGCATAATTTTTTCGAATCCGGCTTCGGATTGCGAAACGGTGAAGTAAGGCATACCCAGTAACTGAATCGGGTGGTTGTTATTGAACACTAGATTACCCCCTAATACACGGTCATCCAGCACCAAGCCATTCATATCAGTCAATTCAAGCTCACTGCCAAAACCGCTGAGAATTTTTTCATCCCGGATATAACGGCCGGCATAACCATTACAACTCGGCATCGCCAGTGCCACACGAGTGAGAAAACTGCCTTGTAATGCGCTATCAAAGTTATAACTAACGCATAAACAATTAGCATTCAGGCTAATACGTTTTTGTATAGTTTTACCACCAAAGTCGGTGCGGAATAATATGCCTTCAGTGTTTGTTTCAATCAATTCATAAGCAAGCTCAATTTCTTCATCATCCAGCAGTAAGGAATCGCGAAATAAGGTCTGCGCGTGGCTGTCTGCCATCAAGTTTTTCGCAGTGATTTCATGCTTGAAAGCCACGCGATCATGCGCTGAAACGATACCGCTACCTTCATGCGGGTGCGTGGCGTGACTGGATTCAATTTTACGGAAATAATGCTCCAACTGGCGGCGCAAGGTATCACCGAAATTATGGTGCAATTGATAAGAATCAAGTTCGGATAGGCTGGCGCTGCCATCAAGTTTCACGATAGCTTGCAGCATTGCGTTATGCAGGAAAACTTCATCGTGGCCGTCGCTGTCGGCGTCCGTGCAAATACAGGCTACACGGGGGAGAGCATTATCTAGTAAGGATTCCAGCTGAACGATAGCACCGTATACCGCACGGCGCAGATGTGGCAGATACAACCCGCCAAACAAGCCATGCCAGTATGCGTCGTTGGCTTGCGCAATATAGAGTTGATCCAGCATCTCGGGTGTGCGTTTCTCTTCCGGCAGGGCATGCAAACGCTCGGATAAGCCCAACATGCGCTTGTGCATCCAGTTCGATTCGGGATAACGGGTGAAAAAATTCTTCCAAATACCGCCGCGCAGAAAAGCCTTGCGCTCTTCGTAATGGCCGCTTGCCTTTTCCGTATGAACCAAATCGGCATACGTATGTGCAGCAGCCATCGGCAAAGTCCATTCGTTCATTTCAATATAGGAGGTAGTAGGCAGATAGACTATGCCGCGCGTTTTTTCGTTTGCGTGATAGTCACGATAGGTCTGTGTGGTAATTTTCGGTGAAGCCAGCACCCCCCGGATAAAATCTTCCAACCAACCTTTCTCATAAACCCATTGGTAAGTTTCCGGCCAGATACCAAACTTTTCAATGTCGTCGAAATACACGGCGGATGCTTGCATGTCGTTACGCGTCAGGCTTTCCAGATAAGCCACTACTTCATGAGCCGGAGAGAACGGCATGCGGTAGCGTAGCGCCTCGGAAATCGGAAACAGATCGAGTTTGCGGCCGTCCTCTTCGGTAGTGAAATAACCATTCAATTCTTCAATACGTTTGCCACTGCACAAAAAGTGGTAATCATCTACTGTAACGTACTTAATTTTTGAATCTGATAAAGCAGGAACTACCGTTGCCTCCCACACGCGTTCGGTTAACCATGCACCTTGTGCCCTGGTACCCATTCTGGCTTCCAGTTTGTCAGATAACCTGACGATCTGTCCGATACGATCACGATTGGGAATAACCGCCAGAACCGGCTCGGTATCACCGCCACCGAACATTTCGACTTGGCCGCGTTGTACCATTTCAGTGAGTAAAGCCATATCTTGTGGATATTTATTGAACAGGTAATCGAGTAACCAGCCACTGAAATGTGCGGCAAAACGAAACTCAGGATAGCGATGCAAGATATGCAAAAATGGCTTGTAACAACGCTGATGCGCATCGTCTACCACTTCAGGGAAATTGCCCACCGGCTGATGAGCATGGACACCAAAAAGTAAGGAAACTGTTTCGTACGTTTTCATTTTTCGGACTCAGTGTTAATGGCTAATGACTTCGGGATATCTCAAAAAATGGTCATGGTGACATCTGCGTAAACAATGATTACTAGATTTCTAAGGCTCCCAGAATATCCATTAAAATTGAGGCAGAAAATCAATCTTCATAATCGAGTTTATCTAACTTTAGGTCAGTCAGGTTATATTGAAACGAACGACAGGATGGGTTTCTTTAGCGAGGTAATTGTTTGTGTTCATCTTCGATTACTTTCATACACAAAAATTCACACCCAAAAAATATTTCATTACGATTGATATACAGTAAACTCACATTAGTCACCAGGTAATTGCAAGCGCGTCATCAAGAGCCACGGCGCATCGTACCACCTGATTCAGGTAAACCACCACCTTGGCTGATTGGAGAGTTTAAAATGACTGGAACAGGTAATTTCAAATAACGATATAACTGCATTAGATTGCTGCGATAAAGGCGATCAAAACTTTCTACTGCATGGGCAGGATTGTAATCACCAAACCACCAGAACCAGTCTGAACTTTCGCATGAAGCCAATTGTTTTTCGGCAACCAAGCGCTCTGCCTCGTTCAAGCGGTCGCTTGCCATTACCAAGTCATAACTTTGTTTCGCTATACACAACAAATCCCAAGCACGGTTTTTATCGGGCGAGCCAATCCAAGTGGAGAAATCACCGTATACCCAACTACCGGCAACGAGGCGCGGCAGCTCTTCTTCCTTGGCAAGCTGTTTATTTCCGTCAGCCTCATTAAGTCGATCCAGATAACCGCTATAAGTCGTGGTGCTGATTGTCGAGTGTGTTTGTAACACAGAATATAAATAGGTAAAAAAATGATAGCCGTTATAGGGATAATATTCCCAAGCGTTTTCACCATCCAGGATAACGCTGACTACTGGCGCTTCGCCCTCAGGTGCCTGTTGTGCAATCGCTTCGAGCTGGGAAACAAAATGCAGTGCGGCATCTTTACCATTCCAACGTGAGTATTCAAAACCGATCAAATCGGATAGGCGGTCATCTCGAAAAAAGCAGCGCACACCACTTGCTGCACCTTGCAAATGATAGGGACGGTAGAGATATTGGGCTCGCTCAGGCAAGTGATGCTCAACTGTACGCAAGCTGTTAGCCAGTACGCCCTCGCCACTCGCCGTCCAGCGGCACTCTTGCTGCGCAAATACTTGCAATAACTCGGTTGAGACCGCACCTTCTGCTGGCCAGACACCGTGGGGAGTGGCGCCAAAGCGTGTCCGATGACTTTTTTGAGCAGAAAGAAGATGCGCCCGGACGCGTGATTTTCCGCCAGGATAGCATTTCGATAGCGGCAGACTGATATCCGGTGTGCTTTCACGCGCACTATTAATATCCAGCAACAACGGTGCAAGCGGATGGTAATGAGGTGTCGTGGAAAGTTCAATTTGACCGCTTTCAGCCAATTTACGATAGCGCGGAATAATGCCGCAAATAACTTGTCCGATCAGATCGAATAACCACTTGCGATCGCCAAAATTAAAACCTTCATTCTTGCTCATCAGGCGAATAACCAAGTCGTGTTCGCGACGCACGCTTTCGCCACACCAGACCAAATGATACCAGGTCAGCAAATCAGCAAAGTATTGTCCAGACAAATAAGCAAGCTCTATACTGCCGCCAGGTTCGAGCATTTTGTACAAGTCGGACAGGCGCTTGTAGGCGTGATACGGCGCGACCATACTATAATGGTTACTGCGGAAACAACTAGTCAACACCAGATCGCGTTCCGCTGCATTCAGATCATTGAGATTCTCGCGCGCCAGCAGTCGCAGCAGCGGATCGCGTATCTGGCCAGTGGTGAACTGCTGTTCGTAATCTTCCAGTTGATCCAGCAAAACCGGCACGAAATTTACCGTCACCTTCACCTGAGGATGTTGTTCCAGATGAAAAGCCATATCGGTGTAATCCTTGATCGCGTGCAGATAAACCCACGGCAACAAAAAATCGCCACTGGCATGATCGCGATAATCTGGCTGGTGCATATGCCAGAGAAAAACTAAATCGAGAGGCCTTGACATGAAAATTCCATTTAATTAAATATGAGTAAAACTAAGTTCAACGCACGCGGTGCACTTCCTGACCCAACATGTCGGGGGTGATCAGTGTAATACCGTTATTACTTACAAAAAAACGTCTCGCATCTTCCTCACGGTTGACCCCGGCCGTTAAGCCCTCTGGAATCACACAATTTTTGTCCACCACCACGCGCTTGAGCGTTACATTACGAGACACCTTTACGTTGGGCAAAATTACCGAATCCTCGACATTACTGTAACTATGTATATGCACGTTAGAGAATAGAAGCGAATTACGCACGTGTGCACCGCTAATGATGCAGCCTCCCGATACTAAAGAATCCACTGCCATGCCGCGGCGAGTACTGTCATCAAATACGAATTTGGCCGGTGGTAATTGTTCCTGATACGTCCAGATTGGCCATTCCTGGTCATACATATTAAGGGCGGGGGTAACCTTGGTAAGTTCCATGTTAGCTTCCCAGTAGGCGTCTATTGTTCCCACGTCTCGCCAATAGGGTACTTCGCCATTCAGATTTACACAGCTATCTTCAAAGCTCTGCGCAAACACACGGTAATGCGCGGACACTAAATGGGGGATGATATCCTTGCCGAAATCGTGGCTGGAATTCTTATCATCTGCATCCCGCACCAATTGTTCGTACAGAAAGCGAGTGTTAAACACATACACTCCCATACTGGCCAGCGCCAGATCAGGGTTGCCCGGGATCGGAGTGGGGTGGTCAGGCTTCTCATTAAAATTCACCACTCGTGATTCCATATTCACGCCCATTACACCGAATCCACTCGCATCTTTAATAGGAACCTCGATACAAGCAACCGTCATGTCGGCCTGCTTTTCTACATGGAAGGCGAGGAGTTTGCCGTAATCCATCTTGTAGACATGATCACCCGCCAATAACAGCACGTAATCCGGATTAGTTGTGCGCATGATATCCAGATTTTGAAATACCGCATCGGCCGTGCCCCGATACCACATTTCCTCTATTCTTTGCTGAGCCGGCAGTACGTCAATGAATTCGCCGAACTGGCCATTCAAGAAACTCCAACCGCGCTGAATATGCTGGATTAAACTGTGCGATTTGTATTGCGTCGCCACACCTATCCGTCTAATGCCAGAATTCACACAATTTGATAGCACAAAATCAATAATGCGAAACTTGCCGCCAAATGGCACCGCAGGCTTAGCCCGCCAGTCTGTAAGTTGATGCAGACGAGTGCCCCGCCCTCCCGCCAGAATCATGGCGTAAGTGCTTTTAGTTATTGAACTTACGAAACGTAATTTTTCAGTTAGCGGCATGATTCCCCTCGTAGTCGTTGATTCTGAATCTTGTTCAGAACTGTATCAGATTGTAATTATAACTGGGTCTTAATTATGGTTATAATCACCTCACCATGAGAAAGAATCTTCGCATCAAACTTGATCCGCGTGCTGAATTATTGTTGCAAGGGCGACTACATAATCCCTTCGCTTATCTTGGCCCACATCAGGAAAATGAAAGATATGTAGTGCGGGTTTTTAACCCTTACGCAAGTAAAATCTGGCTGAAAACCGCGCATGGCGATGAAGCGCTAGAACGTGTTCATCCAGATGGATTATTTGAATGGTATGGTAGCGAAGAACCACGCCATCCCTATACTCTGCTTATCAGAGAAAACGGATCAGGGCTAAACAACAGTATTGAGCGTTTGGTGCATGATTGCTATGCCTTTGCACCACAAATTTCCGATTTCGATCTGCACCTTTTTAACGAAGGAAAGTTACATCAGGCCTATCGCGTACTGGGCTCACGTGCTATGCAAATTAACGGCATTCCGGGTGTGCGTTTTGCAGTATGGGCACCCAACGCCGAGCGAATCAGCGTGATAGGCGAATTTAACCGCTGGGATGGACGCATTCATCCGATGGCGGCACATGGTTCCAGCGGCGTGTGGGAGTTATTTATCCCGAAAATTGAACAAGGCATGCTGTACAAATTTGAGATCCGTAATCACGCCGGTACCTTGCTGGTCAAAACTGACCCCTATGCCAACGCGTTTGAATTACGGCCTGGTACTGCTGCTCGCGCTGGATCTGCTATCCATCACACATGGCAGGATACAGAATGGATGAAGCAGCGCAACAACTGGGACTGGCTACACGCCCCACTCAATATCTATGAAATTCATGCGGGATCATGGAAACGTCACCCAGACGGGCGTTTTTATACCTACCGCGAACTGGCGGAAAACCTTGTTCCCTATCTCAAAGACATGGGTTATACCCACGTTGAACTCATGCCTGTTTCAGAGCACCCACTTGACGAGTCATGGGGTTATCAAGCGACTGGCTATTTCGCCGCGACCAGTCGCTTCGGTTCCTCTGATGATTTATGCCAGTTTGTAGATAACTGTCATCAGGCCGGAATTGGCGTGCTGCTTGACTGGGTGCCAGCGCATTTTCCGCAGGACGCGTTTGCGCTAGCGTATTTTGATGGCACCGCGCTATATGAACACGAAGATCCACGCCTTGGCTTCCATCAAGACTGGGGTACGCACATTTTTAACTATGGTCGTAATGAGGTAAAAAGCTTTTTGTTATCGAGTGCGCATTACTGGCTGTCGCAATTTCACTTCGATGGCCTGCGTGTGGATGCGGTGGCTTCCATGTTGTATCTCGATTATTCGCGTAAGGAAGGTGAATGGCTACCGAACAAATTGGGCGGACGAGAAAATCTTGAGGCCATCGAATTCCTGCGCGAACTTAACATTATGGTACATGACGTATTCCCAGGTGCGTTGACGCTAGCCGAGGAATCCACCTCATGGCCAGGGGTATCGCGCCCGGTTTATCTTGGTGGGCTCGGCTTTTCAATGAAGTGGAACATGGGCTGGATGAATGACACCCTTAGCTTTATGCAGTTAGACCCGGTTCACCGCCGCTATCATCTTAATCAACTAACCTTTAGCCAGCTTTATGCTTATAGTGAAAATTTCATGCTGCCGTTTTCACATGATGAGGTGGTACATGGCAAGGGTTCGCTACTCGACAAAATGCCCGGCGATAGCTGGCAGAAATTTGCCAACCTGCGGTTACTACTTACTTATCAAATAACGAGTCCGGGCAAGAAGCTCAACTTCATGGGTAATGAATTCGGCCAAGGACGTGAATGGAGATCGAGCTGGGAACTTGAATGGTGGCAGCTCACCCTGGAGCCGCATCGAGGCATACAAAGCATGGTGCGCGACTTGAATCATCTTTACCGTGACTTACCGGCTCTATATGAACAAGACTTTGGACAAAATGGTTTTTCCTGGATTGATTGCCAGGACACCGAACGTTCATTGCTTTCTTTCTTGCGCCATGGTCGAAATGGCGAGACAGTTATAGTTGCCTTTAATTTCACCCCAGTCCCACGTTACCGCTACCGCATCGGAGTTCCATTCGATTGTGCTTATCGGGAAATTTTCAACAGTGATTCACACTATTATGGTGGCAGCAATCTCGGAAACTCTAGTGAGATGCATGCCGAACCTCTACCCTGGATGGGGCAGCCCTATTCCGTGGAAATAGAATTGCCGCCGCTCGCAGGTATTATGCTCACGCCAACATGAGTATGAAACGAACGTTATACACATCCTATTGTCATACTATTGATCTTTGTAATTTTTATAACCAATAAACTCATCATTCTCGTTTTGGCGAGAATGATGCAGGAAAATATCCTGCATATTACAAATATTCTGAATGATGAATCTCTGTCTTTAATAGTGAAATCGTCAATAATGTAACTGTTCAATCAATCAATATTCAGATAACTATGTCGACTCTAGTCCATTCGCCAGCTTGGCAAGCTTTAACGGCTCATCAAATAAAAATCAGTCAGCAGACCATGCGCGAGATGTTTTGCGATGACCCGCAGCGTTTCAACAAATTCTCTTTGCAATTGGATGGCCTGCTGCTGGATTACTCGAAAAATCTCATTACCGCAGAAACACTCACCCTATTGTTGAACCTTGCACGCCAGTCAAAACTGGATGACTGGATTGTTCGCATGTTCAATGGCGACAAAATCAATACTAGCGAACAGCGTGCGGCGTTGCACTCTGCATTGCGCGCTCCCCGAGACACTTCGGTGTATGTCGATGGGAAAGATGTTGTGCCGGACGTACATCGCGTGTTGGACCATATTCGTCACTTCTCCGAAGCAGTGCGCAATGGCACCTTCTGTGGGCATACCGGAAAACCATTTCGGGACGTGGTAAATATCGGCATCGGAGGTTCCGCCTTAGGGCCGCTTATGGTCAGCGAGGCGCTCAAGCCTTATGGCAGCGCGCAATTGAACGTGCATTTTGTTTCTAATGTGGATGCGACAGACTTGGCTGAAACATTGAAACATCTCGATCCAGAAACCACTCTTTTTATAATTAGCTCAAAAACATTTACCACACTGGAAACCCTTACCAATGCTCATTCCGCGCGCCACTGGTTGGCTAAGCATCTAGGCGCTGACGAGGTTGTCGGCAAACATTTCGTTGCGGTCTCGACCAACCTCACTGAAACATCCAAATTTGGCATTAACCCGGAGAATGTGTTTGAATTTTGGGATTGGGTTGGCGGTCGTTACTCATTGTGGTCCGCTATAGGTTTGCCCATTGCGCTTTATATTGGAATAAACAATTTTGAACGCCTGCTTGCCGGTGCTCATGCGATGGACACTCACTTTCGTGAAACGCCCCTGGAGCGCAACATGCCGGTAATACTAGGAATACTTGGCATCTGGTACGCCAATTTTTTTGGTGCAGCTTCGTATGCCATTCTTCCCTACGATCAATATTTGCAACACTTTCCCGCTTACCTGCAACAGTTGGAGATGGAAAGCAATGGTAAACGCATAGACCGCAGTGGACAGGTAGTGGACTATGCCACTGGTATGATAATTTGGGGCGAACCCGGCACCAACGGCCAACATTCCTTCTATCAACTGATACACCAGGGCACGCGCATGGTGCCTGCCGATTTCCTCGCGCCGATTACCAGCCACAACCCGATAGGCGATCACCATTCCATATTGCTGGCGAATTGCTTTGCACAGAGTGAGGCATTGATGCTAGGTAAAACTACTGTAGAAGCGCGTGCTGAACTCCAGGCGCAAGGGCTCAGTGGTACAACACTGGAAACGCTGTTGCCATACAAAGTATTTCCGGGCAATCGCCCATCTAACACTTTACTATTTGATCAGCTGGATCCATACACTATGGGAATGCTGGTTGCTCTTTATGAACATAAAGTATTTGTACAAAGCGTAATCTGGGATATCAATCCTTTTGACCAGTGGGGTGTCGAATTCGGCAAACAACTTGCTGGTAAATTGCTGCCTGAACTTCAAACGAAAGAACGCGTTTTTGTGCATGACTCTTCAACAAACGGCTTGATCAATTATTTTCTCGCACGACAGGTTTAAATATTTACATTATGAAATTTACAGCTAGTTAGCAGCCATGCTGAAAAAAATAAAAGTTAATGATGTTCGCTTAGGTATGTATATCCAAGAGGTCTGTGGCAGTTGGATGGATCATCCTTTTTGGAAACGTTCATTCAAGCTGACTGAAGACAAAGACCTCAATACCCTCAAAAATTGTGGGGTGGACGAAATATGGATAGAAACTAACAAAGGTTTGGATGTCGATGCCGGTGTAGCAACACTTTCGCAAAAAGAAGAGGACATCAAAATCGAAAGTGAGCTAAAAAAAATCGAACAAACCCCACAAAAAACTGAAGCACCTGTGTCTTTACAGGTCGAATTAATTGCAGCAAAAAAGATACATACCAAAACTAAGGAGGCTGTCGTCTCCATGTTCAGCGATGTGCGCATGGGTAATGCACTCAAACTTGATGATGCGCTATCGCTGGTAGACGAAATAAACCAATCCATAGCACGCAACTCCTCTGCATTGGTTAGTTTGTCTCGGTTAAAAAATGTAGACGACTATACCTATTTACATTCGGTCGCTGTCTGTATCCTGATGATGGCACTAGGGCGACAGCTGGGATTGGAAGACAAGGTGCTAAAACAAGTTGGCCTGGCTGGGTTAATGCATGATCTCGGCAAGGTTTTTATCCCCAAGGAAGTACTCAACAAACCAGGAAAATTGACGGAAGAAGAGTTTAATATAATTAAAATGCATCCTCTAAAAGGTTGGGAGTTTCTCAAAAATTCTAATGAGGTAAACGGTTTGACGCTGGATGTCTGCCGACACCATCACGAGCGCGTAGATGGCAAGGGCTATCCAGACAAACTATCCGGTGAGGCATTAACATTATTTGCACGTATGGGTGCGATATGTGACGTATATGATGCAATCACTTCAAATCGCTGCTATAAAAAAGGATGGGAGCCTGCGGAATCCATCCGCAAGATGGCAGAATGGAAGGATGGGCACTTTGACGAGGCCATCTTTCATGCCTTCGTTAAAACAGTCGGCATTTACCCAACCGGCACCTTGCTTAAACTGAAATCCGGGCGTCTAGGCGTCGTAGCTGACCAATCGCAGAATAGTTTGACCAAGCCTTTAGTGAAAGTTTTTTTCTCAACTCGCTCTAACGCGTCCATCTTGCAGGAAACAATTGACCTGTCAAAATCTCCAGACAGCATCGCTAATATTGAAAATCCACTGCAATGGGGATTCGATTTAGACAAAATTATGGGTGTCTAGCACCAAAGATGCAACCATAACGCCATTCATCCTGAGCCTGAACGGATCTGCTTTACACCAAGCAAGAAACTTTCGTCCAGTCACATAGCATCTTTACTACTTGCGGCTTCCGGCCATGTCCGATAAGACATGAACACTCCGTTCATGTCTTATCGGAGACCTAGCGAGTCATGCGGAACATGCCCCTAATCGTAAACTCATGGGCACTTTCGATAAAGTTCAGGATGCTCCAATGTTCCTGCAAACATAACAGATAAATCAAATATTGCAGACAAAGCAGAAATTACGGCTAATTGTGAAGATTTGGCTTTAAAAACCAACGAAATAAAAACAATAAAACACCCCGCAGCAAGCTACGGGGTGCTTTATTTAACGCTTGCAATCATCACTATTTATTATTAGAATAATTCTCATTATCAACGGGAGATTAAATGAAAGACTGGATACCGATAATTGTTTCAATTTGCACGGTAATTATGTTCTTTGTATTGGTAAGTGTTTACCTTATTAGACTATGACAATTAGTCACAGTAATGTAATGAGCCGCGCGTTGCCGAATTAATTTTTACAACTATCATGCTTTTCGACTATCAGAAAATAAGACATGACATAACCTATAAGTTTACGCGTGAGCCGAATTAATTTTTCGATCACTTCTTAAAACTCATCACGATCAAACATAGCTTCACCAGTTGTTAAGTAAGTTCCTACTATTTTTTCAAAGTCACGCACACATACGTGGAATTTCTGATGGTTCAGACCACGCCTCCCTTTTATGGATCAGACGAACTATTCATCATCGTTAAAATCATATAAACGATACCAATCCTAGCGCCCATTTTTATGAAGCGCCTCTTTCTGATTATCAGGATGCACAATTCTTGACGACAACAAAGGGAATGGACAGCGGTCAGGCTGTTCAGCCTTTTAAAAAAGAAACAGCCAATCACCCTAGGTGCCTTGGCTGCATTGTTCTCCGATGATTTCCAGAGACCTTTAGATTGGTGGAGACGGCGGAAATTGACCCGCCGTTTAAACGAATAGACTAGTGTTATTTTGCGGTCACGCTAATCGTGCTACGCATTTTTTCACCATAAGAAACATGCGCGCCATTAGCGAATTGCAATGTCAACGTATGCGTACCCGGAGCTAATTTGATCGAGGTTTCCGTTTGACCTTTGCCAAAATGTAGATGCTTGTCACTTCCGGCCGGGATCACTTCTCCGGCATTCAGCTGTTGTTGTGCATCTATCAACAAATGATGATGTCCGGTATTCTCTACTACGGCACCAGCAGGCTTGATTTCCATGCCTTGCACACCCATTACAACCTTAACTTCGTTACCGACTATTGCGCCATCTTTAGGTTCGATAAAATAAACCCGTTGTTCCGACGATTGTTTTATATCGTGATCATTCGCCAATACATTATGGACGTAGCCGACTGATGAAAATAATATAAAAATTGGCAATGCTAACTTTAATCTCATTATTTTGTCTCCTAAGTTAAGTGTGTTCAACCTTGTGATTTTAACGCGTAAATTAATATTCGCAAGAAATAACTGACAAAATGTCAACACCAAATAGAAATGTCCCCTCGCCTGCAAAGTAGAAGTGTCCCTTTCTCCCTTCGTCATCGGTGTTATTGGATAACGGTTTTGCTATCGGGGGCGGACTTGCCGACGTGCATTTTTCTCCAAGGGTGACCCGCTGCTGGTTTTTGCCTCTTGATGTCTGTTGTACAACGCTTTACGATCGCTTCTTCTACCCGCGCATTGATTGTTTTACCATCCGCTTCTGCTGTTTTTCTTTGTGCTTTTGTGAGTGTCGTATAGGTGTATTTTCGATTTCTCCAGCGTAACACCCGTGTTCCGTCAAAGTGATCGTGCAGGGTTACTTTGGCACCTCGCATGACCAATCCGGTTCCGCTGATTTTTGCTTGTATCAGATTGCATTCATGCTGGAACGAGAGGTTCTTTGACAGCGTTTTGGCGATCTGTACGGACAGGATATTCGTGAGTTCATCTGCGCTACCTGGGTAGGCGATGTGTGCATCAACCGCATCTTTCGGTATCACCGCAAAGCGCCGGTTGAAACTGGCAACAAAGCCGGGCAACCAATTGTTCGCACCGGCGATGTCAGATATTCCGGCCAGCCTCATTTCCTTGGGCAACCTGTCTTGCAATGTCTGGTTGGCACGTTCCACGCGCCTCTTCGCTTGCGGGCTGTTGGCATGAATGCACTCAATTCCCAGTTCCCGTGTCGCCCGCCCAAACTGTGTTCCAGACTCCGGGGCAGCCCCTTTGGCATTGATGCGGAAGATGCTGTGTTTGTCGCTGTAGAGCGCCACAGGCAGCCCGTGCGCCACGATATGATCATGCCCCCGCCGATTCGAGACTCGTCCGCGCTTCTTGCTGATGAGCCCCGGCAAGCCTAAGGTACGGTAACGTCGCAAGATACGCTTGATTTGACGCACACTGACAGCCAGCATTTTGCCAGCTTCCTTTTGGTCGACTTTACCTGCCAACAGCAACCCCATTACCTGCCCGCGTTTCGCTTCCTTTTGACTCATCATCATGTCCATTTCAAAGTGTCCGCCGCTATGGTTTTAATCGGGCACTGAGCTTACTCAACGCAAACTCAAGGGGACATTTCTATTTGGGAGAAAGCGGACATTACTACTTTGCGCTGACAGAAATAACTGGCAAAATACTAATTTTTATTGAAAAATCGATAAGGTATTATTTTGTCTATTTTATTGATACAGTAAGTGCAGTTTTTAAGTCCAAAGTGCCGTCACTATGCAGTTTGACTGACAGATTAGTTCAAACATATCCTAGCCGAATCAATAAATATAGTCGGCATCTGCTTTCCAAAATCTGGATTTTTTAGGCTGTGTTCGCAAATCATGTTGTTAGACCGTTTCACCGATCGCCATAGCCAGCCACTGCTGGGGTTTCGGTCTATTGCCTTTTTCACGGTCAAGAGCACGAAACCAGCCGGGATAGTTGGCCAAGTAGCAGGTGGCCACACCGCGAAACTTTTGCACCCAGGCTTTGAGCCGGCTGTGGTAAGCGTTGACATTCTGCACGTGCCAAGCACCGTCGACGCGGATGCCTGCTGACAGGTTGACAGCGTGATGCTCGATACCCAACTTACGTGCTGCGCCGGCAAACGCCTTGCTACCGTCGGTACAGAGTACAACATCTTTCGCCAAGAACGGTTTCAGCGCAACAGACAACGTTGCCATGTCCATTGCCTTCAGCACACAATCCATCGTCGCACCGGCACGATCACGAGCAACCAGTGCCTGCGCCTGGTCAAGCCACTTGCCCCGCTTATGCAACCGGTTCAACGGAGTGCCGGTCAGGGCGCTAAACGTCTTGCAGCACTCCCAACAACGATAGCGTTGCAATCCGTTGGCGTGGCCGTTCCGAATCACGTGCATCGACTTACAGTGCGGGCAGGTCGCGCCACATGCGAAGCGCCCCTCGATAAGCATAGTCGATGCCGGCTGCGCATCCAGCGCTGCCAATTCAACCGCTACACGCTTACGCTGATCGGGCGTCAGTTGCCGTAACGCGGCAGTGATTCGTTTCAACTCCGGCCTTCTCATTTCTGTCTCCTGCATGAACCGGTGCACATGCACCGTGACATACAGTATGCACGTCGGAGTGGCTCACCAGATGAGCTACCAACATGAGTTACGAACACAGCCTTAAATTTTAATTCAGCGGGTCGAAGCGGCATACGACTGTATTAGCCGTCAATGCGCCTTATACGCATCTATATCCGTTAAACGGATAAGCACAGTTCATTCGTTTTCATCAACATCAATAAGTGTTCGTTCCATTTTACGTGCATGACCTACTACGTCTCTGAAAAGCAGCATCATGGCAAACTGACTATTGTGTAAATGTTTTTGTGAACGATGTACTAATCACTTGAGCATAAACATCGCCTTAAAGTATTTCAGTAACCTGCCGTAAAACAACTATCTTAAAGAGCATAAGGTGCGAAGGGGGATTTTTTAGAGTCCCTCTTAAAACTATGCGACCAATTCAAGAATGTTTTTCAAATTACATTTTGCCATCCTTGCTGGCAGCGGGTTTGCTATTTGCCCACGCAGCACATGGTGGCGCACAGACCTATCAGACTCTATCTGCCAGCGTGCAAACTTCATTAAATCACTCCGTTTCGGATCAAGCACCACCCAAACTGATATTTGCATCGCAACAGGAGTACAACATTTGGTTAAATGACACATCACGCCGCTTGGAGAGACGCATTCCGGATGCGGGCTATCGCGTGGATTTCCTCAAAACTGTATATTACGAAGCCACGCGCGCCGGATTAGATCCGCAATTGGTATTGGGGCTTATTCAAGTGGAAAGCGGTTTCAAGAAATATGCCGTATCCAGCGCGGGAGCGAGAGGATATATGCAAGTAATGCCGTTTTGGTTGACTCTCATCGGCCAACGTGAGGGGAATTTGTTCCACCTGCGCACCAATCTGCGATATGGTTGCATCATTCTTCGCCACTACCTCGATATGGAAAAGGGTGACCTCTACCGCGCTTTAGGGCGCTATAACGGCAGCCTAGGCAAACCGGAATATCCCAATCTAGTTAATGCCGCATGGCATATGCGCTGAGATTTATCACTCTGCACACCCCACTCCCACGGTTGATGATTTTAATTAAGCTTTGTACTCTTGGCTTGATTTACGTATGCCAATCATAATTTCCACCATCACACTTTCCACTCCTACTCGAAAAATATCTGCTCGTCCAAAAATCCTTTAAGAACTATGGCAGATTCAACTCTGAAGTGCAATTTTTGTAAGTGGCGGATTCAAGTTCGAAGTGCAACAGTTCATGTTGGCTTGGTGTAGCGCACCTCTACCCCAAATAATACTTCATGCGGTGATCTGAAACCCAGCACTTTGCGTGGCCGGTGGTTGAGTCGTTCTACCGCTCGCTGCACTTGCTCTTCAGTAACGCCAGTCAACGTCATGCCCTTGGGGAAGTACTGCCGCAATAACCCATTACTGTTCTCGTTCAGACCTCGCTCCCAGGAACGGCAGGGGTGCGCGAAATAGATCGCAGTCTGTAGTTCTGCTGCGATGCGTTCATGTCCCGCAAACTCTTTGCCGTTATCGAATGTAATGGCGTGGCATTGGTCTTTATGGGGACTCAGCAAACTCGTTGTCACGGTCGTTACACCCTCGGCATGTTTGCTGCGTAGGTGCCCCGTCAACACATAGCGCGACTTCCTTTCAGCCAGGGTAACCAATCCACCTTTGTGATTCTTGCCGATGACGGTTCCCCCTCCCAATCTCCCATGCGCATCTTTTGATCCACGATTTCCGGACGTTCATTAATGCTGACACGGTTCTTGATCATGCCTCGCCGCTCTTGCCCGCTCGCATATCGCTTGCGGCGTGGTTTCTGGCTACGTAAATGTTGGTGCAGGTCACCTCCATCACGTTTGTCTGCGGTGACATGTCGGTAGATTGCCTCATGGCTGATCTGCAGTTCACCTTCCAACTCAAGCCGATTGGCGGCTTGTCCTGGGCTGAGGTCTTCCCGGATCAACCTCTCGACTTCCGCCCAGCACTCCGATGAGAATTGCTTGCCATTGATACAGACTTGCCGGCGCTCATCACGTAATGATTGCGCTTGTTTTAGCCGCCAGCCACGTTGACCTTTGTTTCGTCTGAACTCTCGTGAAATCGTCGACTTGTCCACGCCCATCTTTTCGGCAATCCGAGTTTGATTCAAACCCGCTTGTTTCAATCCGTAAATCTGATATCGTTGTCCGCTGGTGAGCTGCTTATATTTCTTCATCTGTGCTCCTTTTACTTGGTCGTTTAAGTGGCTCCGATATTAACGCAGCTCGCCACTTAAATTCACCATTTGAAAGAGTCGATCACTTGATTACTAGTAATTCTTGTAAAAGGCTGCGTGAAAATTCAAACAAGGTCTGTACGGTAACGTACGGAGCAAGTTATGAGGGGTGGATTCAAGAACCAACCACAACAGTTAATGTTTAGTCGCGGATTTAGCGAGTTCCATATTGAGCAGGAGCTCGTTGTAAACCGCTACTGGCGTTCGAAATCCGAGCGATTTCCTCGGACGTGTATTTAAACTCCAAGCAATTTCATCCAACTGTTCTTGCGTGTAAACCGACAGGTCTGCCCCCTTGGGCAAATACTGGCGCAGCAGTCCGTTCGTATTCTCGTTCAAGCCGCGTTGCCACGGGCTGTGCGGGTCGCAGAAGTAAACCGCCATACCCGTTCGTTCAGTCATCTGCACGTGTTTGCTCATCTCGCGCCCTTGATCGTAGGTGAAGGTCTTGCGTAGCTCAGGTGGAATTGCACTGAGCGCTTCACTAAAACCGTCCAGGGCCGATTGCGCCGTGCCATCAGTCATTTTGGCTAACACCACCATTAATGTGGTGCGTTCGACCAGCGTGCCGACTGAGGAACGGTTCATCGCGCCTTTGATCATGTCAGCTTCCCAGTGCCCCGGTATCAAACGATCCGCCACTTCCGGCGGACGCATATGGATGCTCTGCATTTCTGCTATATGCCCACGACCATCTGGAGCACGGGTCTTGGAACGGCGCTTGTCTCGGCTCCAGCGTAAGCTGGCAATCAATTCACGGCGCAGTTCACCACGCGGCATGGCGTAAAGCGTGTGGTAAATCGTTTCGTGGCTTACACGTTGTGAGGGCTGAGCTGGGTGCATACTTTTAAGTGTGCCTGCAATTTGCTCAGGTGACCATTTCTTCTTGAGATGTTCCTTTACTACTTCAAACAACGGATTCCCTTCCACGAGCTTCAATGGCCTACGGGGCTTGATTCGCAGACGGTGCGCCTGTTCGCCAGCCAAGGAGGCAACGTAGCCAGACTCACACCCCAAATCCCGTGCTATCTCGTTTGAGATAGTGCTTGGCGAGCGTTTCAAGTATCGCCCAATTTCCCTCAGTCCACTTCCTGCTCGTTTCATTAGCATTATCGTCGCGCGCTCTTCAGCATTCAACTGCTTGTAATGTTTTCCTGATTTCTCCATCCCAACACCTTAACCTCTCCAAGGTGTTGCGGTTGGTTATTGAGCGCGCCAGGACATAAAATTTATGAAAGTAAAATGACCAGCACGCTTCATGAGTTTGCACGCATGGTGCTCTGTGATATGGGTGCACTGGAGGTAATGTGCTTATGTGCTGCTGAACCGGGCAGCGGCGGTGTCCGTGCGAGCTTCATACTTCGAGGAGTGGCGCTACGCTTATGCTAACTGATTTTCATGAAGGGCATTTATTAGACAATACACCCAGGCGTCTCTTCGATAGATTGGTTAGTAACTTGATGCACTATTCACGGCTGCGTAACACCAATCGGCGCACACATAACGATACCTTCATTTATCCAGCCCCGGTTGGTCACCTCTTGTATGGCGGCTTGGCTGGTACTGATGCGATGATTACTGTCGACGCCTCGCGCAAATCCGTTGTTGTAGGCTCGATAAACTGGTAGCAACCCGCTCGCACAAGTACCATTGATGGGTACGGTTGAAATAAAGTCCAGGCTCTCAAAATTCCATCTCTTCTCTGTAGCAGGTATGGTTGTTTGCAACTGTTTGAGGCGGTCACATTCCGCACCGAGTAGAGTATAAAAATGTGAATTCGGGCCAGGTGATTGACTTCCATAGAAACGGCAGACGGCGGTACTCCCCCCAGATTTGAACGTATTTCCGGTACGTATCCAACCAGGCCCCGCGCTGCCGCCGTCGATGGCGCTCGCTTCACTTGTATTGGCGGTAAGGAAGTAGTTGTCGAGTTGGGTATTGTAGAATTCGACAACGGTACTACTATCGATCACAGTGATGGCGACATCATCTTCACTCGTCACATAAACTTTGTTGGTTTCCGGGTTCACTGCCAAGGCGTTTGGATGTGTCCCGACGGGTACAGTGGCCGTGGTGTTGGTAGCGCCGTCGATTACTGTGACGTTATTACTGCCATAGTTTGCCACGTAAATTTTGTTCGTTTTTTCATTTAGTGCAACTGCACGTGGCGTAACTCCGGTCGTCAACGTGCTGGTGTTGTTGGTAGCGCCGTTGATGATCGTGACGGTGTCGTTGTTTTCGTTTATTACATAAATTTTGTTGGTCACTGTATTTACTACAAGTGCCTGTTTGAACGCAGAGTTATCTGATCCTACGACCAAGGTTTTTATAATGGAGTCGGTCGCACCATCGATGATAGTGATGGTATTGTCATTGTTCGTAATATAAATCCTGTTTGTCACAGGGTTCACTGCTAAAGCGAAAGGGTGTTTTAGTGCAGCCACGGTTCTGGTGGTGTTGGTCGCACCGTCGATGACCGTGATGGTGTCGTCGCCTCCGTTTGTTACATAAATTTTGTTGGTTACTGGATTTACTACAATTGCGTGCTTGAACGTGGAGTTATCCGAGCCAACAGCCACGGTGCTTAGAATGGAATCGGTCACCCCATCGAGGATAGTGACGGTTTTGTCATTATTCGTAACATAAATCCTGTTTGTTATTGGGTTTACTGCCACAACGTGGGGGGATATTCCAGTAGGCACGATTTCGAGGGTATTGGTTTTGCCATCTATCACTGCGGCGATTCTGTAGCCAGCCACGTAAATCTTGTTCGTCGCGGGGTTCACAGCCACTGCAATCAAATCCGGTGACCAATCACCGAAAGGTTGGAAATTACGAAAATTAAGGCGAGTATCAATCTGATTGGTTGCGCCGTCGATGACACTGACGTATGAACTTTGGAATTCATAATCGTAAATTCTACAAGTATTGTTCGCAAAAACTCCATTCAGGTCATAAATTTTATTGCTCGAGGGGTTTACCGCAATGGCATGTTCATTTTTGTAATTAATAGGATAGCAAAAAGCCAGCGCCGATGCCGAAGCAGTACAGAGCATCAGTCCGGCCAGGAATTTGAGCGTAGTATAATTTTTCGGAAATTTAAACATGGGGCCTCCTTATAGTAGATAAAGGTTAAGTGTTAAATATAAACATCGAAGTAGCGTATTGTCTGATTTGGTATCACTGTGGGGCAGCCGCTACAAATTCGCCGTTGTTTAGATCGAGACGTATTGGCTAAGTTGTCAACACTACATCGAGTTTAATCCGGTATCTCCCACTATGATGGACGACCTGTCCGCTACCGCTGAACCAGTTATCGTTATAATGCCTGCTTCGACAGGCTAAGGAGGAACGGATTTACTTATTCTGCGAGAGGTTAAAATGCTGAAGGTCAAGGATTCATTATCCATTCTATTTCACATAAAGCCCATAAAATCAGCAAGGCCAAACGAAAAGGCATCTATCAATCTGATTAAATTAGAGTAAAGTTCAGCTACTCAGATTAAAAACACTTCGCTCAGACTGATTTCTGGATTAAAAAATACTGGAGAATTTTATGTCACAAGGCTTGTGCACATCATGCGGGTATGTAGGTGAGACGAAAACTATACCTAAAGGCAGTACCGATACTGAAGTCATCCTCTGGTTTTGTTTTTTGATTCCGGGCTTGATTTATTCAATTTGGCGTTTTCGTTCCCGGCATGAAATATGCCTAATCTGTGATCAAGCAACAATCATTCCGGCTGACTCTCCCAAAGCCCAGCAAATCATTCGCGAGAATCGTGCGAAACAAGTTGTCGCCGCGATTCCGGATTTTAGACCGCCGTCAAAAGCAGCTATTGGAGCAGGCAGGGTGGTTGGGCGTTTTGTCGGTCGTTTACTCAAATGACTCTAAAAAATACCGAGGGCCTGTGAAGAAAGCAGCCATATTGATTGTCTGCTCACTGCATATCATGGGGCATCGCGGCATAGAAAACGCGCACCTTCGAATTATGGCAATGCTGAACAAGTCCGTTCGCGTTGAGCTTGTCGAAACGTACTCATTTCAATCAATAAGTTGTCAATGGCTTTGACTGGCTCAGCCCGAACAGAGGGGCTTGTTCAGCGTAGCTTTAACCTGACTTAAAGTAAATTTCTTTGTTATTCAGGCAAGGAGAATTCAACCTCCGTTTCTACTATCATATAGCCAGTCTGTTGAGTGGAGAAAAGAATGGAACAGCAGCAATATATCGTGTGGCTTGACGCATTACGTATGAGCGATGTGGCCACGGTGGGCGGCAAGAATGCGTCGCTCGGAGAAATGATCAGCCAGCTTGCCCATCTCGGTGTGCGTGTGCCGGGTGGCTTTGCTACTACGGCCGCAGCCTATCGTGATTTTCTCGCGCAGAGTGATTTGGATAAGCGCATTCGAGCGGTGCTCGACAATCTTGCCGTGACCGATGTGACCGCGCTGATTGAGGTTGGTAGCCGGATACGCCAGTGGATTATCGATACGCCTTTGCCGCCGCGTTTGGAAAGTGAAGTACGCGACGCTTATGGAAAGATGCAAGCCGAGGCAGGTGTGGATATTTCCTGGGCCATTCGTTCCTCTGCTACGGCAGAAGATTTGCCGGACGCTTCGTTCGCCGGACAACAGGAAACCTTCCTCAATATTCATGGCGTGGATCATGTCCTGTCAGCCATTAAGCGGGTGTTCGCTTCGCTGTATAACGATCGTGCCATTGCCTACCGTGTTCATCAGGGATTTAAACATCAGGATGTGGCATTGTCGGCGGGCGTACAGCGCATGGTGCGTAGCGATATAGGCGCAAGCGGCGTGATGTTTACGCTGGATACTGAGTCTGGTTTTGAACAGGTGGTACTCATCACTTCCGCATACGGGCTGGGCGAGACGGTAGTACAAGGTGCGGTCAATCCGGACGAATTTTATGTGTACAAGCCTGCATTAAAGCAAGGTAAAGCTGCGGTGATCAGCCGTAATCTTGGCGGTAAGACGATTAAAATGATATTCGGTGCCGGACACGAAACAGGGCGTTCAGTCCTTACAGTTGAGATTCCACTGGCTGAGAGTCAGCGCTTCTCCATTACGGATGCAGAGGTGGAAGAACTAGCGCGATATGGGCTGATCATTGAGCAACATTATGGTCGCGCGATGGATATCGAGTGGGGCAAAGATGGGTTGGATGGCAAGCTTTATATATTGCAGGCACGGCCGGAGACGGTGCAGTCGCATGAAGCTCAAGGCAAGCTGAGGCGTTATCGGTTAAAGCAACAATCCCAAATATTGGTTAGCGGACGTGCCGTCGGGCAACGCATTGGCAGCGGCCCGGTATGCTTGGTAGCGGATGCCAGTAAGATGAACCAAGTGCAGCCAGGCGATGTTCTGGTAACGGATATGACCGACCCAGACTGGGAGCCGGTAATGAAGCGCGCGTCGGCGATTGTCACCAATCGAGGCGGGCGTACCTGTCATGCGGCCATTGTGGCGCGCGAACTCGGTATTCCGGCGGTAGTGGGATGCGGCGACGCAACGCAAATTCTTAAACCTGGCAATGCGGTGACAGTTTCTTGTGCCGAGGGAGATGTCGGCAAGGTGTATCAGGGCATGCTCGACATTGAGGTGTCGGATTTGGCGCTGGATGAAATGCCGACCCCGCCAATTAAAATCAGCCTGAACGTGGCGAACCCGGAATTGGCGTTTGAGTCCAGTCGTCTGCCCAATGCTGGCGTGGGGCTGGCGCGGCTGGAATTTATCATCGCACGGATGATAGGCGTACATCCCAAGGTGGTGCTTGACTATCCCAATTTGTCAGCGGAGTTAAAAGGGCTGGTGGAGGCAAAGACCGCGGGTTATGCCACGCCGGTAGATTTTTATGTTGAGAAATTGGCCGAAGGCATCGCCATGTTGGGCGCGGCCTTCGCACCTAAACCGGTGATCGTTCGTTTTTCAGATTTCAAGTCCAACGAATATTCCAGCTTGCTCGGCGGTACTCTATACGAGCCGAATGAAGAAAATCCGATGATCGGTTTACGTGGCGCTTCCCGTTACATTGTAGACAGCTTTCGCGATTGTTTCGCGCTGGAGTGCCGTGCCATACGTCGGGTACGCGATGAAATCGGGCTGACCAATATAGAGGTGATGATTCCCTTTGTACGCACGCTGGATGAAGCCGAGATGGTGATAAAAGAACTGGCTAAAAATGGCTTGCGACGGGGCGAGAACGGCCTGCGTGTGATCATGATGTGTGAGATACCTTCCAACGCTTTGCTGGCCGAGCAGTTTCTGGAATATTTCGATGGTTTCTCCATTGGCTCAAATGACCTGACCCAGCTTACTTTAGGTATAGACCGTGATTCGGGGGTGATAGCGGGGGCATTCGATGAGCGCAACCCGGCAGTGAAAGCGTTGCTTAGCATGGCGGTTCAGGCTTGTCGCAAGGCCAATAAATACATCGGCATCTGTGGGCAGGGCCCGTCCGATCATCCTGATTTGGCTCAGTGGCTGGTAGAGCAGGGGATTGAGGCAGTTTCGTTGAACCCGGATACCGTAGTAGAAACATGGCTATATCTGGCAGAACAGTCAGCTAAAAAATGACAGGCTATCTTATTTCATAATGGCGGCAATTCTGCGTTATTGAGTCGAATTGGAATATACAGGCTGCACCTACGCACTATTTTTTTGTAAGCCAATGCGTCCAACAATGAGCAAAGTTATATTTCAAGCATTCCGCCCTTACAGGTTTGTGCCTGCTCCAATCGAGTCAATGTTGCAAGCAGGTTGAGGCCGGTTTCTTTTTTTAATATCACCGCCTGCTCCTTCAAATCATCTATTGATATGCAGACTGGTTCGCCCACTACCGCGAAGGCAATGGCATTGCCACTGTCGCAGGAAGGAAAAGCCAGGACGCGGCCATCAAAGGCGTTGCGGATGCGTTCGACACTGCTCTTGTAGCCCCGACTGTGCCCCAAAAGATTGACGGCCATGATGCCTTCTTCGCTCAGGTGAGCGCGTACAACCTGATAGAACGGCAAGGTGTCGAGCGCACCAGCCCGGGCATTGGCATCAAATCCATCCACCAGTATCAGGTCATAGGTCTGGTCGCTGTTGGCGACAAATTCGGCACCGTCGCCAATCACTATTTTCAATCGTTTGGGGTCTTCCGGCAGCTTGAAAAATTGCCGGGCGGCAGCGACTACCGAGGGTTCGATTTCTACCACAGTGAGCTTGGCTAGTGGGTAGTTACGATAAAGAAACTTGGTTAATGAGGCGGCACCGAGACCAATCAGTAATACCTTGCGGGGAAAACGGGTCTCTTCACGGAATAGTAGGCTCGTCATCATTTCTTTTGTGTAATCGAGCTCCAGATTCCATGGACGCGCGATACGCATCGCACCTTGGATCCACTCAGAACCAAAGTGCAGGGTGCGGACGCCGAACTCCTCGCGAATATCAATTGAGAGGCTCATAATTTTTATCGGAATTTGTGTTTGTTTTGCAATTGCTTTGCTTGGGTGCAGTCTGCGCAGGTAGGTGTGATGAAGCTATTTTATCCATTGGTTTAACAACCAGCGCGCCCATTCTGTCACTTCAGTAGCTGTCATGCCGATTGTAACTTTCTGTTTTGCCATCGCATCACCTGCCGCGCCATGCAGGTGTACTGCCAACAATAAGGCTTGGTCCACATTCAGTCCTTGAGCGATAAAGGCGGCGATCATGCCAGTTAATACATCGCCCATGCCGGGGCTACTCATGCCGGGATTGCCGGTCTTGTTTACAACTATCTTGCCATCGCGAGTGACGCACAGGCTGTGAGCACCTTTCAGTACCACTGCGCTATGAAAGCGTGTAGCCAGTTTCTGTGCGGCTTCGGCGCGTGCGGCCTGTACTTCTTCAGTGTTGCAGCCGAGCAGGCGTGCGGCTTCGCCAGGATGTGGGGTAATTACGCTGGCATTCTTGCGTGAAATCAACATGGTGCCTAAATCTGGGCGGAAGGCGAGAATGTTAAGTGCATCAGCATCAAGTACCAGTATGGTATTCAGCTTGAGTGCATCTTGTAAAATTTTCTGAGCAGAGTCGTCATATCCCAACCCGCAGCCGATGGCTAACACATCCAGCTTGGGTAGGTGCAATGCCGCTTGTACGCTATGCAGCATTAATTCAGGTTGCAATATATCAACACTCGGGGCGTTGTTCGCCAGAATGCCTACATGTACGCAGCCAGCGCCCAGCTTGAGCGCCGCACGCGCAGCCAGCAGCGGTGCGCCGACCATGCCGCCGGCCCCCCCTACGACGGCCACTGTGCCAAAGTTACCCTTATGGCTGTCACGCGGGCGAGGGGAGAGAAAGGTGGCGACTTGTTTTTGTGTAATGGTGGGGATGCGCGGTGCGGCTGGCATGAATGTATTTTCCTTCGAGTGGAAATGAGGTCGCATAGTATAATGGCAAGCTGTTTTTAACAGCCCCTGAGAGCCTGTTTATGTTCCGTGTGTCCCCCGGTAAGTCCGCGCAGTCTTCCTTCCGTCTTGAAAAATTGCGTGCTGTCATCAGCAGCGCCCTTCCAAATGTATATCTAGCAGATGCATGCCATTGGTATTTCGTGGTGCTCAATACGGATTTGTCAGTCATTGAAGCCAACTTGCTGGATACGTTGCTCGATTTGGATGATGCGAAAGCGGGCGAGAGAGGGCATAGGGTTAAAGACAGGTTACAACATCTGCTGGTTGTGCCGCGCTTGGGTACCATCTCGCCGTGGTCTTCCAAGGCCACGGAAATTGCACAGCATTGCAATCTGCATAGTGTTGAGCGCATTGAGCGAGGCGTTGTGTACTCCGTCCAGACTAAGAATGGTAAAGCACTGACGCAAGCAGAACTGAAAGTGTTGCTGCCGCTACTGCATGACCGCATGACAGAATCCGTGTTCGATCCTGTGGTTAGTCTTAAAACAGGATTTAATGATGTAGCAGAAAAGATTTTTCGTCACGGTGAGCCATTGCCGCTCTCTACTGTGGACATCATGCACGGCGGCAATGCGGCGCTGGCAGCGGCTAATATCGAGATGGGACTGGCGTTGTCCAGCGATGAAATTGATTATTTGGTGGAGAGTTTCCATCGAATAGGACGCAATCCTACCGATGTAGAGTTAATGATGTTTGCGCAGGCGAACTCCGAACATTGCCGTCACAAGATTTTCAATGCGGATTGGGTGATAGACGATGAGCAGCAGGCAATCTCGCTGTTCGGCATGATCCGCAATACCCATAAGCTGCATCCGGAAGGTACGGTGGTTGCGTATTCTGACAATTCCTCTGTGATCGAAGGAGCACGCATTGAGCGCTTCTATCCGCGCACCGATGGCGGCTATACCTATAGCGATGAGCTGACGCACACGTTGATGAAAGTGGAAACGCATAACCATCCTACTGCCATCTCTCCCTTTGCCGGCGCGGCCACCGGAGCGGGTGGCGAGATACGGGATGAAGGTGCGACAGGTTCCGGTTCTAAACCCAAGGCGGGGCTAACCGGGTTCTCTGTGTCTAATTTGAATATTCCTGGCTTCGAGCAACCGTGGGAAATTTACGGCATCGGTCTCGCTGACTCTGTTCCGGGTGGAGAGAGAACCCCTCCGATTTATGGCAAGCCGTTACGCATCGCTTCCGCGTTGCAGATCATGCTGGAAGGACCACTTGGTGGAGCTGCGTTCAATAATGAGTTTGGCCGCCCCAATCTGGCCGGTTATTTTCGCACCTTTGAAGAGACCCTGAACGGCGAGATGCGCGGTTACCACAAGCCCATTATGTTGGCGGGCGGGGTGGGCAGTATCGCGGCGCAGCATACACACAAGCATGCATTGCCTGTGGGCGCGCTGTTGATCCAACTGGGCGGGGCAGGGATGTTGATCGGCCTGGGCGGTGGTGCGGCATCCAGTATGGATACAGGTGCCAATGCGGAAGATCTGGATTTTGCTTCGGTGCAGCGCAGTAATCCAGAGATGCAACGTCGTGCGCAGGAAGTCATTGATCGTTGCTGGCAGATGGGAGAGAACAATCTCATTTTGTCCATACACGATGTGGGTGCGGGCGGCATCTCCAACGCGTTGCCGGAACTGGTTCATGGCGGCGGACGCGGCGCTCGTTTTGAATTGCGGGCTGTTCCTTCTGAAGAGCGAGGCATGTCGCCGATGCAGATTTGGAGCAACGAAGCGCAGGAACGCTATGTACTGGCGATTAATCCGGCACGTTTGGATGAGTTTAAAGCCTTGTGCGAGCGTGAACGCTGTCCATTTGCAGTATTGGGGCACGCAATTACCGACGACCAATTGATCGTGTATGACGAATTATTTAACAATAATGCGGTGGATATGCCGTTGTCAGTGCTGCTGGGCAAGCCACCTAAAATGACGCGTAATGTAAAGCGTGAGCTTGTGCAGCTTCCTGCATTTGATGTCAGCCAAATAAATCTTAAAGATGCAATTGAGCGCACGCTGCGCTTACCCGCCGTGGCCGACAAAACTTTCCTTATCAGCATCGGCGACCGCACTGTGGGAGGCTTGACTGCACGCGACCAGATGGTGGGGCCGTGGCAAGTTCCAGTCGCGGATGTAGCAGTGACCTTGATGGGCTTCAATACGGCATTGGGTGAGGCTTTTGCACTGGGCGAGCGCACTCCGCTGGCGGTGTTGAACGCTCCGGCTTCCGGGCGAATGGCTGTGGGAGAGGCGATTACCAACATTGCAGCGGCACGTATCGAAAAAATCGGCGACATTAAGTTATCGGCCAACTGGATGGCGGCCGCCGGTCATCACGGAGAAGATGCTGCGCTGTTTGACACCGTGCGTGCGGTGGGTATGGAGTTGTGCCCGCAACTCGGCATTAGCATTCCGGTAGGCAAGGATTCCATGTCCATGCGTACAGCGTGGCAGGAAGGCACCGAGAAGAAGGCGGTAACTGCCCCGTTGTCGCTCATCGTGACAGCCTTCGCGCCGTGTATGGATGCACGATTGACATTGACACCGCAATTGGCAGCCAATCTGGATACGGTATTACTATTGATTGATCTGGGCGAGGACAAAAACCGCATGGGTGGCTCGGCGCTGGCGCAGGTGTATAAACAGGTGGGTAATGTTGGCCCCGACCTGGACGATGCTGGCAAGCTGAAAATCTTTTTCGACGTTATCCAGCGCCTGAATGGTGAGGGCAAATTGTTGGCTTATCATGACCGTTCGGATGGTGGATTGTTTACTACGCTGTGCGAAATGGCGTTTGCTACCCATGTTGGCCTGACCATAAATCTTGATAAATTGCAGGGAGATATCCTAAGCACATTGTTCAGCGAAGAGCTGGGAGCGGTGGTGCAGGTATATCGCCGCGATTTACAGTATGTATTGGACGTGTGCCATAGCGCTGGGCTTGCAGCGGTACGTTCGGTTGCTACGCTGAATGTAAGCGGCACGGTAGATATCGTGCAGCAAGGCAAAACATTGTTCAGCGAGACCGGTGTTAACCTGAAGCGCATCTGGTCGGAAACGACTTACCAGATGCAGAAACTACGTGACAACCCGGCTTGCGCCCAGCAGGAGTATGACCGCATTCTGGATGCCGCCGATCCTGGCTTGCAGGTTAAACTCACTTACGACTTGAACAAAAATGTTGTTGCGCCTGCGCTGCTGAAATTACGTCCACCAATCGCTATATTGCGTGAACAGGGTGTGAACGGACATGTGGAAATGGCGGCAGCATTTGATCGCGCTGGCTTCGTGGCGGTAGACGTACACATGAGCGACATTATCACTGGTCGCGTGAAATTGGCGGATTTTAAAGGGGTGGCGGCGTGCGGTGGTTTCTCTTATGGTGATGTACTTGGGGCGGGCGAAGGCTGGGCAAAATCCATCTTGTTCAACCCGCGCGCTCGCGATGAGTTCGAAGCTTTCTTCAAGCGTGATGATACTTTTGCTTTGGGTGTGTGTAATGGCTGCCAGATGATGAGCAATTTGCACGAAATTATTCCAGGGGCAGAACATTGGGCGCATTTTGCGCGCAATTTGTCGGAGCAGTTTGAGGCGCGTTTCGTGATGGTAGAAGTGCAGCACTCACCCTCAATTTTATTTGATGGCATGGCCGGTAGTCGTATGCCTATCGTGGTGGCACACGGTGAGGGATATGCCCATTTCGGTAACGGCAAACGTTTGGAAGCGGCGCAGCCGCTGGTTACACTACGGTATGTGGACAACTATGGCCAGCCGACAGAGACCTACCCACTTAACCCAAATGGTTCGCCACAGGGTATTACCGGACTGACTACAGTTGATGGACGATTCAGCATTATGATGCCACACCCGGAACGGCTGTTTCGGGCGTTGCAGCATTCCTGGCATCCAGCAGAATGGAGGGAAAGTGGAGCATGGTTGAGAATGTTCCAGAATGCACGCAAGTGGGTTAATTAATAGATTACAAAAGTGCACACAACAAAAAAGGCGACCAATGGTCGCCTTTTATTTTCATTTAAATATCAGTTTATTCAATCTTTGCTTTGGCGCGCATGTCAATGATGGCCTTCTGTATGGCTTGTTGTTGTAGACGTTGCAGTATATTTGCTTTCACTTCCTGATAAGAAGGGAACTTGAAATCACGCACATCTTCTTGTTTGATTAAATGCCAGCCTGCATCAGATTTTACCGGTGCACTCACACCACCCTTTTTCAGATTTACTAGCGCATCAGCAAACGACTGCGTGAAATTGCCTGGCAACGCCCAGCCCAAAGAGCCACCCTTGTCACTTGAACCCTGATCCAGAGAGTGTTTTTTTGCCAGTTCTTCAAACTTGCCTCCCTTTTTTAGTTGAGCGGCAATAGATTTAGCTTCATTTTCATCTTTTACCAAAATGTGGCGTGAGTTATATTCCTTGCTTCCTGTGGTTTTTTTAATATTCTCGTATTCCTGCTTGATTACATCTTCGCTAATTGGATGGTTTTTAAGGTAATCCTGTAAGAATGCATTTACAAGAACCGTCTGTTTGGCTAGTTCGAATTGGCTAATGGTTTCAGGTTGCTTATCGAAACCTTGTTTTACCGCCTCTTGGGCCATTATTTCACGGTTGATTAATTCATCTTGAATGGCGAGACGCAGTTCTGGACTATCCATTTTACCTTGCGAAGCGGCAGCCTTGACGTGCATGTTCACACGTGCTTTCGGAATAGCGACGCCATTCACTACTGCGGCTGGTTTTTTCTTGCGCATAAACCTGATTCATTGCAAGTGCAGAAACAGAAAATAGAGCGATAGTGGCAAGTTTTGAAAATTTCAGCATTGTTCTGTCCTCAGTTGTTGAAAGTTTAAGTTAAAAATTATAGTTCTTCTGGTGTATAGGCAGCAATGGCCAGTGCATGAATATCATGCTTCATCATGTCTCCCAACACGGAATATATCATACGGTGCCGTGTCAAAGTAGGCTTACTCTCGAACTGCGGGGACACAATCAGGAGACGATAGTGCCCACCACCACTACGTGCGCCAACGTGTCCTGCATGTTTATGGCTATCATCGGCAATCTCTATTTTGGTGGGTTGGAGCGCTGCGAGGAGAGTATTCATCTGCTCTATGCGGTTGTTTGAGTGATTGGTTGCTAAATGGTTCATATTGGAAATACTTTCTTAAACGGTTTGACCAGAATTTGCGTATATATCCCAGCGATCATATAGGGGTCAGCCTGAGCCCATGTTTCCGCGTCCTTTAATGTAGCAAATTCTGCCACTATCAAGCTACCGGAAAAACCCGCAGCGCCGGGATCCACGGCATCCACATTTGGGAAAGGGCCAGCCAGAATTAAACGTCCTTCGTTTTGTAATGCCTGTAGCCGTGCCACGTGTGCGGGCCGTGTTGCCAAGCGCTTCGTTAAACTGTCGGGTACATCATGACCGATAATGGCGTATAGCATTTAGTTACGTTCCTTCTCTTTATGCATGTATCTTCGGTAGCGCCATTGTTTGTAGAAATGCGAATACTAGCATTATTCCAGTGGTACCAAAAAATTTGAAATTAACCCATGTATTTGTAGCAAAGTTAAATGCAAAATAGTCCGAACTGTTTTAAAAACAGTTCGGGCTATTATTTTTGTGATGCCCAAGTAAAGTACTTGTTATTGAAGTTCACGCAACCGAAAGTTTTGCTCAGATTCGCGCCAATCGATAATTGCGTTTTTGCCGGCTGACGGAAAATCAGTGATCACAGCTTCCCGCCTTAGGCCACGAATAAACTCACCTGCCGGAACCACAACGGTAAAACGCGTTGGCTCGCCGATCGCGACGCCCTTCACAAAAAGCTGAAGTGTGTGCTCGCCCGCACCTAAAAGATTGAAATTAAGCAGCTGGCTAAAACCCGCGTTTTGATGGCCACAGATCGATATTACGTCGCCTCTGGCTGATTCGCCCCCAACGTGTACACGCTCTCCGCCATCAATACTGATTTCAACACGATCCGCTACACATGCCCAACCTGAGATGAGTCCCACCCCGCTCTGAGCGCTTCCTGGTGAAGGGTTTTCGATCACTGCTTTTCCAGCTTGCTCCAAGGTCAGTACAGTAAATGCTCTTGTGAGGGTTGTCGTGTTCATCGACAGATCTGAATTATCCCCCGGTTCTCCTTCGGCGGAAAATTTGTACACACCTGGACCAAAATTTCCCAGGAAAATGCTTTGGACGACTGGCCCTTCGTTGGCTCCTAATAATCCACAATTGAGCGAGAAACCATAGCGGACTTTTTTGACAGAAACATTGAATCCATCAACAGTAACCGATGGAGAGCCGAGAATTTTTTGCTCATCAAGCTCGGGGATTGTTGTATAGCATGAAACACGATATACCGTCGCGACAACCGCCGCACGTGAAAAATCATTGCTAAATTGGCCAACACCTGGTTCTGTTGTAATGCTCACAGGATATTTAGGGTATATTTCTACGTTGGGTTTATCACGACGACCGAGGCTTTGCGCATTTGCGTCAACGGTAACCCAAGCCGCGAGCAGCATCGCCGCTAAATAAAATTGGCTATAGCGTTTAGTTTCCATATATTTCTACCTCTCTCCAGGCGAGCTATGAACTGCCCGTTGTATCAGATAATATTCGGACGTAGCGCCCCTGAACCGTACCGTTATCAGGAAATTTTCGCGCTATGGGCGCTTTGTTGTCGGTAAGCTCATTGATTGACTCTTACAAGTGATTAGTCCGAATTTCTTGAAAACAAATCGGATTATTAATCCGGCATGAATTGAACTTGACTGCCGTTCGTGCTGAGCTTGTCGAAGCATAAAAAGCCATTCACATTTCGACAAGCTCAATGCGAACGGCTTCTTGGATAAACTGTGCCGGATCAATAATATTGTTGTGATGCTCAAGTAAAGTACTTGTTATTGAAGTTCACGCAACCGAAAGTTTTGCTCAGATTCGCGCCAATCGATAATGGCATTTTTGCCGGCTGACGGAAAATCAGTGATCACAGCTTCCCGCCTTAGGCCATGAATAAACTCACCTGCCGGAACCACAACGGTAAAACGCGTTGGCTCGCCGATCGCGACGCCCTTCACAAAAAGCTGAAGTGTGTGCTCGCCCGCACCTAAAAGATTGAAATTAAGCAGCTGGCTAAAGCCCGCGTTTCCATGGCCACAGACCGATACTACGTCGCCCCTCGCAGATTCGCCTCCAACGCGTACACGCTCCCCACCATCAATACTGATTTCAACACGATCCGCTACACATGCCCAACCTGAGATGAGTCCCACCCCGCTCTGAGCGCTTCCTGGTGAAGGGTTTTCGATCACTGCTTTTCCAGCTTGCTCCAAGGTCAGTACAGTAAATTCTCTTGTGAGGGTTGTCGTGTTCATCGATAGATCTAAATTATCCCCCGGTTCTCCTTCGGCGGAAAATTTGTACACACCTGGACCAAAATTTCCCAGGAAAATGCTTTGGACGACTGGCCCTTCACTACTTCCTGCAAATCCACAAATAGGCGAAAAACCATAGCGGACTTTTTTGACAGAAACATTGAATCCATCAACAGTAACCGATGGAGAGCCGAGAATTTTTTGCTCATCAAGCTCGGGGATGCTTGTGTAGCATGAAACACGATATACCGTCGCGACAACCCCGGCACGTGAGAAATCGTTGCTGAACTGGCCAACGCCTGGTTCTGTTGTAATGCTCACAGGATATTTAGGGTATATTTCTATGTTGGGTTTATCACGATGACCGAGGCTTTGCGCATTTGCATCAACGGTAATCCAAGCTGCGAGAAGTACTACCGCTAAAAAAAATCGGTTATGTAGTTTAGTTTCCATATATTTCGACCTCTCTCCAGGCGAGCCACGAACTGCCCGTTGTATCAGATGATATTCGGACGTAACGCCCCTGAACCGTACCGTTATCAGGAAATTTTCGCGCTATGGGCGCTTTATTGTCGGTAAGCTCATTGATGGATACCAGTAGCGTTGTCGGAGAGGGTGTATTTCCAACATAAACGTTATGGGTTGTTAAGCCGGTTAAACTTTGTTCGGGCGACATTCGAATTGCGCGAATTGTCTTGATGGATCCTAAATCAAATTCAATCCAACCAATTGGCGAGCCAGCGTTCCAAGATGCTGTAGTCGCATATTTTCCGTCTTGGGTCGCAGATGGAAAGGTTCCCGAAAGCGTAGAACTTGCTGTACTACCAACGGGTGTCAGCCGATTGGGTGTCGTATAGGCTGGCACTTTGTTGAGCTGGGGCATTTTGATTGCGATTCCGCTTAAATCAGCATATAGCCATCCTGCGTCGGGGTAGCCAGAAAGTCGCGAACGTAGATGATATTCCCGTTGTACTGGGGTTGCGTTAGTGCTGCCAAACCGAGCTGCTAATCCAGCGACAAACGGAGCGGCCATCGATGTGCCAGATAAATACCCCGTGCCCCAGCTTATTGACGTACCTAAATTATTCGGCCAACTCGAAAGTATGTTGTTTGATGGTGCCCACATTTCAACGCACGAGCCATAATTACTCCCGGATTCCCATCCGCCTGTATATGGAGAAGACGCATTACTCTGACTAAAAGGATACTGCTGTGCACCTGCGGTATTCAATCCACCAACTACAACGATGCCATCAACCGGATTTGCGCTCAAGGTAGAAGAGTTGTTATAGGTAGTGGCAAATGATTGATTGCACGCATCTACCTTTAAATTTCCAGCGGATTGAATGAACAATACACGATTGCTTGCACTTCTAATCGCACGACCGCCCTCATTCGTGTGCGCCCATATTTTGTCGATTCCATTATGCGAAATTGACATGTTAGCGATACCGTACACATTGTTTTGCTCGGCGTGCGCGAATACCCAATCAATAGCGGAATAAAGTGTGGACGAAATATTGCCTGAATGGACACTGATAATCGCTTGATTGGGATTTACACCTCGTGTGTAAACGTTATTAATTCTCGCACCAATAATTCCAGAAACATGCGTCGCGTGATACGGAGTCACTGCGGATGCCCCGGTATTTGCGTTGTAGGAGTTAACGGGTGCAATCGTTAAATTGAGATCGGGATGATTTAAAGCCCCTCCGTCTATGACATACATTGTCGTCGAAGAAGTCATGGTGTCGTTTGTTTCGATTGCGGTTTTTCCCCATGAGATTGTTTCACTTCCACTCAAGATATCAGACCAAGGTGGCGCACTAGCGAAATCGAGCCCTTCGTAAACAGGAATCAGTTTTTCAACACGTGGATCAATTCGAATTCGATCAACTAGCTTCGGTGTCAACGCTGCCACAACGCTCGAAAAAATGTACGAGGTCATATTGATCGCATTGAAACCGTACTCTTTTTCCAGTAGTTTTACGAGTTTCCTGGCTTTGGGAAGATGCCAGCCTTTGACGTCTTTCGCATTCTCGATACTTAACGCATCACGTGCAGGTGCTTCGTCACGCGCATCTGTATCCTCTACTGAGGCTTCATCGAGCATGATGATAAATACAGGGTTGCCGAGGCTATCTACAACGGGTTGCTTGTTTATTTTTTCTTGGTCGTCTGATGTTATTCCACTAGATAGTTCAGTGGCAGGTTGTTCTTGTGCATAAACAGGGTTAACGGTAAGTGCAGAAAATACAGCAATCGTGGTAAGTTTTGAAAGTTTTAGCATTGTTCCACCTTGTAGTTAGAAAGTTTACCCGGCAAAGCCGGGGCTTTATTGGTGAACCGTTTAAAGCGGTTTAATGGGGCTCCTGACGTGGCCCCTGCTCTTGTATGACTACTTTTCGGTGGGATGCATCGCTGGATCGACTTCTCATCTCAACCTACGGTAGTTTCAATGTATGTAGGAATCCTAATATAGTCAAGCTAATGTTTTAGTTTCATAATATTCACATAAAAACATAATGTTATTATTTAGAGAACATTGTCAACAGTTGAATGCTGGAGAACGTGCGACGATTATGCTGATAAAGCAAGCAGGAAGTGGACTCAGGAAAATTGGGCGATGCTTGCGGGGCGTGTCGCCAGGCGCTTCGTTAAACTGTCAGGGATATCATGGCCGATAATGGCATATAGCATTTAGTTAATTTCCTTCTCTTCCTGCACGTATTTCGACAGCGCTATTGCTTGTAGCAGTACGAATACTAGCATCATTCCAGTGGTGCCAAAAAGTTTGAAATTAACCCATGCATCTGTAGAAAAATTAAATGCAACATATAAATTTACAACACCGAGCAGAACAAAGAATAAACTCCAGCCCAAGTTGACTTGGTTCCATACTTTAGTTGGAAGGGTAATTTTTTCCTTCAGTAACGTACGCATCAGATTCTTTTTTAAGATTAGATTGGAACCCAACAGTATGATGGCAAACACCCAATATAGAATGGTGGGTTTAAATTTGATAAAGGTTTCATCGTGAAGAATGAGTGTTGCGCCACCGAATACGGCAATGATGGCAAAACTTACCCATAGCATGGTATCTACCTTGCCGTGCCGCCATTTAACCCATCCAATTTGGGCGATAGTGGCAACAATCGCAGCCCCTGTGGCAACATAAACGTTGAACACTTTGAATGCGATAAAGAACAGGATAACGGGGAATAGGTCAAATAATAATTTCATGGCGATCGGTTATGCAGGGAAATTTATTCTCGGTCTAGGGTTAGTGCTGCGGAGTTGATGCAGTAGCGCAGTCCTGTCGGTTTCGGGCCATCTTCGAATACATGACCAAGATGGGCATCACAGCGACTACACAGAACTTCCGTGCGCGCCATATCGTGACTGTCATCTTGTTCCACAGTGATGCTGTCAGGCTGGTGCGCCTGCCAGAAACTGGGCCAACCGCTGCCCGATTCATATTTCACATTTGAATCGAATAGTGCGTTACCACAGCACACACAGCGATACAGTCCGCTGTCATGGCAATCCCAATAGGTGCCAGTAAATGCGGGTTCAGTGCCGCACTGGCGGCATATTTTGTACTGTTCGGGGGTAAGTTCGTTGCGCCAGATGGCGTCAGGTTTTTGAAATTTTTCGCTCATTAGACTATCTCGAAAATAGGTAGTCTGACAAATCGTCTCCCGAGCTTTTCATGTGAGTGTAAGGGAGGTGGAAGGGTTGAAATTAAGATAACGGTGACTGCTACTCACAGTACCTCTCCGGCATGGTCGGCTAGACGTGAACGTTCTCCTCTTTGCAAGGTTACATGTCCGCTGTGTTGCCAGCCCTTGAAACGGTCTACCACATAAGTCAGCCCGGAACTGCCTTCGGTCAAATATGGTGTATCAATCTGTGCGATGTTGCCCATGCATACTACCTTGGTACCCGGGCCAGCGCGGGTGATCAGCGTTTTCATCTGCTTGGGTGTGAGGTTCTGGGCTTCATCAATGATCAGATATTTATTCAAAAAAGTGCGTCCACGCATGAAGTTAAGGGATTTGATCTTGATGCGCGAACGGATCAGATCGCGCGTGGCAGCTCGCCCCCATTCTCCGCTTTCGTCGTTGGGCTTGTTGAGCACATCCAAATTGTCATCCAGCGCGCCCATCCAGGGCGACATTTTTTCTTCCTCGGTACCTGGTAAAAAACCGATGTCTTCACCAACCGGCACGGTGACGCGGGTCATGATGATTTCTGAATACAATTTATGTTCCAGCATCTGCACCAACCCCGCGGCGAGTGTTAGCAGGGTCTTGCCGGTACCAGCTTGACCGAGCAGAGTAACAAAATCAATCTCTGGGTTCATCAGCAGATTGAGCACAAAACTCTGTTCGCGATTACGTGCAGTAATACCCCAGATGGCATTTTTGGTGTGAGTATAGTCAGTCAACGTGCGCAACATGGCAGTGTTGTCATTCTGTTCTGTGACTACTGCATAGAAAGGATGACCGCCATTTTCTTGATAAACAAATTGATTTAACAGCATGTCCCGGCATAACGGCCCCTGGATATGGTAAAAAGTGTGCTCACCTTGCGGCCCGGATTTCATGTCCTTGCCGTGTTTATCCCAAAAATCCTGCGGTAATGCCAGTACGCCGCTGTAAAGTAGATCGGTATCTTCCAGTACCTTGTCATTAAAATAGTCCTGCGCATCCAGTCCCAGCGCACGCGCTTTAATGCGCATGTTGATATCCTTGCTGACCAAGATCACGGAACGCTTGGGTTGCTGCTTGTGGAGGAACATTACTACCCCGAGGATAGCGTTGTCAGCTTTGCCGATTGCCATATTGGCAGGCAATTCGTTGGTAATGAACTGGGTTTGCAAAAACAGACGACCAGTAGCACTCTTGTTGTTTGGCGTTTGTAGCGGTACGCCGGCATCAATGTTATGAGTGCTCTCACTGATCAAAGAGTCGAGGAACCGGCTGGCCTGTCGCGCATTACGTGCGACCTCAGTCATGCCCTTTTTATTGTTGTCCAGCTCTTCCAGCACGAATATCGGTAAGTAAACGTCATGTTCCTCAAAACGGAACAGGCTGGTTGGATCGTGCATCAGTACATTGGTATCCAGCACGAATAATTTGGTAGCATGATTTTCAGCCACTATTTTGCGAGGGGGCATGATGCTCCTTATGTGGTTAGAGATTGCACGAATTGCAATACTTCTTGAGCGTGACCGTCGGCTTTAACACCGCGCCATTCGCCACGCAATATGCCATCTCGGTCGAGCACGAAAGTGCTGCGTTCAATGCCCCGCACTTGTTTGCCATACAAATTCTTCAGCTTGATTACGCCAAACTGTTCACATACAGTTTCTTCTGAATCGGCAAGTAGAGCGAACGGCAGATTGAATTTAGCTTTGAATTTTTCATGTGACTCTATGCTGTCACGTGAAATGCCAACCACCTCACAATCAGCTTTTTTAAAATCGACATACAGATCGCGAAATTGTTGGCTTTCAGTAGTACATCCCGGGGTGTTGTCCTTGGGGTAGAAATAAATCACTAGCGATTTGCCACGTGCGGCAAAGAGTTTGAACGTCACTCCACCTGTGGCGGGTATTACGAAATCGGCAATAGTTTGATCAAGCATCTAGGTAATCTCCTGAAGTAGGAGATGTCATTGTTGATAAAATTCTCATACAAGGCAAGCGTCTCATGGGCTAATACGTGAAAAGCTTTTTCGTTCCGCGTATTGCAAGGTTAAGTCTTAATCCTAAATTTAGGATGGCCCTCTGCATTATTATAAACTGCATTCATGAGGGAGTCCGATGAATTCGATGCATGTATTCGAAAGTCTGATGTGATGGTCTTGAGCATTCTGTGGCATCTTCGAGTTATGGGTTCAGTTTTATTAAGGGGCTTGTGTTTGAGTTGATTGGGTGCTTAGGTTACAATGCGCGCCCTGCTTATTTGGCAAGTTTAAGTAGCAGGAAATTCACACACTCGTTCATGTTGGGGTGCCTGCAAGGGTCGATTTGACGAGTGGAAGACTTTAACCCTTAACACATGGAGTAATTATGGCTGTAATTATGCGTCAAATGCTGGAAGCGGGCGTCCATTTTGGACATCAAACTCGTTATTGGAATCCCAAGATGGCTCCTTTTATTTTCGGCCATCGCAACAAAATTCATATTATCAATCTAGAAAAAACCGTTGTTATGTATAACGACGCGTTGAAGTTTGTGCGCAAAATTGCTGCCAATAAGGGCACGATATTGTTTGTTGCGACTAAGCGCCAAGCGCGTGAAATTATTAAAGAAGAGGCGCTTCGTTGTGGCAGCCCTTTTGTTGATCATCGCTGGCTGGGCGGTATGCTCACTAATTTCAAGACGGTACAGCAATCCGTCAAGCGTTTGCATGAGCTGGAAGCTATGATGCTGGATAGCGCAGCCATGGAAAAAATTTCCAAGAAGGAAGGTCTGATGATGCAGCGCGAGTTGGAAAAGCTGGATCGCAGCCTCGGTGGCATCAAGAATATGCAGAATTTGCCTACCGCGATTTTTGTGATCGATGTTGGTTACCAAAAAGGTGCCATTGTAGAAGCACAGAAACTGAATATTCCGGTGATTGGCGTGGTAGACACCAACCATACCCCACTGGGTGTTGATTATGTTATCCCGGGCAACGACGATTCCAGTCAGGCGATACGCCTGTATGCGCGCGGAATGGCTGATGCAGTGCTGGAAGGGCGCGAACAGGCGCTTAACGAGATTGTGGCACAAGTCGAAGATCAGGCGGCGTAAGCTTTATTCGTTTGGCTAAAAGGGGCGAGAGCCCCTTTTTTTAGGTTATGTTTTCAAGGAGTGGGAAATGGCGGAAATTACCGCAGGCATGGTAAAAGATTTACGTGAAGCGACGGGTCTCGGCATGATGGATTGCAAGAAGGCGCTAGTTGAAACGAATGGCGACTTCAAGGCAGCTGAAGAATTTTTACGCATTAAGAGTGGTGCCAAGGCTAGTAAGGCAGCTTCGCGTATAGCAGCTGAGGGTTTGGTGAGTGCTTTTATCAGTGCTGATGGTAAAGTTGGTGCGCTGGTGGAAGTGAACTGCGAAACTGATTTTATGGCAAAGAATGATGCCTTTATGGCATTTTCGAGTAATGTGGCGCAAGCCATTGCACAAAACAATCCAAGTGATTCTGAGACTTTGTCCTCAGTTGTTTTGGCGGGTGGTGACAGTGTGGAAGACGCGCGCAAATCACTAATCATGAAGTTGGGCGAGAATGTCAGTGTGCGACGTTTCGTGCGCTATAGCACAACGGGTAAAGTGGTGGCTTATTTGCACGGCAGCAAAATCGGTGTGCTTTTAGATATCAGCGGTGGTGACGATGCATTGGGCAAAGATTTGGCGATGCACATCGCTGCGAGCAAGCCGATATGTGTTTCCAAAGAGCAAGTCTCTCAAGAGTTGCTTGATACTGAACGCAAGGTATACACCGCACAAGCCGCAGAAAGCGGAAAGCCGGCCAATATTATTGAAAAGATGGTGGATGGACGTATTGCCAAGTATTTGGCCGAAGTTACTCTGCTGGGCCAACCTTTCGTGAAGGATCCCGATATTTTGGTAGAAAAGTTATTGTCCACTCATAACGTGAAGGTCAATGCGTTCCAGATGTTCGTGGTGGGGGAGGGTATAGAAAAGGTTGTAGTGGATTACGCTGCCGAAGTTGCTGCCGCTGCAAAGGTGTAAGCCAATGCCAACTGCTCCAGCATACAAGCGCATCCTGCTCAAACTTTCCGGGGAAGCCCTGATGGGCGATGATAGCTACGGAATTAATCGTGCTGTGATTGAGCGCATCGTTAGTGAAATTGGCGAGGTGGTTGAGCTGGGTGTACAGGTGGCGGTGGTGATCGGTGGCGGTAATATCTTCCGCGGAGTTGCGCCTGCCGCTGCTGGGATGGATCGCGCCACCGCCGATTATATGGGAATGTTGGCTACCGTTATGAACGCCATGGCCTTGCAGGATGCTATGAAACGCTTCGGTTTGGATTGTCGGGTGCAGTCGGCCCTCAACCTGGAACAAGTGGCTGAACCATTTATACGAGGCAAGGCATTACGCTACCTGGAGGATGGCAAAGTGGTGATATTTGCTGCCGGGACTGGTAATCCATTCTTCACCACCGATACCGCGGCCGCCTTACGCGGCGTGGAAATGGATGCGGAAGTTGTCGTTAAAGCGACCAAGGTAGACGGGGTATATACCGCTGATCCGAAACTTGATCCCGCCGCTATTCGCTATCAAAAATTGAGTTTTGATGAAGCGATTAATAAAAACCTTAAGGTAATGGATGCCACTGCACTGACCTTGTGCCGTGACCAGAGCTTGCCGATTATTGTATTCAGCATCTTCAAACATGACGCGCTGAAGCGCGTAGTGATGGGGCAGGATGAAGGGACGCTGGTACATTGTAACTGATGGAGGATGAATGTAATGATTTCTGATATCAAAAAAAATGCTGAACAGAAGATGAATAAGACGCTGGAAACGCTCAAAGTGGATTTCGGTAAGATTCGTACTGGTAGGGCACACACTGGTATTCTGGATCATGTGACCGTAGATTATTATGGCAGTCCCACGTTGATTAACCAAGTTGCTAATGTGACTTTGATTGATGCGCGCACTATCGGGGTACAAACGTGGGAAAAAAATATGATTGCAGCAGTGGAAAAAGCGATACGCGACGCTGATCTGGGGCTGAATCCGGCGACCAATGGGGATTTAATCCGCGTCCCCATGCCGATGTTGACCGAAGAGCGTCGCCGTGACTTGATCAAGGTAGTGCGTAGTGAGTCGGAGAACGCTAAGGTGGCTATACGCAATGTACGTCGCGATGCCAACGAGCATCTTAAAAAGTTATTCAAGAATAAGGAAATAGGTGAAGATGATGAGCGCCGTGGGCAGGATGAGGTGCAAAAACTGACAGACCATTTCGTAGTAGAAATAGACAAATTACTGCAAATAAAAGAAATTGACCTGATGGCAGTTTAACTGCACTACATATGGAGTGGTATACCATAAAAAAGCGAGCATATTGCTTGCTTGTGCTATCAAAATGGTCACTGTCCTCGCGAGATTTCTTTAGAGGTTCTTGATGGCGTTATTTCAAAATCCCACTCGCACCGTCCCAGTTATACCTCAAGTGCCACGTCATATTGCCATCATCATGGATGGTAATGGTCGCTGGGCAAAGCAGCGCTATTTGCCACGTATTGCCGGGCATCAACGAGGTGTGGAGACGGTACGCGAGATCGTGAAAGCCTGCCGCGAACTGGGAGTCGAATATCTGACTCTGTTTGCCTTCAGTAGCGAGAACTGGCGTCGCCCTGCAGACGAAGTTACCTTTCTGATGCAGTTATTCCTGAAAATGCTTGAGCGTGAAGTATTCAAGTTGCACGAGAATAATATTCGACTAAAAATCATAGGTGATCGTAGTCGTTTCGATGCCAAGCTTAATCAATGCATTTTAGACGCGGAACAATTGACTACAGGCAATGCTAGCTTAACGCTTACGGTTGCGGCTGACTACGGTGGACGCTGGGATATTATGCAAGCCACGCAAAAGATGCTGCAAGCGCGCCCTGATCTGGTTGGCGGTTTTAATGAAGAAGACCTGGAAGCATACCTTTCCATGCACTATGCGCCCAAGCCAGATTTATTTATCCGTACTGGAGGTGAACAACGCATCAGCAATTTTTTGTTATGGCAACTGGCTTATACCGAGTTATATTTCACCGATACACTGTGGCCGGCCTTCGATGGCGAAGCATTGAAATTGGCTATCCAGTCCTACTATGCACGGGAGCGTCGCTTCGGCCGAACGAGTGAACAAGTTCGGAGCGGGCGAATGCAGGATGGGGAAATTAATGCTTAAACAGCGTGTGATTACAGCCGTCATCCTACTCGTATTATTCCTGTTAGCGCTGTTTTTATTGCCCACTTTGGGGTGGGCTGCGCTGGTGATTATCATGGTGATGCAAGCTTCATTGGAATGGGCGCGCTTATCCCAGCTGTCCAGAAAAACGATTAGTGTTTATTTGTGGCTGACTCTGGCTGTGATGCTTGGTATCGTTTGGCTTAATACGCAATATCCCGGACAGTTTGAATCATTACATATGCTGATATACGGTATGTCGGCGCTGCTATGGTTAATTATGGTGCCACTTTGGCTTAAAGCTCGTTGGCACGTGCGTCAACCGCTGTTGATGATGTTAACTGGTTGGGTACTATTGATTCCGACTGGCTTGGCGATGATGGACTTGCGTATACAAAATCCCTGGTGGCTATTGGGGGTGATTGGGCTAGTCTGGGTGGCAGACATCGCTGCTTATTTCAGCGGACGAAAATTTGGTAAGAACAAGCTTGCGCCCAATATTAGTCCCGGTAAGACTTGGGAAGGCGTATTCGGCGCACTCCTCGGAGTTACCGCGTATGTGTTGCTTATTGTTTGGACAAGCGACCTTGCTACAAATTACCAAGCGCTGCTCGGTATGTTAATCGTGTCCTGGGGGTGGGTGGGACTGGCAGTGATCGGTGATTTGTTTGAGTCGGCTATTAAACGTCAAGCTGGGGTTAAGGACAGCGGCACATTGCTTCCCGGCCATGGTGGCCTATTGGATCGCATTGATGCGCTGACTTCAACTTTGCCATTGGCTGCAATGGTGATTCTGCTCCAAAGGGTGGCATGAAAAGCATAAGCCATCTCACCATACTGGGTTCCACGGGCAGCATAGGGACCAGTACATTGGATGTCGTAGCGCGTCACCCTGAACGCTATCGCATCATGGCACTCACTGCACAATGCCAAGATAATATTCTGTTTGAGCAATGCATTCGTTTCGCGCCGCGCTATGCTGTGTTGTTAGACGAGGCAGCAGCCATGCGTCTGGCGCAGCGTATCACCGTCGCTGGTGTGGATGTGGAAGTTTTATGGGGTGCCGCAGCGCTGGAGCGGGTTGCATCATTGCCGGAGGTGGATACGGTAATGGCTGCTATTGTCGGTGCAGCAGGGTTGCGTCCTACGCTGGCTGCTGCACGTGCAGGCAAGAAAATTCTGCTGGCGAACAAGGAAGCACTGGTAATGGCGGGACGAATATTTATGGATTTGGTGCATAAACATGGCGCTACTCTGTTGCCCATTGATAGTGAGCATAACGCCATTTTCCAGGCTTTGCCCCATGATTATTCCCGTCATCACACGGATAGTTTAGCTGCCAGCGGGATCAGTAAAATTCTGCTCACCGCATCTGGCGGTCCTTTTCTCAACACTACTTTATCTGCATTAAAACACGTCACGCCGGAGCAAGCGTGTGCGCACCCTAATTGGATAATGGGACGCAAGATTTCGGTTGATTCCGCTACCATGATAAACAAGGGGCTGGAAGTCATTGAGGCACACTGGTTGTTTAACGCGCCAGCCGATGCGATTCAGGTCGTGGTACATCCGCAAAGTATTATTCATTCGCTGGTGCAATATGTGGACGGTTCGGTACTCGCGCAGCTGGGCAATCCGGACATGCGCATCCCGATCGCATATGCGTTGGCCTACCCGGAACGCATTGAAACGGGTGTTGAACCGTTGGATCTGCTTAAGATAGCGACTCTCGATTTTGTTGCGCCGGACTTTATTCGTTTCCCAGGCTTGACTCTGGCCTATCAAGCTTTGCGCGCCGGCGGCACAGCACCTGCCGTGCTCAATGCGGCCAATGAAGTAGCCGTGGTCGCATTCCTAAACAAACAGATTCCTTTCCTTGCCATTCCACGTTTGATAGAAGATGTACTCGCTGATTTGCCGGTAACCACGGTTAACACGCTGGAGGATGTGTTAAGTGCGGATGCCGCTGCACGCATAGTAGCAAATGAATTATTAATAAAAAGTATGATTTGTTTTTCATGATCACACTACTGGCTTTCATTACCGCTATAGCAATACTTGTAGTGATCCATGAAATGGGGCACTACTGGGTAGCACGAATGTGTGGAGTGAAAGTGTTGCGTTTTTCAGTTGGTTTTGGCAAGACAATTTACACCAAACGCTTTGCAAGTAGCGAAACAGATTGGGTGATCTCCGCCATTCCCTTAGGCGGCTATGTCAAGATGCTGGATGAGCGTGAAGGTAAAGTGGCAGCGCATGAGCTGCATCTTGCATTTAATCGTAAACCTGTGCTGCAGCGTATAGCTATCGTGGTGGCGGGGCCGGTGGCTAATCTACTGCTGGCTATTTTATTATTCTGGGCATTATTTATCTATGGCGTGCCGAGTCTTAAACCTGTGCTGGGCAAAGTATTACCGAACACACCTGCAGCAACAGCATCCTTGCAAGCGCAGGAAACCATCGTCAGCATTAATGAGCAAGCCATTCCGAGTTGGGAACAAGTAAGTTGGGTATTATTGGATCTCACTCTGCAAGGTACTACTGAAGCACGCATAGAAATGCGTACTGTACAAGGAGAAATAGTCCGGCATGTGCTCGATCTGAAAGCGCTCACTCCGGATGATATGGATGAGAACTTTTTACACTCTCTCGGTTTACAACCGTATCAGCCGTTGGTGCGCCCCGTCATCGGAAAATTGGTAGAAGGTGGGGTTGCTCAACGTGCAGGGCTACTCCCAAATGATAAAATTCTGCGAGTAAATAGTCAGAGTATCGAAGATTGGAAAGACTTGGTGGAGGTAGTGCGTGGTCATCCGGGACAGCTACTGAAATTGGAAATTGAACGAAGCGGCACGCTACGGGTTCTTAATCTCACACCTGAAGCAACCAGCGAAGCGAACATAACGGTAGGCAAGATTGGAGTTGCTCCGCACATAGACCGGCGTGAGTTTGACGCATTGTTGACTACAGTGCGTTATGCGCCGCTTGCAGCATTCGGGCATGCCGTACGCAAAACCTGGGAAATTTCCAAGGTGAGTTTGAAATCGTTGGGTAAAATGGTCATAGGCGAAATGTCGCTGAAAAATCTGAGCGGGCCAATTACCATTGCTGATTATGCTGGACAGTCAGCACAGATGGGTATGGTCGCATACCTGAATTTCCTGGCACTGATCAGTATTAGCCTCGGAGTGTTGAATTTGCTGCCTATCCCCTTATTAGATGGCGGGCATTTGCTGTATTATATGGCCGAGTTAATTAAAGGCAGTCCGATGTCCGAGGAGGCTTGGGGGGCAGGGCAGAAAATTGGCATTGTGCTGCTCGTTACCTTGATGGTTCTCGCGTTGTTTAACGACTTTAGCCGCGTATTTTAGGTTGAAATAATACATGAAATTGAAAAATCTAGCGGGGCTTATCCCGCTGTTATATGCCGCGTCCGCTATAGCTATCGAACCTTTCGTGGTTAAAGATATTCGTGTAGAAGGGATACAGCGTACTGAGGCAGGCACTGTGTTCAGCTATTTACCGGTCAAGGTTGGTGACAAGCTGGATGATGAACATGCTGCTGCGGCAATCCGTGCATTGTTTGCCACTGGTTTTTTCAAGGATGTGCGCCTTGAAATGCAACAGGGCGTGTTAATTGTCCTGGTGCGCGAACGTCCATCCATCGCCAGCATTGAAATTAATGGGGTGAAGGACTTCCCTAAAGATACGCTGCGCGACAATCTTAAGTCGGTGGGGCTGGCGGATGGTCGTATTTTCGATAAGTCTGCCTTGGATAAAGCGGAACAAGAGCTCAAGCGCCAGTATGTAGCGCGCGGCAAATATGGGGTGAAATTCAGCACCACTGTCACCGAGTTAGAACGCAACCGTGTCGCTATCATCTTTAATGTGGTAGAGGGTGAAACTTCTAAAATCAGGCAAATTAATATTATCGGTAACCAGGCTTTTAACGAAAAAAAATTGAAGGATTTGATGCAGCTTGGTACACCAAACTGGATAAGCTGGTTTACCAAAAATGATCAATATTCCAAGCAAAAACTATCAGCTGATTTAGAAACTTTGCGTTCACTTTATCTTGACGCGGGCTATCTGGAGTTTTCCATAGACTCTACCCAAGTTTCTATCACACCGGACAAGGAACACATTTATATCACCATTAATATTAGCGAAGGCGCCAAGTACAAAGTTTCCGAGGTTAAAGTATCTGGACCTGAAAATATCTTACCGCATGTGGAAACGCGTAAACTGATTAAAATACAAGCAGGTGATGTGTTTTCTCGCAAGGAATTGACCGATTCCACCAAAAAAATAGGCGATCGCCTTGGTGAGGATGGTTATGCTTTCGCTAATGTTAATGCGGTACCGGATGTAGATAAAGAAAAACATCAAGTAGGGTTTACTTTTGTCGTTGACCCTGGTGCTCGAGCCTACGTACGACATATCGACATTACAGGTAACACTAAAACTCGTGACCTTGTGATTCGGCGCGAATTTCGTCAGATGGAGAGTGCATGGTATTCCGCGTCTAAAATTAAGACATCCAAACAAAAAATCGATCGCTTGGACTTCTTTAGTGAAGTAAATATTGAGACTCTCCCGGTGCCTGGTACAAATGACCAGCTAGATGTTAGTCTGGCTGTTAAGGAAAAATCCACTGGAGATTTTTCGGTCGGTGCCGGGATATCCAGTAACGTTGGAGTGGTGTTTACTGGTTCTGTCACTCAGCGAAATTTGTTTGGTACCGGTAATAGTTTATCTACCCAGATTAATACCAGTAAGATTAATCAAGTGTATTCGGTCACTTATACTAACCCCTATTACACTGATAATGGCGTAAGTAGAGGATTCGATTTATATAAACGCAACGTGAATTCCACTTATACGGCAATTAGCCCATACCTTTCTGCAACCATTGGTGGAGGAGTACGTTTTGGTGTACCAATCAGCGACTTTGAGAATACACATTTTGGTTTATCGGCAGAAAAGACTGAACTGACACTTACCGACAGAAGTTCGTTACAAATGAAAGAGTACGTTAAAATCTTTGGACCTTCGACAAGTAACCTGTTGAGTTCGGTGGGTTGGAGCCATGATAGCCGTGATAGTGCTATTTACACTACGGCGGGGACAGTGCAGCGTGCTTTTGTGGAAGTAGCTCTACCGGTTTCTGATCAGCGGTTTTACAAACTTACTTATCAGCATCAGTGGTTCTATCCGATAAGTCAAAAATTTACTCTCATGCTGAATGGCGAAGTGGGCGGTGCGGAAGGTTATGGCGACAAGCCAGTGCCATTCTTCAAGAATTTTTATGCGGGTGGGCCCGGTTCAGTGCGTGGTTTTAAGCCATTTTCCATTGGGCCGCGAGACATTAACAATAATTCCTTGGGTGGCACCAGACGTATAGTTGGAAATGCTGAATTACTATTCCCCATGCCTGGAATGAATAAGGAAAGATCCGTGCGCTTGAGTGCTTTTATAGACGCTGGAGCGGTGTTTGGCTTAGGTCTTACAGGATCTGACAGCTTGCGTTATTCTACGGGTATCGCCGTTACTTGGGTATCACCAGTTGGTCCACTTAAAGTTAGTATAGGCGTGCCTCTAAACAAGCAATTTGGCGACAAGTTACAGCAATTCCAGTTCACACTGGGTTCATTATTTTAAATTAGGTTAGGAAAAAGAATGAAAACTTTGAGTATGAAGTTTATGCAGATATTGCTCTTGGTAGGCAGTACTCAAGCATTGGCCGCCGATTTTCGGGTGGGCATAGTGAATACCGAACGTATTTTGCGTGAATCTGCTCCCGCTGTGAAGGCCGAGAAAAAGATTGAGAAGGAGTTTTCCGGACGTGACCAGGAAATCAAGAAAGTCGCTAAGCAAGTGAAAGATGTGCAAACACTCATGGAAAAAGAAGGTTTGACGCTGCCAGAGGGTGAAAAACGCAACAAAGAACGTGAACTGGCCAATCTCAACATGAATCTGCAACGCATGCAACGTGGTTTCAGCGAAGATTTGAATCTGCGCAAGAATGAGGAAATGTCAGTGGTTCTGGAGCATGCTAATAAAGCAATTCAAGCGCTTGCAGAAAAAGAAAAATATGACTTGATATTACAAGAAGCTGTATATCGCAACCCAAATATTGATATTACCGAAAAAGTTTTGAAATACATGGCAAATGATAAATAAAGCTTTAAGTTATATTTAAATTGTATGAAGCGAACAGACTATAGTCTTAAAGAAATTGCAGCACGTTTCGGTGGTTCGTTGCTGGATAATACCGAGACAACAGTTAATCAAATAGCTACGCTAGAAAACGCGCAAGCAGGGCATCTTACTTTTTTGGCGAGCGCAAAATATCGCCCGCTGCTTGCTACTACGCATGCCAGTGCAATAATTGTAGGCCCGGCAGACGCTGAGGCAACATCACTTCCCCGCATCGTATGCGACAACCCTTATGTTTATTTTGCCAAGGTTTCCGCATTCCTGAATCCTCCCGCTTTAGTTGTGCCGGGCATACACCCCAGTGCCGTGATTGAAGAAGGGGTTCATATTGATCCGACTGCCTATATTGGTACGAATGTGGTGATCGGAGCAGATACCAGGATAGGCGCTGGCTGTGTGATTATGGCAGGATGCAGTATTGGTGCTGGGGTAACGATAGGTATAGACGCACGTTTATATCCACGCGTCGTGGTTTATCACAATTGTGTTTTGGGAAATAGACTGATAGCACATTCTGGCGTAGTGATCGGCGCCGACGGTTTCGGCATAGCGATGAATGAAGGCCACTGGCTGAAAATTCCGCAGATTGGGCGTGTGGTCATTGGTGATGATGTGGAGATCGGCGCGAACACCACTATCGATCGTGGCGCGTTGGATGACACAGTGATTGAGGAAGGAGTCAAGTTAGATAATTTGATTCAGATTGCGCACAATGTTCGCATTGGTGCACATACCGCTATTGCTGGATGTGTTGGCATTGCAGGTAGCGCGATCATCGGGCGCCATTGTCGAATAGGGGGTGGAACCGGTATTTTAGGACATACGCAGATATCGGATCATGTCGAGATTTCTTCCTATACGATGATCGGAAAATCTATTCGAGAGCCTGGTACCTATACTGGAATTTTTCCATTCAGTTCGCACGAAGTGTGGCGCAAAAATGCTGCCCAACTGCGTCATCTGGATGAACTGGCAAATAAAATAAAAATGTTGCAGCAAGAAATTGAGATCTTAAGGAAGGAAGGTTGATGAGCACAGGTACCCAAATGGACATCTATGAAGTTTTGGAATACTTGCCGCACCGTTATCCATTCCTGCTAATCGATCGTGTGCTGTCATACGATCCCGGCAAGGATATCGTGGCACTGAAAAATGTCAGTATAAATGAACCTTTCTTTGGCGGTCATTTTCCGCATCATCCGGTTATGCCCGGAGTGCTTATCGTGGAAGCCATGGCGCAGGCTGCGGCAATACTGACATTTAAGACACTAGGCACCAAGCCGGACGATAAATCAGTTTATTATTTTGTGGGTATTGATGGAGCGCGTTTCAAGAAACCAGTGAGTGCAGGTGACCAACTTATTTTAAAGGTATCGTTCCTCCGTAATGTGCGCGGCCTATGGAAGTTTTCTGCGACTGCGGAAGTAGACGGGCAGATTGTCGCAGAGGCTGAATTGATGTGTACTGTTCGGGAATTGTAATGCTTCACCCTACAGCTCTTATTCACCCAAATGCTAAATTGGCAAGTAACGTTGAGGTGGGTGCGTATTCAATCATCGGTGAGCATGTCGAGATCGGCAATAACACACAGATCGGTCCACATGTAGTGATCGGCGGACACACCAGCATCGGCCAGCACAACCGCATATTTCAGTTTTGTTCACTGGGAGAAATCCCGCAAGACAAGAAGTACGCGGGTGAACCGACGCGGCTGGAAATTGGTGATAACAATACTATTCGTGAATTCTGTACCTTCAATATAGGCACCTCACAAGATGTTGGCGTAACACGTGTTGGAAACAATAACTGGATCATGGCCTATGTGCATTTGGCGCATGATTGTCAGATCGGAAGCCACACTATTTTTGCTAATAACGCAAGTCTGGCCGGGCATGTCAAGATTGCTGATTATGTAATACTAGGAGGATTTTCTATCGTGCACCAGTTTTGTCAAATAGGCATGCATGCAATTATTGGAATGGGATCGGTTCTCTTGCAGGATGTCCCGCCTTATGTCACTGCCGCTGGCAACCCGGCTGCACCTCACGGGATTAATTCAGAAGGGTTGAAGCGGCGGGGTTTTTCAAGTACAGCGGTAATGGCGATTAAGCGCGCTTATAAAACCTTGTACAAATCGGGTTTGATGTTAGAGCAGGCTAAAGTAGTCATTGAAGAACAGGCAGCAGAATATCCAGATTTAAATGTACTGGTTGATTTTCTAGGTCGTTCGCAACGCGGTTTTATTCGTTAGTTTCGTCATATGACACAGCCCGTAAAAGTGATCGGTATTGTTGCCGGTGAAGCTTCCGGTGACCTGCTCGCCAGCCATATGATGGAGGAACTAAAACGAGCAGTGCCCAGCGTGAGATTCATTGGAATCGGTGGGCCCAAGATGCAGGCAGTTGGTATGCAAGTATTATTCCCGCAGGAAAAGCTTGCAGTGCGCGGTTATGTCGAAGTGCTGAGACATTATTGTGAAATTATGGGTATACGTCGCAAGCTCCGGGCATATTTCTATGCTCATCCCCCCGATTTATTTGTTGGCATTGATGCGCCAGACTTTAATCTTGATCTAGAGTTGAAGCTCAAGGAACGTGGCATTCCCACCGTGCATTATATTAGTCCCTCTATTTGGGCATGGCGCGGCGAACGCATCCACAAGATTAAGCGTGCGGTATCGCATATGCTGGCATTATTTCCTTTTGAATCACCACTATATGAAAAGGCAGGCATTCCGGTAACCTATGTTGGACACCCTCTGGCCGATATATTGCCAGAATTACCCAATCGGGACGCAATGCGCGTGCAGATGCGTTTGCCCACACAAAGCAATGTGTTCGCCTTTTTGCCAGGAAGCCGCCAGAGTGAGGTGCGAAATCTGGCTTTAATCTTTATTGATACCGCGAGAATTATTTTACAAAAATTGCCTGAAGCAATCTTTCTTGTACCATTGGCGACCATTGAAACGCGTCGTATTTTTGAGGAAATATTGAGGCATTGCGGGGGACAGGATTTGCCAATCAGGATCCAATTGGGTCATGCGCACGATGCGATAATTGCTGCTGATGTTGTGTTGGTTGCATCGGGTACCGCTACGCTGGAAGTAGCCCTGCTCAAACGTCCCATGGTGATCACTTACAAAATGCCAGCCTTGTCATATTGGCTATTAAAGCCCAAGGCATACCAGCCATATTTCGGTCTTCCAAATATTCTTGCAGGTAAATTTGTAGTGCCGGAACTGTTTCAGAATGATGCAACACCGGAGAATCTTGCACAGGCGCTGCTAAACTGGTTGTCTAACAAGCAAGCCGTTACCGAGCTGGAAGCAATATTTACTGATATGCACTCCACGCTTAGGCAGGGTAATGCGCATAAAGCCGCGCAAGCTATCTTGTCATATCTGGGTATGCAACAAAGGGACAGCAAGTGAAAAATCAATTGCTTATCTGTGGAGTGGATGAAGCTGGGCGTGGGCCGTTAGCGAGCCCTGTCTATGCCGCTGCGGTAATATTGGACGACCGCCGGCCAATAGAGGGACTAAATGATTCCAAGAAGCTCAGCGAAAAGCAGCGTAATTCTCTAGCGTTAGAAATAAAGCAATATGCCTTGGTATGGGCGATTGCAGAGGCTTCAGTCGAAGAGATTGATTCCATAAATATTTTGCGTGCCAGCCTGCTAGCTATGCGCCGTGCAATTGAAATGCTGCAGATCCGACCACATGAAGTTTTGGTCGATGGCTTGTATTGCCCGGATACGGGACTCCCGAGCCGTGCCATTGTGCGAGGGGATAGTAGTGTTGCGTCCATTTCGGCAGCTTCTATATTGGCTAAAACTGCGCGTGATGCGGCTATGTTGTTGCTGCATGATATTTATCCCCAATATGGTTTTGCTGCGCACAAAGGCTACGCGACTGGGGCACATCTGGCGGCATTGAGAATGCACGGCATTTCCGCCGAACACAGAAGAAGTTTCCGACCCGTACGAGAAGCATTGGAACAGAAAAAGGGATGAAGGGAATCTGTTCAATCAAATGTACATTCCTATGGTAGTAATTGGGGTTGGGAGTATATTTTGGCTATATTCGCACTAAGTGTTGACGTATAATATACTTTTATTATTCAATAGAATAAGCGATTATGAAGATCGACGAATTTCAATTTAGAATTTCAATTTGCTTACCAAGTTGGACTACTTATCTACTCTCCGCTAGATCATTGCGCGCCCATGCCACCTTCGTCAAACTATTGTGCGGCTGTCTGATATTGATCCTGGTTGCGGAAGAAGCCTTTCCAATCCCTGTCATGACATCATGACGCGACAAACAAGCACTGGCCGTTGGTTTGGTGGTGCAGATCCGTTGTGTAAATCTTGAGCGCGCCCTGTGAATCAGTCTCCCTCGCTCCCCTTAAATACTGAAAATGAATATATTCCGTTAATTATTGATTTGGACGGAACTTTAACGCCAACGGATACGCTAATTGAGTCGATCATTCGGTTGATCAAAAACAATCCCTTAGATGGGCTGAAGCTTCCATTTTGGATGCTAAGCGGTCGTGCTGTTTTCAAGTCGAATATTGCTACACGAGCTGATTTCTCAGTTGAAAATCTGCCTTATCGACAGCCGCTTGTGGATTACTTACGCAGCGAAAAGGAAAAAGGTCGACGAATTATCCTTGCCACGGCGGCTCATCGGAGCATTGCTGAATCTGTAGCAAAGCACCTTGGGTTGTTCGATAGCGTGCTTGCAAGCGATGAGAAACGAAATCTGAAAGGAAAGATTAAGCTCGAAGCCATCCGCGAAACGGTCGGTGAAAGGTTTGTTTACGCGGGCGATAGCGCGGCCGATTTACCTATCTGGAAGGCGGCCGAAGCTGCGATATTGGTAGGGGCATCTTCCCAAGTTTCAAAGGCTGCTCGGCGTATGACTCCAATTGAGCGGGAGTTTCCTCGAATAAATCCAGGTGGAATTGTTTGGCTTCGTGCGTTACGGATCCATCAATGGCTCAAAAACCTTCTGCTATTTGTCCCGTTATTGACGGCTTTTTCTTTTTTAGATGGCAGTAAGCTGACGACAATGATTGTCGCGTTTTTCGCCTTCTCGCTTGCTGCGTCTGCAACCTATGTGGTAAATGACCTATGGGATCTTGAAAATGACAGGTCGCATCCACGAAAGCGTAATCGCCCATTTGCCAATGCCAGCATAACGATTCCGACTGGCATCACAGTGGCCGCTGGCGCGATGATGGTAGCGCTCATGTTGGCGGCCTTCATTTCGAATGGTTTTTTTCTGATGCTTCTTCTCTATATTACGCTTACCAGCGCGTACAGCTGGGTACTCAAAGAGTATGTGCTGATTGATGTAGTGATGCTCTCGTTACTGTACACACTACGCATCCTTGCAGGAGCGGTTGCTATCAGCATACCAACCAGTTCTTGGTTGCTCGCATTTTCAGTATTTATTTTTTTCAGCCTTGCTTTAGTAAAGCGCTGTTCCGAGCTTGTTTCTATCGGGCAGATAGGGGGGGAGGCAGCGCGTGGGCGCGACTATCGTGTAACTGATCTGATTGTACTTTGGCCATTGGGGATTGGCGCTGCTCTTTGCGCCGTGGTTGTGTTTGGCTTGTTTATTAGTGCTGCGGAAACCCAGGCAAGATATGTTAGTGCTCAACTTTTATGGTTCGTTGCCATCGGTTTAATTTATTGGCTTGGGCGTCTATGGATCAAGACTGCCCGGGGTGAAATGCATGACGACCCACTGGTTTTTGCGCTCAAGGATTCGGGTAGCCGTATGACGATTCTGGCGATGCTCCTCGCAACTCTCGTTGCTCATTCCATACATATTGGGTAGGTAATGAATACACTGATTATTGCCATGACGAGCATTATTCTCTCCGTTGCAGCTCAATTTGCACTAAAAAACGGTATGTCGAGCATTGAAGTAAAAGAAGCGCTATCCCAACCAGCTGCCCTGCGTACCATTTTTGTAATTCTGACAAACAAATTCGTGATTGGTGGTTTTTTGTTGTATGGACTAGGAGCCGTCGTGTGGCTTGGAGTTCTCTCGCGTTGGGATGTGAGTAAGGCGTATCCTTTAGTCGGGATGGGATTTGGATTGACTGTCATTGTAGGGTTACTGTTGGGCGAACAAATCACAATGTTACGTACTGTTGGAGTAGCGCTCATTTGTGCGGGCGTTTTCCTGGTCAGCCGGAGTTGATATTGCGAACAGCTCTGCTACCGATTCTCGCTGTCATAACCATCAGTATCTTAATGGTTGCACATCTATTTTTACGCGCACCCATTTTCCCATTCTCTCCAGATAGCGCTAACTATATTGATCAAGCTCGAAGCCTGATTCAAAACGGTTTAACGTTTAGCATTTCATCTGGATCAAATGGAATGGATAAAACGCCGAGCTCTTTGTTTCCAATAGGATTCCCTATCATATTAGCATCCTTAAGTATTTTCGGCCTGGATGCACAAGAGGCCTCTATTGCGGTAGGGTGGCTGTCTGCAATTTTATTTCCTGTGCTGTTATACATTTGTTTCAAAAAACAAATAGGTCCGTCATACGCAGTGATATTGGCTGGCCTGAGTGTGCTCTCACCGGGAGTACTCACGTATGCTCCCATGGGTTTAACCGATATATTCTCCTTGATACTTGCTGTTGGTGCCATTGGATTAGTATTGAACTCCCGTTTAACCATTTTTTTCTTTGTGGGTGGTGTAGTTGCAGGATTGGCGTACGCAGTAAGGAATGCGCATATGGCTTTACTTGCAGCACTCGCCGTGTATTTTTTATACCTGTGGGTTAGCAATCCAGCACAGCGCACTCAAACAATAAAGCAGGCTATAGCTTTTGTAGTAGGGGCATCGACCATCATATTGCCATTATTACTACGTAATTTAATGATCTTTGGCGCGCTGAATCCTTACGAGATGGAGCCATCCACGGTGAGTGTCGCGCACAACGTTAGAGTGTATATTCAAGAATTTACATATGACTTATCGGCCTTGCGTAATCTTGGACTTTTCGTTGGATGGTCTATTCAGGGATTAATTCTTCTCTTGGTGTTGGTGATCGGTGGAGGTTGGATGCTGCTGGTTGTGTGGAGGGGACAATTAGCGGAAGAAAAGAAGAAGACAATATTTCTGTGTATTACATATTCAATAATGGGTGCATGTGTTGTAATTGCCGCACGTTCACGTTATGAATGGGGTGAGATGATCAATATACGGCATACCTTGCAGTACACGCCGTTCTTTTTAGCTGCTTTACTTGCTGCTATTCCTGGTGTTAGCAGGGATATATCTTTATCTATCGTGCGGAAAAGCGGACTGACCTTAGTGTGTTTCCTTGGAATCCTTCATGCATTCTATGCACACAGATTAGGAGCAGAATATCAGCAAAGCATTCATAGAGGGTTAGATGCGATGAATGCATATCAGAATGGAAAAAACCATTTGTGTGTCTCTGAAGGTAATACCCTGCTTATGTCGAATTGGGAATATGTATTTCGCATTCAATGTGATGCACGTGTTCAGAATGCGGAACCTGTTAATCTGCGATGTGATGCATCAAGATCTTCGATCATTGAGCAGCCTGAGAAATGCAATACATTAGTCACTGGCATATTGAATCTATCAGACAGGTTAGTGGGCAGATCAATAAGGGCTGGTTTCTTTCCTGGTCGCTATGGGGTAAGTGCTAATAATCTGCCACTTCCTGAAGTAGATATTGTAAGTTTGCAGAATTCCGGGTGGGACATTGTTCAGAACAATGCCAGCGGTCTGTTACTGTCACATCAATCCCACAGTGCAAAAAATCTCGGCCACGCTTTGAAGTAAGCAGTTAAAACCCGCTACTTGCGGCGTAGTGTTTATTCAGTAAAAAATTTGGTTCTTAATACTATTTTGCCAGGATGTTATCTTGATTTTTGCGTTTTTAATGATGAGAGAAAATTTTGAGTGAGTTTTGGCTTAAGGTTAAAAAAACCCTGGAATTTCACTCTTTTCGAGCGGCGCGTGCGATGCGTGGTACGTGGTGGAATGTAGCGCAAATTCCGGCCGACAAGCCTATTTTTATCGTTGGCTGTAGTCGTGCTGGTACTACTTTGGTGTATAAGACCTTTTCCGAGTCTCACGCCATCGGCTCGTTGAATCGTGAAACTCATGATTTCTGGGTGGATATGCATCCGCTCTCTAACAAAAACTGGGATACACATGGCCTTGATGCAATTGATGCCAGCGCCTTTGACCGTGACTACGTTTCGCGTTATTTCTATGCCTGGACGGGGCAATCCCGCTTCGTCGACAAGAATAATCAGAACGGCTTATGTGTACCTTATTTATATTCCTTATTTCCTGATGCTTATTTTGTTTATGTAAAACGCAGTCCCGGTGACAACATCAACTCACTGATTGAGGGTTGGAATAAACCCGGAGAATTCGCCACTTGGTCAAATTTATTACCAGAAAAGGTCGCTGTTGAAAACGGGCACTATACGCAATGGTGTTTCTTTCTGTCCGATGGGTGGCGTGAGTATCTGGACAAACCCATAGAAAATGTCTGTGCTTTCCAATATCGCGCCATCAATGAAGAAATTCTTGCGGCAAAAGAACTTATTCCCACTCAACAGTGGACTGAAGTTTTTTACGAAGATTTAGTACGTGACCCGGTTACTGGGTTTCGGCCAGCTTTCGAACAATGTGGCTTGACGTTTACTCACGATCTTAAACAACATTGCGCAAGCGTCTTGTCTACACCCTATAACGCTTTTTCCGAAATTCGACTGGACAAATGGAAAGATGGGCGTAACCGTGATCGAATCGAGCGCGTGCTGCCGGAAATGACGGCTGTAGCGCGAGCAATGGGGTACAAGCTCTGAACATGATAACGCTGCTGTTACTGCCGCCGCTGGCCTGGGCGCTGTTGCTGGCGTTGTATGCCAAGCGGTTTATCGCCTTGTGGCATGAACCGGTATGGTGCTGCCCGGTACTGGTAATCGAAAGTGATGACTGGGGCGCGGGCATGCTATCTCAAGCGGCAGCGCTGGATGATCTTCGTCAGCTGCTCAACTGTCATTGCGATCACACCAGGCGGCACCCGGTGATGACACTGGGCATTGTACTGGCCATCGCCGACACTGAAGCGATACGCGCTGCTACTGACCGTAAATATTTAAGTATCGTATTGGATGATGCGCGTCTGGCACCAGTGCTGACCGCTTTGCGCACGGGCATCGTTGAGGGCGTGTTCGCCCCTCAGTTGCATGGCATGGAACACTACTGGCCCGCTGCCGTTCTGGTTGCCGCCCAAACCGACAAACGGGTGGAAGCATGGCTTACAGGCGATACCTTACCGCGTACCGAAGACTTGCCTTCGCCGTTGCAAAGTCGTTGGACTGCGGCTACCGTGTTGCCTTCATTGCCACTCTCAATCTCGGAAATAAATGAAGCCGTTGCTACTGAAGCCCGTACATTCCAGCGTATTTTCGGAATGACGGCGCAGGTTGCCGTGCCTACTACCTTCGTGTGGAACGATGAGGTCGAACGCGCTTGGTCAGCGCACGGTGTGCGTTGCATCGTCACTCCCGGCATGCGCCTTGAATATCGCGATGCACAAGGCCGTCCGGCGGGTGATGGGCGGAAAATACTAAACGGCGAATGCGGCCAAAACGACGTGCTATACGTAGTGCGCGACCAGTATTTCGAGCCTGCACTCGGTCACTGCGCTGAACAAGGACTGGCGGCACTAGCGCGGCAAACTGCGTGCGCTCGCCCAACACTACTGGAAACCCACCGCTTCAATTTTCTCGGAGAATCTGCCAGCGTTGCCATGCAAGAGCTTAATAACTTGTTGGATAAGGCTCGTGCTAATTATCGTACTTTACGTTTCCTATCCACCCAGGAAATCGCCGAAGCAATGGCGCACAAGGATACAGAATTGATCGAAACCAGCCTACGGCCGCGTCTGCGCGCGTGGCTGGTACGCATCCACATTCTTCCGCGTTTTACCAAACTGGCGCGCTTCACCGGACTAGTGTGGCCGTTGCGGTTGTTGGGGAAATGGGCTGCATGAGTAATCCGCGATTTTCCGTTATTATCCCCGCCTACAATGCAGCGGCGACGCTGGCGCGCGCATTAGATTCGGTGTTAGCGCAAACCTGGCCAGCGCACGAGATCATTGTAGTGGACGATGGATCCGGCGATGCCACTGCCGCGGTGGTGGCGACGTATGGTGATAAAGTTCGCTATCTGTATCAGCACAATGCGGGCGTATCGGCCGCGCGTAACGCCGGGGCACAGGCAGCCAGTGGTGACTGGCTGGCCTTTCTTGATGCCGATGACTGGTATTATCTCAACCGTTTGAAATGGCACGCCGACTGGATTGCGCGTGATTCTGATCTTGATTTTTTAACTGGAGACTATGAATACCGTGACCCGTCGGGTAAGTTGATTGGCACGTCGATGGCTGGCAGGCAGTCGGGGCAACACATGCTGCTAAAAGCGGCAGGCGCACGCGAGGTGGTGATGCAGGGATCCGAATTTGAGGCTTTCGTGGCCGACCATTTTGGTGATACTCACACGCTCAGTGTGCCTCTGATCACATTTCTGGCGCTGGGGGGATATCCGTTGGGCTTCAAGGTGTGTGAAGACGTGCATTTACTCACCCGTCTGGTTGCGCGTAGCCGTCGTGTCGGAGTGATCTGCGAGCCGATGGCGGTTTACCTCATTCACTCGGCCAGTGCCACACGTGCCGACCCGGTGCGTGCTCAACTCGAAAATGTGCGTACCTTGATTGCCCTGGGTGAACAGGTGGCCAACTTGCCCGCTGCAGTACGTCGTGGGTACACCACGCGATTGCGCCAGGCACGCCTGAATCTCGGCTATGCGTTGAGTAAAACCGGCAATCGCGTGGGGGCGATGCGTGCCGTATTACCCTCGCTAATCGAAGCCCCGAGTTTTGCCAGCATGCGCAATTTGTTGTCCATTCTTAAAGGCTGAACATGCCGCGTTATTTGGTACTTACCGAATTATTCCTGCCCACCAAAGGCGGCACCGCAGTCTGGTTTGCCGAGGTGTACCGACGCCTATCGGGCAAGGAAACCCATATTGTGACTGCCGACGTACCGGATGCGGCGGCAGTGGATGCGACGCACCCCAACACAGTACATCGTATCAGTATGCGTCGTGTGACCTGGCTCCGACCGGAATCGTTGGGCATGTATGCTAACCTGTTTATTAAATCCTTATGGTTAGCGCTTACCCACCGCTTTACTGCTATTCATGCTGGCCGCGCCCTGCCGGAAGGCATTACAGCTTGGCTGGTAGCACGGTTGACTTTGCATCCGGTCGTAATTTACGCTCACGGTGAGGAACTTACCACTTGGGGGCACGGTGGCAAATATAAGGCAATGCGCTTTGCTTTACGTCACGCTGACCGAGTCATTGCTAATAGTGAATATACTCGCGATGCACTCATCAAAATGGATGTAAATCCTGCCAGCATTACTCTTATTTATCCTGGTGTGGATGTGACCCGTTTTCGTCCAGGTTTGGCGTGTGCAGAGTTGCGTCAATCAGTGGATGTAACGAATGTTGGCAAGCTGATTTTGTCTGTAGGACGGCTGTCACGGCGTAAAGGATTTGACCAAGTGATCCAGGCACTTCCTGCACTCATTCAGGCTGGGTTGGATATACAGTACGTGTTGATTGGTATTGGCGAAGATTATGATTATTTGTTCGATCTCGCACGCAAACACGGTGTGGCTGACCGTGTTCACTTATTGGGTCACGTCAGTCCTGATGACCTGCCGCGTTGGTACAATGCCTGCGACGTATTCATCATGCCTAACCGTGAGATTAATGGGGATACTGAAGGTTTTGGCATGGTGTTTATTGAAGCTGCGGCATGTGGCAAGCCCGCCATTGCCGGACAAGCTGGTGGCACTGGCGCAGCGGTAGTGGATGGAGCGACGGGTTTTAGAGTGGATGGTACGGATACTGCTGCAGTCACTATCGCATTGCAGCGGATATTGGAAAACACGCAATATGCTCAGCAGATGGGGAATCGTGCATTAGCGAGAGCGATCGAACGATTTGATTGGTCTGTCGTGGCTGAAAAAACTCACCAATTGTAATTAAAATAACAACCAGATCTATAAGGCATAAAAATCACCACATAATCTTTTTTGGGCAGCGAAATCTGGTGAGGTAGATTTGCGAGGGAGCATATTGCAAAAAACTTTGAGGCTGCTTATTAGTAAATGTTTGCTGGCATACAATCTAGCTGAATGGAATTGAATTTCAAAGAACAATACAGGAGGATATGCAATGCGACTTAGAGTATTCGCATTTTTGATGGTCAGTGTGTTCCAGTCTTATAGCTTTGCTGAAGTAGGATTTACGGTAACTAAGGCAGAATTGGCATCGATGCCGCCATACTGTACTGCCCTATATGGGAAGTACCATGGAATGCCGCAGCCACAAGATTCACCCTTACGCCATACCATTCCTGCTGGTTGCCCCAGTGTTCATCATTATTGTGATGGGCTTAAGTATATTCTGAGGGCAGATCATGCAATGGGTAATAAAGCAGATTTTGGTTACAACATGCAAAACGCCATTACAAGTTTTAATGGTGTTACTGAAGAGTGGCGTAGCGCTGCACCAAAATGCTCCCTCAGGGCTGAAGCACATACCAATCTTGCAAAGTCTCTTTTGAGAATGGGTAAACGCCAACCAGCCGCCGCTAGTCAAGCAATTAGCAACCTTAATCAAGCAATAGAACTTGCACCGGAATTTTTGCAATCCTATATAACACTAGCTGATGTCTATATTGATAATGGACAAAAGGGGAAGGCCAAAGGAATTATTGAAGAGGGTCTGGCACATATTCCAAATTCAAAAGCACTTGCCAAGCGATATGTAAGTCTTGGCGGTAATCTCTCAACAATTAAACCAGTCACGAAGCCTGCTCCCACAACTATCGAGGAAAGTGTCACTGTCGGCAAAGCATCACAACCCATTGAGGTAAAGCCTACTGAGGTAAAGCCTACTGAGGTAAAGCCTACTGAGGTAAAGCCTACTGAGGTAAAGCCTACTGAGGTAAAACCTACTGAGGTAAAACCTACTGAGGTAAAACCTGCTGAGGTAAAACCTGCTGAGACAAAACCTGCTGAGCTGAAATCTGAGAGCAATACCGGTAGCGAACCCCCACCAAAAATCGGCTCGCAGAAAAGCCCCTATTGCCGGTTTTGCCCAGAAGACTGAAGAGATTAGTTGATTGTGGATCGCTATGCCTGTGGACTCGTACAGCCTAAGCAAACGAAAAAGCAGTTTATTAAGGGCGCGCTCAATAACCAACCGCAACACCTTGGAGAGGTTAAGGTGTTGGGATGGAGAAATCAGGAAAACATTACAAGCAGTTGAATGCTGAAGAGCGCGCGACGATAATGCTAATGAAACGAGCAGGAAGTGGACTGAGGGAAATTGGGCGATACTTGAAACGCTCGCCAAGCACTATCTCAAACGAGATAGCACGGGATTTGGGGTGTGAGTCTGGCTACGTTGCCTCCTTGGCTGGCGAACAGGCGCACCGTCTGCGAATCAAGCCCCGTAGGCCATTGAAGCTCGTGGAAGGGAATCCGTTGTTTGAAGTAGTAAAGGAACATCTCAAGAAGAAATGGTCACCTGAGCAAATTGCAGGCACACTTAAAAGTATGCACCCAGCTCAGCCCTCACAACGTGTAAGCCACGAAACGATTTACCACACGCTTTACGCCATGCCGCGTGGTGAACTGCGCCGTGAATTGATTGCCAGCTTACGCTGGAGCCGAGACAAGCGCCGTTCCAAGACCCGTGCTCCAGATGGTCGTGGGCATATAGCAGAAATGCAGAGCATCCATATGCGTCCGCCGGAAGTGGCGGATCGTTTGATACCGGGGCACTGGGAAGCTGACATGATCAAAGGCGCGATGAACCGTTCCTCAGTCGGCACGCTGGTCGAACGCACCACATTAATGGTGGTGTTAGCCAAAATGACTGATGGCACGGCGCAATCGGCCCTGGACGGTTTTAGTGAAGCGCTCAGTGCAATTCCACCTGAGCTACGCAAGACCTTCACCTACGATCAAGGGCGCGAGATGAGCAAACACGTGCAGATGACTGAACGAACGGGTATGGCGGTTTACTTCTGCGACCCGCACAGCCCGTGGCAACGCGGCTTGAACGAGAATACGAACGGACTGCTGCGCCAGTATTTGCCCAAGGGGGCAGACCTGTCGGTTTACACGCAAGAACAGTTGGATGAAATTGCTTGGAGTTTAAATACACGTCCGAGGAAATCGCTCGGATTTCGAACGCCAGTAGCGGTTTACAACGAGCTCCTGCTCAATATGGAACTCGCTAAATCCGCGACTAAACATTAACTGTTGTGGTTGGTTCTTGAATCCACCAAGCAATAAAATGGAGTGATCTATTTATTATTTTCTTGCAAAAACAGGTTTCTTAGTGATTTGCAAAGCTTAATAAAAGCGTTTCAAATTCGCGTACAGGGCGGGTAGTAAAATTTTGCTCCACTCGAACGCGGCCAGCTTCGCCAAGACGAGCGCGTAGCGCTGAATCGGCGATAAGTTGCATTACGCGTGCCGTGAGTCCATCCACGTCTTCTGGCTCTACCAGATAACCGTTAACTCCGTCTTCCACCGCCTCGGGAATACCACCCACCCGTGTAGCAACCACTGGTTTGCGGCAAGCGCCAGCTTCCAGACTGATTAATCCTAAAGGCTCCTGCCAGCGCGATGGCACCACGACGATGTTGGCAGTGTGGTAGATATCTTCCACTTTTTTTATATAGCCAATATAGCGGATGCGTGTATCACCACATGCCATGTTTTCAAGATCTTGCGCTGAATAGGAACCTGGAAATCTCTTTGGATCTCGACATTCACCCGCAATTAGAAAACAGGCATCAGGATTCGGAATTTGACGGGCCATCGCAATGAAATCCTGCACGCCCTTGATATCACGAATCTGTCCCAGAAAAACCACCACGATGTCGCTCTCGGAAAGGCCGAGCTCTTTCCGTATGCTGTGCCCGGCATCAAAACGGTCCAAGCTAATTGGGTTGTAGATCACGGGTTTGTAGATTGCTGTCGGTAAGGATTGCTCAGCAGTGTAGTGCGATACTGCTATGGCTGCTCGGCACCAAGCCATGGCTGGGGTTGGCTGGTCGTTGATTACATGATAATGGGCGAGGATAGGAATGCCCAACAACCGAGCTGCGAGTAGTTCAGCCGGGCGCCAGAAGTTGGAGCTGTTCACGTGAATGACCGCCACATGCTCACGCTTAAAAAATAACCAGGCCCGAAAAAAGCTGCGCAGATAGGTAATGGTTTTACCTGGCTCGGTGAAAGAGCCCCATATAACATAACGTAAATCGCGTTGTTTCAATTCATCCTCAATGGGGCCAGTGCCTGGCAACAGCAGCAAGGGGGTCAGTCTGTCACGATTCATCAGGTACAAATTGGTAAACAGCACCCGGCTGGCTCCTCCCCAATCTCCGGCACTCGTGGTGAAGAAGCAAACAACTGGTTTATTTCTCATTTACTTGATCTTTTCGGTTGTGCAACATAAACAAGCACCGATCCCTTACCGAACCGTTAATTCAGAATGCCGCTTTCTAGAGTGGGAGTTAGTGCTGTAATACGTTCTGTAAAACTCACTGTTTGATGACGTGGTATTTCCAAGTGCATTTTGGATGTCGCTGAACAGTTTCAGGCTTATCATGAAAAAACTCATCAATGGCTTTGGTGGCACCTGGCCAACGTGCATCGCCGTATTCATCGAACATGATGATGCCACCCTGCTGAACCTTGTCGTAGAAAGTTTCCAAAGAGAGTTTGTAGGACTCGTAAAGATCGCAGTCGAGATGCAGCAAGGCGATACGACCTTCGTAATTGAGCAGAGTTTTATCGAACCAGCCTTTTACAAGGTGTATACGTTCGCGAATTACCTCTTCACCCAGACGTCCGTCGCGCAGCACTTTAAGAACAGTGTCGGGCGGGTTGGCCCAAAATCTCTTGCCCTTGATTGGTGTGGTTTCGTCTTTCTCGACTGGATCGGGGAAGCCCTCGAAAGAATCGAACCCATAATATGTCCGGGGTGTTCCAATATAATCGCTGAACAATGTAAACAGCAAAGCCCCATGCCCGATTGAGACACCGCATTCGACGATATCCCCCTCCACTTTTTGCACCTTGTCCACCATGTCCTTGAAGTAAAGATAACGATCCAAAGCGCCGCGATAGATTCGTGGCAGGAAAGGTGAGTGGTTATAGTCGGCTGGTATGCTCTCCTCCAGCGGATCGATTTTCTCGATTTTGTAGCCTAAAGCGTGCAGGATTCGCTTGATGGTTGATTTGAACGGCACGGGGACTTCCCTTCATCAAAAATTTAAAAATTAGGGTTGAGTATCAGGCATGCGGTCGATCCACAGACGCAAATTCTGCCAAAGCGTGGCGGCAATATCTGCATGCTGATCGATTAGATTTTGTTTGCACATGGGATCTGCCACTATGTCGAAGAGTTGTAGTATATGGCCATTGGTGAGGGGTTGGTAGGTGAGTTTCCATTGGCCTCTGCGGATCATGCGATCTTTCGCGTCCATGATGCGCATCGTATATTCCGGTTTGATTGACATGGTGCCACTGGCCCGATCCGGTACTCCCATCAGTTCCAGCAAATCGGGATAGCGCAGATGCTTCTCCGGCAGACCAGGGATATTAGCGACCCAAATTCCGGTCTCATTGAAAGCATCGAGTTGCGGGCAATGCTGGTGCTGCTCAAAGCAGGCAGCCAGTGATACTCCGTCCATGCTGGCAGTGGGGCTTGCGCCTACCAATTCCAGAAGAGTGGGGGCAAGATCAATGCTGCGAACCACTTGATCGACTATTCCGCAGGCATGTTTGCGTGGGTCACGAATCAAGAGTGGAATGCGCGAACTAAAATCACCGACTGCAGAATTACCCTGGCCCCAAGTGTCGTGTTCAAAAAATTCCATGCCGTGATCGGAATAGACCACAACAATAGTATTGCTTGCCAAGCCACAATCATCGAGATGGCGCAGCATTTTGCCTACTTCATCATCAAATTCGGCCACGCAGCCATCGTATAAATCAATGATTTGATCGAGGTCAAATTCCTCTTTGGGTGCACCCTGTTGACGGATGATCTCAAACGGATCAGTCAATCGTGCCATGGCGAATTTGGACTCACCGTCATAGGCTGGATCGGAAAACCGTGTATACCACGGCCATTCGGAAGCAAATGGCGGGTGTGTAGTGGAATAAAACACATTGAGAAAAAACGGTTGAGTACTATTCGCTAGACGCGATACCAGGCGTCGTGCATATTTGCCGATCGGCTGGGTTAGCGGCACGCCTCCGAGATAATAAATTTCCGGAAGCAATAGTCGTCCCAAGCGGTTATGGGTAAACAGCGAAACAAAAAGACGTAAATCCTTAGGCCCTTGTCGAATCAGATATTTGAGGTTCCACTGGTCTTCTGGCAGGTCGGTGTAATCGAAACCGAAAGAGAATTTTCCCATATCGCCGCCGCACCAATCGGAGATAGCAGCGGTGCGGTAACCCTGCGCCTTGAGCAAATGAGGCAGTGCATCGACTTTTAGTCGGGTAACATCGTTCGCATTAAAATTGTCGCGAATGCCGTGAGTATGCGGCCAAGTACCGGTCATTAACGAAATCAGGCTGGGAGCGGTGCGAGCACAGGGTACGTAGCAATTGGTAAATAGTATCCCCAGTTCGGTCAGCTTATCAATATTAGGCGTAAGGGCACGTCGATATCCCAACGTACTCAGCCGGTCTGCCCGCAAAGTGTCTGATCCGATCATTAAAATATTGGGTGGCGCATCGGTTGCGCGTTCGGATGTTCGATGGGGTCGACGTGCCTCGGGCAACCAGGCCGCCCAAGTAATTGTACCTGTAAAAAATAGCACAGCAGCCCACAACGTAATCAGATCAGCCATCTGATTCTGCTTGATCAATTGCAACGAAGCGACGATCAGCAATAATAAAGTGGCCGAAATACACATAATCTGCATCAGATAAATGCGGTCTGGCGTTATCCAGCGCCACAGCCCGTAAAATCGGCTTATGCGGTAATGCATGGAGGCAACAAGCAGCCCAGGATTAAAGCGTAGCTTGCGGATAAATTGCACTATGACAGCGCTTAAGATCCCTAGCGTTGCCGCGAGTGTTGCAAGGCTACTTGACCATTCGCCGCCCAGACTTACATTCAGCATGTAATATAACAATACTCCTGTGCTGCCTGTAAATAGCATGATAAAAAATGCCCAGGCAGATAGACGGGCGAGCGCAAACAGAGTGTAGCGTCGGTAATGGGTCAGCACTTCTTTTTGAATGCGTGGCCCGGTTTGAGAAAAGTCCATTAGCGATTTTACAAGCAGTGCCACAGAACCTGCGCTTGCCACAAATAACGCAGGTAACACACCACCAATCCAGTGTGTACTGCTGCTGGTAAAGCAGGCAATCAATCCACAGGTAACTGTCGAAATCGCCAGCGCTACCATGAGCAAGATGCCTCGATCGGGAGGAAGCGAAAGATTGTTGCCACGATGCCCCGATTCCCGACGGCCTTGCAATTCTCCCAAGGCAGCAGCGGTCCGCATCCAGAAGAAACGTCGCTTAGCCCATGACCGGCTGAACACGCTGTGCAGCCCATATTCCGCCAGCTTGCGCCACATGTAGAGCGGTATTCGGCCATTGCCCTGAATACGCGAGGTGGAGCGAGTGCGTTGAAAACTTTTTTTAAGCAGGTAACTGAGTTTCAGGCGATCAATATCTACATAATGATGCTGAACGATGTTCGGCGCGTATTGGCAACGTATACCGCGAATCATGGCGCGCAATACATATTCGCTGTCCTCGCCGCCACCCAAATCGTGACCGTGCGGTCCAAGCTCGGTTGAAAACTGCCCGGCAAGTGCGAACACGTGGTGTCGCACCACGAGGTTGCCACCACCGGGGATAGGGCCTTCTTCCGCCGTGATCGTTTTGGGTTGATCGCCTTGGTTATAGCGTGGCACAGGCAGCGGGTAAACTCGATACGGTCCTTCGTCATGCACCCATGCGGGCTCAGTTCCATTCCAGTCAGGCAAGATGCGACCACAATACAAACCCGCATCGGGCCAGCTTTGTGCAGCATGTGTAATTGCAACCAGATAATTTGCATCGACTCGATGGTCATCATCGACAAAGGCGATCAGTTCAGTATCGATTTCTGGAATGGCCCGATTGAGCGCATGCGACTTACCCGGTGTGGGAACTTCAATCAGGCGTAGTGGCATCCAGCTATTGCCAACCTGTTGAGACTGATATGCCCGCATGCGAGCCACCGTATCATCAGTGCAGGCATTGGCTGCGACCAAAATCTGCACCGGTATGACGGGACGCTGTGCCGCATTTAGCGAAGCGAGCGCCCGTTCCAGCAAATCTGCGCGGTTATGGGTGCAGATCAGGATGGTAAGAGCGGCATTCATGCTGGATCGCGCAACCAACCCAAAAAATATCCAACAAAATACGCTGCGTTCATTTCTTGCCGCAGCGATTGGTGTGCACCTTGTTTAAAGCGCTGCATGAGCGCCCGCCCGTGCGCACGCGCTAATTGCGGGATGAGATAAAACGGTGGGATACGCGAGGCAGATCCTCGCTTTCGCGCACCTTCCATGCGTCCTTGACGAAAGTGTAGTTGCAGAAAATAAGTTCGGCGCAGTTTCCATGGCTCAATACGATGATGGATGATTGCTTGAGGCACCCAGCGTACGATTTTCTTCAATTTAATCAAGCGTCGATAGAGTTCGGTATCCTCACCGCCTGACTGAATATTACCGCGCCGCCCCAGATTACCGTCAAATCCACCCGCTTCCAGAACGGTTTGACGGTGAAAAACTGCATTGCCGGTAAAAATGGGGGTAGAAGATTCGGTGAGTGTCCGTTCTGCAGGTCCATAATTCAGTTCACCCAGAAATCCCAATAATTCGTCTGTGAGCCAGTCAGGGCGGCCATTGGGCAAGAGTGCCCGTATGCGGCCGCCAATGGCAGCGGGATGATGGTAGTCAATAACCTGTTCTAAATTCACCAACCAATCAGCTTCAGGGGTTTCGTCATCATCCAGAAACACCACATATTCGCCTTCTGCTTCCGTGAGCGCCCGATTGCGGGCGTGAGCCACGCCCAACTGATTTTCCTGTACTACGCGGCAGTTGATTCCCATCCGCTGCCAACCCCCTTGAGCGAGCCATGCCCCAGTGCCATCTGGACTGGCGTTATTCACGATTAAAAGTTCCCAAGAACCTTGAGGGGGATGCAAATCATGTAAGTCGGCAAGCGTTTGCTTGAGAGCCGCCAGATGGTTGTGGGTGCAGATAGATAGCGTCAGCTTCATCCCAGTCCCAGTCGGCTTTGTAATTGTTTGAGGTAATACTTGGCCCAGGCCGTGAGGCGGCCGTCATTGCTGCCGAGCGTTATTTTTCTCAGCAGCATGGCCGATGTGTCTGTACCGAAGATATCCAGGCGACGGATATGGAACATATCCACGTCAGGTCGATTGAAACCGGGTTGTACTGAAAAGGCTGCTTCAAAACCTGCCGCTTTTACAGCAGACATTTCCCGTTCGCTGAAACGACCATAGGGGTAAGCGAAATAGCGGCATGGGATACCAAGAAGGTTTAGTTCAGCTTTGCATCCTTCTGTTTCATCGATCAAATCTGTCTCGTTCAAGGTAGTGAGATCCCTGTGGTTGCGAGAATGGCCATGAAAGCTAAATCCTCCTTGTGCCATTTCTGCAATTTCCGCCCTGTTTAAAAGGGAATAGGTACGCCCCTCAGGATTTTCGTTTTTAGACCACGCATCCTTCTGACCAATCAAATTACTTACCAGAAACATCACTGCTGGCCAGTGATATTGACGCAAGACCGGCCAGGCATGCTCATACACACCTTTAAAGCCATCATCGAAGCTAATCAGGAAGGCCTTCTTCGGTAAAGTTTTATTACCGTGCCGCCAAGCCATGAAGTCATCGACAGAAACAGCCTGCCAGTTGGATTGCATCAGAGCCCTCATGTGTTCTGCAAAGCGTTGTGGGCTGATGCAATATTTGCGTTCCCACATATTATGCGCATCTCCTACGCGGTGGTACATGAGTACAGGAATTCGTTCGGAGCTCATCTGTGTTTCTCTTTCGGCTGGTCGGCTATGCTGACCAGCCATTTAAAAAGTATGCCAGGTAGCAGGGCGGGAAGAAGATATTTTAAATCGCTTGTTTTCCACAAGCCCTGTACGAAAGCGCGTCGGAACAGTTGCTGCGCGTCGATCAAATTACGTTGCCAGTAAGAGCGATAAGCTTCACCTAACAAGAAGCCTTCGGACAACTCAAGTACCTTGTCTTTTGACAAATGTGCGATGCGTTCAGGATGATTAGTCACAAAATCGCGCCGTACCTGCAAGGCATTGAGCACTTGTTTCCATTTTGTTTTAGAAATTTGTCCTTTGTCGTGCCAGCGGTAAAAGGCCATCACCTCGGCTACCCGCACCAGTTTTTGGGTGTGTGCATAAAGTCGCAGCCATAGATCGTAATCCATAGCTGAGAAACGTCGTTCGGAAAATCCTTTAACAGCATCGATAACTTCTCGCCGTACTAACGCTGCATGAATGGGCCAAGGGCATGAACGCAAGAATTCAGCCGCTGTATCCATCTGACTATAATCCGGAGGGATGTGAGGCGCTGTTCCGGGTGCACCTATGCCAACGTTTTGCCAGCCGCAGTAGGTGATGTCGGCGTGATTGCTTTGCATCGACGCCGCAAGTTTTTCCAGTGCATCCAGCGTCCAGTAATCGTCAGCATCGAGAAATGCAATACGTCCGCCATGCGCGTGTTTTAGTCCAAAATTGCGTGCCGGAAACGGCCCTTTGTGATCTTGGTGCAGCAGAATCAAGCGTGGTGAATGTTGTGTGACAAGCCGTTGCAGGATAGCAACACTGCCATCAGTAGAGCCATCATCCACCACAATCAGTTCGACATCGAGATAGGTCTGATTCATGACACAATTCACGGCCTCCTCGACAAAGTTGGCCGCATTGTAGCAAGGCATGATTACGCTGATACGAGTGGAGATAATGGAGGGATCGCTCATGAATGTATGTTTTGCACAAAAATTTGTCGATAAGCTTTTTCTGCAATATCGGCGACACGCACCCAGCTAAAATTTCGAGCAAAGTTACGGCATTCTTCGGCATCCAGATGCACCTCACCGGACAGGAAACGGATAAGTGCGTTACTAATAGAAGTAACATCAGGCTGCTCAACGAAAAACCCGGAACGACCTTCCCCAATAGCTTCTACAGCACCAGCCAGTCGTGCTGCCAGGCTGGGCACACCGCTGGCAGCGGCTTCAAGATAGACAATACCAAAGCCTTCATGGCTGCCGGGAATGATCGATGCCGTTAGTATGAAAAGGTCAGCGCGGGAATATAACTGACGCAAGTCAGCGTCACTAATACGTCCAACAAAACGAACACAGGTGCCGAGCCCCAGAGAATTTGCCAGGCGTTCCAAAGAAGGACGTAAAGTCCCTTCGCCTGCAATGATGTATTCAAATTCAAAGCGATCTTTTAACGTAGCCAGTGCACGTAACACGAGATCGATATTCTTGCGTTCCTCGGATAGACGACAGACGGTGAGCAACTGCGCTATTTTGTTTTTTGGTGCACGCGGCACATCAAAAAATATCGGATCAACACCGACCAGGGCTATGTGTGTTTTAGCAGCACAGTCAGGATATTTATCCAGCAAAACATCGGCGGTATAGCGGCTGTTGGAAAGCAGTGCGCTCGTCTTGGGCAAGGCACGCGCCAATACACGCCGGGTTGCATTGCTCCACAGCGGATGCAGTTTGCGCCATACCCATGGGCGCAGCCGCCAGAAACCAGGCAGGGCAAGGGCAGGGCGTGCTACCAAAGGATAGGGGCCAAGAAAATCATTGCCATGCACTGAAACAACTGTGGGCCTGTTTTTTTCGGCAATCCAGGAATGACAAGCGGAGAGCGCGTGCCAGACATCGATGGGTTCATTTTTGAGTTTGGGCCAATCCAGTCCTGCGCAGCTTTGTAGAATTGGCTTGAGTGTGGCCCCCGGTGGCGGAGTGATGGTTGCAGATTTGGGTGGTGCATAAATCGTTACTTGCAAGTCCTGTCTACGGCCCAGTTCTTTCGCCAATTGCCACGCGTAGGTCTCCACACCACCGAGATCGGGCGGGAATTCCGAAGTGATGAGTCCGATACGCATTGTCATGCCTTGATCCTGAGGTGTGCACCGGGTGGTAATACGCTTGCTGGAATATGCCAATCGGTTGGCACGGCGCATAGTGCAGTTTTTAGGGCAACAGCTTGTCCCGCGTTAACTATCAAGCAAACAGCCTGTTCATTATTGCTCAAATTCGCGATGATGATTTCTGGAAGCACAGATTGAGGAATATCCTGCTGTCCTGGTGCCATACCGTTCGCTTCAGCGTTGCCGCCTAAGAGTGAAGGTGGCAGGCCCAATTGATTCCGTACACATAACAACAGGGCATCGGCCAGGATTGCATCGAGTTCAGGGCTCGGTTCCCGCAGACACAGTAAATATAATGCCTCTGCATAAAAGCCGACTGAGTAAGCACGGCCTTTGTGTTCCAGCCATCGCTGCGCGATTCCAGTGGTGGCACAGTAGTTCAGAATATCCTTGATGTAGGGATTGAATACCGCACTGCGTGTGCCATGAGAAGCGCGCACCAAGTCCATCAAATTGACCGCCAGATAGTCATAGGCCCATACCTGCAAACTTAGTTCGCGGTCGATATAACCGCCAGGCATGACAAGACGCGGATAGCGCGTCTTCAAACGCGGTAGACGAGGCACGAATACCTGCCAGCCAATGCGCTTCCATAAACGCTTCCACCGTGGCAGTCGGGCCGCTTGCTCAGTTGGCAGCAGTGTCAGATTGATGGCGGAGAACAGCAGCCGGTACAGCCATTCCATTGGCCGCAATGCCAGCAAGGTGCTGGCTGCCTGGTAGCCCGACTCGACCAGTGGCGCGTATTGCGTGTCACCGGTGAGCATGCCGTACCGATCCAGTGCCACCAGCGTGTCGAGTTGCGTGTTCAGTACCAACATATTCTGCGGCGACTTCCCAAGTGCATTTCCGGGCCACCATTTGAATGGCGCCCGGTGCATTTCAGTCATACTGCATTCCAGTTCGTCATGATAGAACCATGTGCCTGCATCAGTTAAATCATGTTTGTCCGAAATAAAGTGCATGCCATGCGCAAGTGCAGTCTGTACAACTGGATCATCTGTTTCGCTCAAGGCATCCATCATCAAATGCATAGCTGAACAGTGCAGGCGATAATGCGATTCCATTTTATCCGTCCACTCGCCATGGCGGAAACCACCATCTTCACTTTGACGCGACAATACCGACAGCAGCAATTGATTTTTTAGTAGCCCATAAATGCGCTTGCCCGTGGTGCGTTTGAGACCGCTAAAGATCAGATGCAGCGCGTGTGCGTCATTCTCAGAACAAATGCGCCGCTTGTGCGGCCAGGCAAAACGGTCTTCATACACCCAACCGTGGGTAAGATGACGATAAAGATCAGCGGGCTGGTTGTAGCGGGTGTGCGAGCCGAGCAGGAAATAGCCTTGGGTTTCGGCGGGTGTAAGCATTTGCAACTCGTCGATAAGGCTAGGGTCGTTGAATCGCCAAATCACCGCGTCGAGCGTCCAACCCTCGGCAATGGCTGTGAATGAGATGTCCACGCCGCTTGAATCCAAGCTGAAACCTCTCCATTCGGCAGTATGTTCTTCCAAGATGTGGCCTTGCGCGTTGTTGCGTCGCAGCTTTGCCAGGACAGGAAACCAATAGTTCGGCGCATCAGAACCTCGGTTACGCAGCAGCCAACCGCCGGCAGCACAGCGTTGCAATGCGTAATTACCATTCAGCCGCAAGCAGAGGGCTGTATCAGCACGCAAGAAAAGACAGTCTGCACCCTCAAACGTATCCTGAATTCGCTGTATACCCACGGATTGGGTGTGGCTGCGCTGGCTATGATTCAAGCGCACATATGGATCATCCGCAGTAAAAAGCGTGTTGAGATTGAATTCGGTCACGGTTGTGTTATGTATTGCTGAATGCATAGCATGCTCAATTCAGATTTCATGAGTCTCGTTGTTGCGCTGCCCATGTCTTGCTCCAGACGCGCACCTCATCAGGGCAATCGCCGAACCGACCATGCATATAATCCATAATCGCCCGCCGTGTTGCCATATACTGCAGACGCGAGCCGCGTCCCAACCAGGCTTGACCATAATCCTGTATAGCCCACACAAAACGCTTGGTAAAGCTGACATTAAGATCGGTGCTGACATGAAATTTTGGTATCAAGCGCCGCAAATTATTCGTCCACAGCCGTAGCCGGGCAGAAAGTGACGCATGCCGGCTGAACCACAGCAATTGATTTCGGATACTGAAATATGTGCGTAATGGTGAGGATTCGCTGCCAAAGGAAACCCCGATTTTATGCCAGACTTTTGCAGCTGCAACCACCTTATTGCGCCAGCCAGCTTTGCGGGCGCGGAAGCACCAATCGACTTCCTCCCATACCAAAAAAAACATCTCATCCAGCAGACCAATTTTTCGGGCGACTTCAGCGCGGAAGAATAGCGCCGCACCGCAAGCGTAGTCAGTGTCGCGGTCCATTGTGCTGAGTTCGGTTTCACGCGCACCTTGCCCAGGCCACTCCAATCGTAGAGATGATTCATTCCAGCACGCACCATCGAACCATACCAATTCCGGGTTATCGAAGTACATCACGCGTGCACTAAACACTCCTGCATCTGGAGTTCGCCGGGCGGCATTTATCAATTGTTCAAGTAGATCAAACGCTACCGTGGTGTCGTTGTTCAGTAGCAGCACAAAATCCGCACCGTGTTCCAGCGCATGACGCGTACCAACGTTATTGCCCCCGGCGTAGCCTAGATTTTGTCCTGTTTCGAGTAGGACAAGTGGGAAGGGGCTGCTGTAGGCGCGCAACTTCTCCAAAGAATTGTCGGTTGAGCAGTTGTCCACGACGATTATGTTGAAATTTGTATACGTCAACGCTGCAAGCGAGTCCAAGCATGCGAGCGTATCGTCAGCACCATTCCAGTTGAGTACAATAACTGAAATGAGTGGCGTATTCCTTTCACCTAAAGCCTCTGTATCCATAGGCTTCCACTAAGATTTTTCAAGCATAGAGGCATATGCACCTCTCGGCCAAGGCCAGGAGTTTTGCGACCTCTCCTTATCAATTGCTGTTCCAGTTTCGTAATGTGTCCGTAACTCAGCGCGCTGTGCCTGGATGCGTTGGCCTTGATCTTGCTGCCGTCCAAGACGATGTTGCCGAGCTTGAGCATCCCCATCGTGCGTACGATCAGGAGAATTTGCACCATCAAACCTCCGATTTCCTTCAGAAATCGTTTTCGAAAGGTGTTCAGCGTATCGTGATCAGGGTGTTTATCCGCTGCAACAAACCGAAAGACAATCGAGTCGTAGGTGGCGTGCTCCAGGTTCCGACTGGAGAACAAGCACGTCGCATAGCCGTAAACCAGAATCGACAGCAGTAACGCTGGATGAAACGGCGTACTTCCCGCTCCACGGTAGGCGTGTTCTAAACTTTTTAAGTCCAGTTGCTCCACTATTTCAACCACAAAGCGTGCCAAATGCTGTTCCGGCAGCCAATCATACATCGACGGCGGGAATAGGTAGTTTATGTCGCGTTTGATTGGTTTAAAGAATCTCATGGGTTAAATTTATTAATAATTTTATTAATAACAAGTTAAATGACCTCCGGCAAAGCCGGAGGCTTATTGGGTGAGCCCCTCAAAGGGACCAATAAACCGTGAGCCGCCCAAGGCGGCTACAGCCCTAGCTTCATCTGGTCGTAACGCTCATCCTCTTCCTCTTGGTTGCGAATGTATGTTCTAACCATTGCTTCATCGAGCCCAACTGCTGAGACGAAATATCCACGAGCCCAAAATACTTCGTCAGTGAAATTCTGCTCTCGCCTCTTGCGTTTCTTCGGGATAAATGCTACGTGGTACTTACAGTCCCATCTCGTGTGGCTTAAACTCTGGTACTTTCATCGTGAATCTCCATCTCTTAGTCGAGATTACAGATTCACTCTCACCGAGGTATAGGTCAAACCTTTGTGAGTCCCCCGGCGAGCCGGGGGTTTACCTTAGTGAATTATATAATCTTTATGGATTATTAAGTTCGACAGGCTGCTAGCTTGATTTTGGAGCGGCCCAATATTATGGGATCAGGCATGAGAATAACGTGCGCCTTGCAACTCCCATTGCACGGGAATGGCGACGAGGCGAAGTTCATCTTGCAATGGGGCATCCATTGTTTTCGCTGTTACTGTGAAAAATTTGAGGCTTTCACCGTGAAATACCACCCTACCACGCTGGTCGATAACTGCAAAGCGGATACCGTAGGTGCCCGGAACCATGGGGTAGGTGGGGATCAGTTGTTTAACTTCGTGGGTGCCGGCGGGAAATTCATGTGACTGACCAAGCACTGCGGTTGACTCGCCCGTGAGATAAATGAAGTCAGTTGTATGCGTTCCAACGTGAAATTCTGGGTTTGAAAGCGTTTGAGCCAGCGTAAACCGAATCCGTATCCGTAATGCGCTACCTTCCGTGAGTGAATCGGTAACGTTATCCTTTGAATCAAGCACTGCAACTTCGACGTTTTTTAACTCACCAGATGAGATGATTCGCATTGAGCTGTTTTTGGCTTTTTGATCTCGGATTGTTTGGTTGCTTAGCTGGTAAAACTTATCGCATATGGCATGCGGCTCACCGTCCTGAAGAATTGAGCCATGGTTTAGCAACATAACACGGGTGCACATTCTTTCCACTTGGCGGATGTTGTGGCTGACCAAAAGGACAGTTCTGCCCTGCTGCCTTATTAGGTCTTCCATACGGTCAAAGCATTTCCGCTGAAACGCAAGATCTCCTACTGCCAGCACTTCATCGACGATCAAAATGTCAGATTTCACACTGGTAGCGATGGCAAAGCCAAGTCGCACCGACATACCTGAGCTGTAGCGTTTAATGGGGGTGTCGATGAACTCTTCTAGCTCAGCGAATGCGACGATGTCATCAAATTTGATATTGATCTCACTCTTTGGGATGCCGAGGATGGCGCCGTTGAGATAGATATTCTCGCGACCAGTGAGGTCGCCCACCAAGCCAGCACCCACCTCAATCAGCGGCGCTATCTTTCCCTTGACCTGGATGGAACCGCTGGACGGTTTTGAAATGTTGGCCAGAAGTTTGAGCATGGTGCTCTTGCCAGCGCCGTTGTGGCCAATTATGCCAAGGACCTCGCCTTGCTCGACAGAGAACGTGATGTCATCAAGGGCCTTGAATGGGGTACGTTCTTCAACTGGCTGGCCTGTGAGCCGCCGCCACTGGTTAAATAAAGTTGTTTTCAGACTCTGCAATTGGCCGAGCTGGTATTCTTTGGTGACGTGGTTAACTTCGATGATGGCCATAGTTATTTAAAGTCTTCCTTATTAAGGCCGGACTGCCTGAGAATAGAGGCAAATGTGCCTAATGGTATTTCCTTCTTTGGATCAGGAATAATCACAGTTCTTTCATCTTTGCGGAATTTTTTATGGCTGCCTTTTTGGGAAATAAAAATGAAACCGTGCCGCAGCAAGACATTAACAATCGCTTTTGATGAATAAAGTTCAGCCATTGACAGCGTATTCTCCAAGCAGGGCTTCTTCTATGGGGTGGTATTCTGCCTCTCCTTCTTCAAAGTAGAGTTCGGTGGCCTCCTTCAGATTCTGGATCGCTTCGTCGATAGTGTTGCCACAGCTTGCTACGTCAATGTTTAAGCATTGTGAAACGTAATATTTATTTTCCCGGTAAACGACAAATTTAAGGTTTTTCATGGTTCATTGCCTCTGTAATAGATATAGGGGGTGTCGTGGTCAGTTTCATGCCGCAACGATCCCGATCAGCTTTTTATAGCCTTTCACCATCAATTAAATCCTAAGTCTTTATACTATTCTGTAATCTTTGCGCGCTATCCACTAATTCCTACCCGTTGCTCTCAAATTACATCTGCGAAATAAGACTCCGCCCGCTTGAAGAAGACGTAGCTTAGCGGAAGCAGGATCGCAACCAGGATTATGCCGGGTACCATGGCCGTCATATCTGGCGGCTGGTTTCTCAGCACTACACTCTGAAATGCGTCAATGATGCCCGCCAGAGGGTTAAGGGTGTATAGGGTATAGAGCAAATTGGACCACTCGCCGGCAGCTTGTTGCTCCAAAAGTTTATTCTTCACCAGTTGCAATGGATAAATTACCGGAGATAGATACATTAGCAGGGAAAGCAGCACAGGTAGGGCTGTTCCCATATCCCGGTAGTAAACATTGATTGCTGCACCGGCAAATGCGATGCTTAAGGCGGCCAGAATTGTGTAAAGAATAATGAAAGGTACCCATAGGATGTAAATGCTGGGTATATATTGAAACCAGATCATGAGGCCGGCCAGGATGACAAAATTGATGCCAAGCTCTACAAGCTTGGTGACGACTGCCGTTATGGGGAATATCTCGCGAGGAAAATAGATTTTTTTGATCAGGTTGGCATTGCCCACTACACTGTTTACGCCTTCCGATGCAGATTCTTGAAAGAAAATCCACGGCATAAGTGCAGCGAAGGTTAGGAGAGGATAAGGAATGCTGCCACTATCAATTCCAACGAAGCTCTTAACCAATGTAAAAATCAGCATGAGGATGAGTGGTTTTATCACAGCCCAGGCAATGCCTAAATAAGCCTGTTTATAGCGCAACGTGACATTCTTCCAGGCAAGTACAGTCATCAGTTCGCGGTATTCGGCAAGATTTTTTACTACGGCAATCATGTGCGCTGTTGCTCCCTTTGCTCTATTGATGGAATATTGATTTAATTGTCCATACTTTGGGGTGTCAGCCTGACTGGCACTGAATCCGTTGCCCATATAGTCGGCGCTATTTCGCAAATCTTTAGATCCTTGTTCGACCGGACTTCAGGATTTGCGCTTCTTGCTATGTATTATTTGCTACAAAAACTTTAATGAAAATGCTTGCATCTATTGGTTTTATGAGCAAACTTTTTATTAATTTTAGTTAAATGAATCAACCTTTTTAATTTTAACATTTTTAATAAACCATGTGCCAATTATGGTTTTGTTGATTGTCTGGCATGAAGATGATTGTTATGTAATTTTTACACTGGCGTGCTTTTCTGCAAAGCTTGCTTGGATTAGCAACCTGAAAGCAGGCTTGATTAACTTTTTAAGGTTAATGCTAAGTAATAGTAAGATGCGAATCTGATAGTGCTTCGAGGTTTTTTTCCCAGCAATAAAATATTGAACTATTTAATCCGACCAAGTTAATCCGACCAGGATATGTTTGAATTTATCCGCTAGTTAGGTTTTACAGCGACAGCACCTGCTGGTGAATTTCACTTGGCCGTATCAATCATAATTTTGGGATGCTGGTTCGTATGCATTACCCCTTTGGAGGTACTTCGATGCCAAGACAATTTCTTTTTACTTGTTTACTCAGCCTTATAATTGCAATGCCAGTACGCGCCATGAGTGTATTACCACTCTACCTGGATGAAATCGTCAACGACGCTGCTATCGCATTTCAGGGTAAATCTCTTGAGAATCATAGCGAACGTGATCTACAAACAGGTTCCATTGTCACTTATTCTACTTTCGAAGTGCAGGAGATTCTCAAGGGTGAGGTGGGAGCCACACATACCATTAAGCAAATCGGCGGAAAGTTAGCAGGAGAGACACATCAAACAACAGGCGTGCCTACGTTTACAGTGGGAGAAAACTATGTACTTTTCCTCTACGGAGTTTCGGCAGCAGGCTTTTCCAGCCCAGTGGGTCTTGATCAGGGAAAATTTACTATCATCCCGGTATCAACGGGCTTTCATGTAACCAATGGCAGAGATTTTAAAGAAATGACCTTGGGTATCTCCGCTGACTTGGTTCCCCCATCAGCTCAAATCAAAATGCAACGGGCCTCGGGTCCTATTAATCGGCTTGATCTTGACGAATTTAAACAACTTGTGCGTCAGAAAAGGGATGCGGCTAAATGATATGCCTGAGAATGATGCGCAGGCTCATAACTTGCGCCTTGATTACATTTACGGCTTCTAGCTTTGCTGGTGGCCCGTTGGTAGTTTGTTATCAGCTCCCTACAAAATACCCGGGGGCAGGTTCCGTGTCGCTTAACTATGACCAAGGAATCCTGGGTTCCCGTACTAAAGCTCAAGCAGATGCATTGGTCACAGAGGCGGTTTCCCTGTGGACGAATGTGACCACATCAACGGTGGCACTCACTCGTGGGCCAGATCTCCCCGTGGACGTTACCAGCAGTAACTATTCGACCTTCTTAAGTAATTTCTCGGATGGTTTGAATCCTGTGATTTATGACACTGATGGTTCCATTATTGATTCCATGTTCGGTGTGGGTGCAAAAAATAGTGTTCTGGGTTTTGCAGGTTCTGCCTGGAACAATAATGGTACGCAATGTGCATATACGGAAGGCCGTGCTGTAATCAACGGCTATATATCCGTAAGTGACATTACGATGAAAGTCGTACTTGCCCATGAAACGGGCCACTTGATCGGCGTGGATCACACCCAATTGGATAATTCACAAGGGCTGGTGAATTCGAATTATCCATTAATGTATCCGATTGCATACCGGGGCTCCAGTTCTTTACACGAAGACGACACTGCCGCAGTGAGCGCCCTTTATCCCAATGCAACACTGACCAGCGTTTATGGACAGCTTACCGGAAATTTCACTCAAGCCAATGGCACGCCTATTCGTGGTGCCAACATCTGGGCTAAAGAAGTAAGCACCAATAAAGTGTTTAGTTTTGTTTCGGATTACCTTAGCCAGAATACCGGCTACTTTAAATTGCTGCTCCCCTCTGGCAACTACACACTGCATGCAGAAGTAATTCATACCGCATTTACTGCAGGTTCCAGCATCGGCCCCTATGCGGAAACATCTTCGGGGGTTTCTTTCCAGCCACCACTTTATAATAACGGAGTGGCGATAGCTCCCGTTGTGTTTGGAGGAAGTACACCAACTCAGATTTCGATCACGGCTGGATGTGCGGCTTCGGCCATTTTTAAAATGGATGGAACGGGAACGGTCGGAGGAAATTGTGGCGCCGACAATTTATCACCGACTGTACCGGCGGGGCTTACTGCTACAGCCGTTAGTTCTACTCAAATAAACCTGAGCTGGGCGGCCTCGACGGATAATGTGGGCGTGACCGGCTACAAAGTTTATCGTGGGGGCACTCTGGTTGGAAGCCCGGCAACGACGAGCTTTGCCGATACAGGTTTGACTGCCTCAACCAGCTACAGCTATACATTAGCGGCGTGTGACGCTGCAAACAACTGCTCAGCTCAGTCAAATCCGGTTTCGGCAACGACAATGACGGCAACTGCGAGCAGTCATAACATTGCGCTCGCCAGTGTCGGCGCGGTTGCTTCGGCATCAAGCACCCACAGCAGTGCTTACCCGGTGGGGGCGGTTAACGACAATCAGCGCACCGGTGCTACCTGGACTAAAGGAGGTGGCTGGAACGATGCCACATTCAACACGCAACCCGACTGGGTGCAAATCAACTTCAATGGTACGCAAACGATCGATCGCGTAGTGGTCTATACCCTTCAGGACAACTACATTAACGGGATCGAACCGACTGATACACTCACCTTTAAAAATGAAGGTATAACCGGCTTTACCGTCCAGGGCTGGAATGGATCGGCCTGGGCTACGCTTGCTACGGTAAGTGGAAACAATCTGGTCAAGCGCACTCTAAGCTTCGCTGCGTTTACCACAGACCGGATTCGGGTAAATGTCACCAACGTGCTCGCCGGCTACTCCCGTATTGTCGAAATCGAGGCATGGAGCGCTGCTGCGTCTGGTGGCTCAGACACGACTGCACCTACCGTACCAACAGGACTTTCGGCCACCCCCGTCAGTTCTGCTCAAATAAACCTGAGCTGGGCGGCCTCGACGGACAATGTGGGCGTGACCGGCTACAAAGTTTATCGCGGAGGCACTCTGGTTGGAAGCCCGGCAACGACGAGCTTTGCCGATACAGGTTTGACTGCCTCAACCAGCTACAGCTATACATTAGCGGCGTGTGACGCTGCAAACAACTGCTCAGCTCAGTCAAATCCGGTTTCTGCAGCGACGATGCCTGTCATTACGAGTAGTAATATTGCACTCGCCAGTGTCGGCGCGGTTGCTTCGGCATCAAGCACCCACAGCAGTGCTTACCCGGTGGGGGCGGTTAACGACAATCAGCGCACCGGTGCTACCTGGGCTAAAGGAGGTGGCTGGAACGATGCCACATTCAACACGCAACCCGACTGGGTGCAAATCAACTTCAATGGTACGCAAACGATCGATCGCGTAGTGGTCTATACCCTTCAGGACAACTACATTAACGGGATCGAACCGACTGATACACTCACCTTTAAAAATGAAGGTATAACCGGCTTTACCGTCCAGGGCTGGAATGGATCAGCCTGGATCACACTTGCTACGATAAGTGGAAACAATCTGGTCAAGCGCACTGTAAACTTCACTGCGTTTACCACCGACCGGATTCGAGTAAATGTCACCAACGTGCTCGCCGGTTACTCCCGTATTGTCGAAATCGAGGCATGGAGCGCTGCTGCGTCTGGTAGCTCAGACACGACTGCACCTACCGTACCAACAGGACTTTCGGCCACCCCCGTCAGTTCTGCTCAAATCAACCTGAGCTGGGCGGCCTCGACGGACAATGTGGGCGTGACCGGCTACAAAGTTTATCGCGGAGGCACTCTGGTTGGAAACCCGACTACGACGAGCTTTGCCGATACGGGTTTGACTGCCGCGACCAGCTACAGCTATACATTAGCGGCGTGTGACGCTGCAAACAACTGCTCAGCTCAGTCAAATCCGGTTTCAGCAACGACGATGCCTGTCATTACGAGTAGTAACATTGCACTCGCCAGTGTCGGCGCGGTTGCTTCGGCATCAAGCACCCACAGCAGTGCTTACCCGGTGGGGGCGGTTAACGACAATCTGCGCACCGGTGCTACCTGGGCTAAAGGAGGTGGCTGGAACGATGCCACATTCAACACGCAACCCGACTGGGTGCAAATCAACTTCAATGGTACGCAAACGATCGATCGCGTGGTGGTCTATACCCTTCAGGACAACTACATTAACGGGATCGAACCGACCGATACGCTAACCTTTAAAAATGAAGGTATAACCGGCTTTACCATCCAGGGATGGGATGGGTCGGCCTGGACCACGCTTGCTACGGTAAGTGGAAACAATCTGGTCAAGCGCACTCTAAGCTTCACTGCGTTTACCACCGATCGGATTCGAGTAAACGTCACCAGCGTGCTCGCCGGTTACTCCCGCATCGTCGAAATCGAGGCATGGGGAAATTAAGTAAAATTAATCTAGTTAGCTTATTTCAATTCCAAGTGTTCGGTTATTTTTTACCTTTCGGGGCGCATTTGTGGAAATAAAATCACATCGCGAATGCTGGGGCTATCGGTGAGCAGCATCACTAGTCGGTCTATTCCGATGCCCTCTCCAGCGGTGGGTGGCAAGCCATATTCCAGCGCGCGAATATAATCGCTGTCCTTGAACATGGCTTCTTCGTCACCTGCTTCCCGAGCCGATACTTGCGCATCAAAACGGGCTTCCTGGTCTTCCGGGTCATTTAACTCAGAGAAACCATTAGCGATTTCGCGCCCAACCATAAACAGTTCAAAACGCTCGGTAATTTCTGGGCGCGTATCACTGCGGCGTGCCAGTGGCGAGGCCTCTGCGGGATAGTCGATGATGAAAGTTGGCTCGAATAATTGATGTTCGGTCAGTTCTTCAAACAGCGAAAGTTGCAGTCCGCCCACACCATCCGCCGTCCTGTATTTGGCCTTCAGGTCTTGTAATTCGTTGATCAGAAAATCGCGGTCGTTCAATTGTGCGTCAGAAAACTGCGGATGATATTTCTGGATTGCCTGTGCAATGGTCAGTCGATGGAACGGTTGCCCCAAGTCAAGTTCACGTCCCTGGTAAGAGAACACTGTGGTGCCCAGCACCTTGCGCGCCACTTCGCTAAACAGTTTCTCGGTGAAGTCCATTAGATAACGATAATCCCGATAGGCTTCATAAAACTCGATCATGGTGAATTCGGGGTTATGTCGCGTGGAAAGCCCTTCATTGCGAAAGTTGCGGTTGATTTCGAATACCTTCTCAAACCCACCGACCACTAGCCGCTTAAGATACAGCTCCGGCGCAATGCGCAGATACAGCTGCATATCCAAGGCATTGTGGTGCGTGATAAAGGGTTTGGCCGATGCGCCACCCGGAATGGAATGCATCATTGGCGTTTCGACTTCGAGGTAATTGTGGCGTATGAAAAATTCCCGTATAGCCTGAATTACTTTGGAGCGAATGATAAATGTTTTGCGCGTGTCTTCATTGGTGATGAGATCCACATGCCGTTGACGGTATTTTTGTTCCTGATCGCTCAGACCGTGAAATTTTTCCGGTAACGGGCGGAGTGCTTTAGTTAACAGACGCAGCTCAGTCACACGAACAGAAAGTTCACCCGTTTTGGTTTTAAACAGTACGCCTGTTGCACCAAGTATGTCGCCCAGGTCATAGTGCTTGAAGGCATCATGCGCAATTTCGCCGGTATCGCTATTATTAATGAATAGCTGGATGCGTCCGCTCATGTCATTCACAGTGGCAAAGCTGGCTTTACCCATTACTCGTTTTAACATCATGCGCCCGGCTATGGCCACGCCTATATGTACTGTCTCCAGTTCGTCGTGGCTCATTGCATCGTAAGCATCATGCAAATCACCAGCCAGATTTTTTCGCTCAAAATCATTCGGAAAAGCTACGCTTTCTTTGCGAAGTGTAGTGAGCTTGGCGCGGCGCTCGGTGATAATTTGATTTTCGTCTTGCTGAGGGTTGGTTGGTTCGGTAGTCATGATGTGTGGATAAATTTAAGATCAAGAATTCAGGAGTACTTCCAAAGGCGCAGGATTGTGGCACGAATGCCATATTACGTGCAATTTAAGCAAAGCATATGCGAAGGCCTAACGTACCTGACTGGCAGACGAATTAAATTGAAGTGTGAAGGTACCGCATGCCAGATACGAGCCATTGTTCACCACCGGTTGTGAAGTCGCTGTCGCTGTAGCGCCTGGTGCAAGCCCAAAGGTAAGGAAAGGCACCTGGCCCGTTATAACACCATCGACTATTACATCGAAGGAGAGGGTAGGTGAAACTGTGACGGCGCTCACATTGGTAAATGACAACGTAGCTTGGCAAATAATGCCAAATAAGGGGTTGAATGCCATAGAGTTGAGTCGAATACCTTTGAAGTCAAAAGGAAAGTGACCCGCCTGAACCGGTTCAGTGGCAAACACTTGTCTTGTAATCCTCTTTGATCCTGATGCACCGTTAATCGTATATTTCATTGTGCCAGTATTGGTATCAGTAAACGCAAAATTGATCGTTCCAACCGTAGTTACGATCTTATTGGCACTGTTCCATGGAATTGTCAGCGCTGAGCCTCCCGTTACCGCGTATAAATCGCCAGTACACCCATCGGCCGCCACCACACAATTAGAAGCGACATACCACGTTGGCCTACCATCAAAATCGTAGGTATAGAGCGTAGCGAAAATCACACCATATTGCTGAGTAAGTCCAACACCCCAGCCAGATTCATTCTGATTCGACCATAAGCCTGTCATTGGTGAGATCGTGGTATAAACGGTAAAGCCCGTCGAACTGGCCATAGGCGATACAAGAAGAAACGCCAGCGTCATAACCGCGCCAAAGCAAGTACGCAGCTTGCGAGCGATAGCAATTTGGAAGGCGCCATTAATCTTGTTTTCGAATAGAGATTTGATATTTTTCATTTTTATAGATGCTATCTGCGTTGTTGAATTCATAGATCTTATAGCAATAAATGTAAACATTTTGGTCTGATTCTGTGGGATTTACAAGCAGAAGCTAAACTAGCCAGACAATCTCTTTGAGCTCATCCCGCTGCTCATGCAACAGTTTGGGCAATTTGCAAATGGCTGTTTCTGGCACAAACTTGCCATTCACGAATGGCCGGCTTCGACCCCTATGCAGAGAAGCGAGCTAATGTCTAGTTCACAGCCAAGTTATAGTGTCCAAAGCCAACAGAATACGTCAATCTGAGACGTTCTCCTGCGCGGCACTTCACATAGTTCGGTCTTATGCTTCGGGTCGCTATGTAAAGTTTTACATAGCGACCCGAAGCGGCCAGTCACCGTCTGCTATCAGTCAACCTCCACAAGCAAATCAGCAAGAAATTCGGAAGCAGGTTCAACGCTGGTTACCAGCAGATGATCTCTAGCGCGAGTGCATGCGACATAGAGCAAATGTCGCTCGGTGTTGTAGACCTCTTCCAAGTCGGCATTGTCAGCTACCGTTTCGATGCGATCCTGAGAAGGAATAATTTCATCGTCGCACGCCATCACAATCACTGCGCGAAATTCCAACCCCTTGGCCAAGTGCATCGTGCTGATGGAAATATAACCGCTGGTCGTTTCGACATGCTCATCAAGCATCTTAAAAGGCAGTCCGGATTTCCCGATTGCCACGCGAGCGCGCTCTAATTCATTATCGGAACGGACGAATACGCCGATCTCGTGCGGTGCAATTCCCTCGCTGCTTCGCTCACGCAGCCAGTCGCCGACCGCGTTGATTTCATCTTCCTGACTGTCGAATGTCTTGATAACCGGCGCTATGCCATTGAATACCGACACCGTGCCGCGCCGGTTTTCCGTGTTGCCGTCCACATCGGAAACTTCCGGACCCAGCAATCGGTCGGCCTGCATCCTGATCTGATGTGAGGTGCGATAGTTGATATGCAGCGTGCATGATCTTCCGCGAATATCCACGCCCAGCGACTTCCACGAAAACGGCTGCTGGAAAATACGTTGGCCTAAATCGCCCGCGAAAAACAGGGCATCGGTACGCCAAGCACCCATCGTCGCAAGGAAACGCAGCTGAGCTACGCTGACATCCTGCGCCTCGTCCATCACTGCGAAATCGAAAGGTGGATGCTTGCGCTCGACAATCTGTGCGGCCAACTGGCTGAACATCGCGGAGCGAGTAACCAAGCCCTGTGACTTCAATGCACTTCGCACTGCATCGAAGATAGACCAGAGCAACACACGCTGCGGCTCTGGCAGGCGTGTCTTGCGCCCCAGTCGCCGTACATCGCGATAAGCCTCCCAGCCATCCAATTGCCATGCATCCACCACCTCGTCCCACTCCGTCTTCAGAAAGTGCGGACCGAATCTCTGCCCATCAGTCTTGCTGGCTGCTTCAACCAACAATTGCCTGATTTTGTCTGCGCTGGCAATTTTAGGTCGACCAAAGTGCAATTCATACATATGCTCGCCTATGGCATTCATGGAATGCACTTCCAGTCGCTCCGCCAGACGCGGCTCGTTGCTGATCAATCGCCGCAGCTTGGTGTGCAACGCATTTGCCAAAGTGTCGGAGAACGTAGTCAGCAACACGCGCGATTCAGGATGTTGCCGCGCCAGAAACACCGCACGATGCAACGCGACAATGGTTTTGCCCGTACCCGCCGAACCGGAGACGCGCGCTGGGCCGCTGTAATCCCGCTCCACCCACTGCCGCTGCGCCGGATGAAGAAAAGTTGTCCACTTCTCCCACGGAAACGCCAGTGCACGTTCCAGCTCCTCAACATCATTCATCACCCGGAAGCGGCGTTGCGCATCGGGATGTGCAAAAGGGTCAGCCCCTGCTGCGATGGGTGGTACTACTTGCGGCTTGCCGCCGGTGGCCAGCTCCAGTAACGCCTCCGCCGCCTCGCCCGGCAGATGCTCGGCCAGATCAAGCAGGCTGTCCTCGTCGGCTTGTTGCACATCAGGCAACCACTCTTCCGGCACGCCGTAGCTCAGCAGTACCTCTTCGGCGACATGGGCGAACAGGCGCGGCTTCGCTGCAGCGTATTGCATCACCTCGACATACTTAGGGATAACGATTTCCTGCACCGTCTCGCGTATCTCCACCAACTGTGCCGCGCCGGTTTGTGGATGCGTTTCCAACTTGCGCCGTTCCGCCCAGTCATAGGCCTTGTCGTGATGATCGACATAGCACAACAACAGGCTGGCATCGTTTTTGTGGACGATCAAACGGATGTCGCTGCTGGCTCGCACCGACCAGAAATTCTTGTCACGCGCCTTGTCCAGCTTGTGGAAACTCATGCCGGGATTGATCGGGTTCATTTGCAGATCGAAGGCAGTGGTCTTGACAGCTTTCTGCTCTTCGCCTGTGAGTTTGACGAGGCTGTCAGTGAATGTATCGGCGATGCGGAAATCCATCAGTTTTCCTTCCCTGGCGTTTTGGCGGGCAATCGCTTCACCATGCGATCGAAGTCAGACTCGAAACGCTGGTCATCCAATACCCGGCATTTGTCGAACTCCTGCTCTGCGTGAGATTTGGCAAGCTCAGCCGATACCTTGCCTGCGCCTTGCAAAATCTCGCGGTCATTCAGTGTCAAAAAACCTTCCAGTTTGCTGATCCAGTCTTGCATAGTCATGGCTATATGCCGTGCAGCCTGACCTTCGGCAAAAATCAAATACTGCTCGGCCAGATTATTGAGGGCGCGCAGCTCTTCATCGTTCAGGTAATTCTTGGCGATGCTCACATCGGCCTTGCGAATGCGTGCCCCCTCCCAAGTCGTCAACCCCATGTTCGGCTGGCTGCTGTCGGCACGGGTGGCGATCAGTTCGGCGGCAGTCTGGCCGTGAATGGCGAAATGCACCTTGTTCTGCACCGTGGCAAAGAACGCCTGGGTGAGCGCATGGTTGGCATCGTAATCCACGCTGGTCGCGTAGATGTCCGTAATCTTCTGGTAAAACCGCCGCTCACTGGTGCGTATGTCTTGCAGGCGGCGTGTCAGTTCGTCGAAGTAATCCCGCCCTTTGCCGGGGTTTTTCAGACGCGCGTCATCCAGCACAAAGCCCTTGACGATATATTCCTTCAGCTTGTCGTTGGCCCACTGGCGGAAACGCACGCCCACAGGGCTGCGCACCCGGAAGCCCAGAGCCAGCACCATGTCCAGATTGTAGTGTTCAACCTCGCGGGTCACGTCACGCCCCCCCTCAGGTTGAACTGTTCGGAATAACCGAACAGTTGCCTCCGGAGTCATTTCACCATCCTCGAAGATGTGTTTGATATGCTCGCTGATTGTCCCTTTGGCCTTGCCGAACAACTCGGTCAACTGCTTCTGGTTCAGCCAAAGGGTTTCCGCCTCCAGCATCACGTCAATGCGGGTGGAGCCGTCTTCGCTTTGGTAGATCAGGAAGTGTTGCGATTCGCTCATCACGTCACCCTATTTGCTGCGCCTTTTCGCCGATCCGTGATGCCTTGAATTAGCTTCTGTAAATCGGCAATGTCTTGTTTCAGTTCATCAGGAGTTGGTGGCGGCTCATCCTTAGCTGAGGATGGATCATGTGCCTCGACCAAATCATGGCAACGTTGGTTAATGCGGAGAATTTCATCTACTTCTGATTTTTGAAGTCCAATCACCAGCTTCAGCTTCTTAACGTCTATGTAATCCTTAAAACGCTGCACTGTGCCGCCAAGAACAAAATCTTGTGCCACCCGCTCAATTGTTGCCCTGAGAAAACTGTATTGCCGGATCATCTCACGAGCCAGCTCCTCTGATGGGTCAGCAGGCCATGGCATTTTCTCAAATTGCTTTTGTGCCTTTTCTAGGAAGTCGATTCTTTCGCCATAGCTCTTGTGTGTCCATGGAAGCCCTTCGGATACGTTGCCATAAAAACCCCTGTTCGCCTCAAGTCGGCAAAAAAACGGTGGCACATTAAGCTTGTCGCATTGATCTCGTAACTGCTGAAGAAACACAACATCGTGAGTGAAAATCAAAACCTGTCTTTGCTTGGACTCTACCGCCAATCGCCTTGCGACTCTGCCTCGGCGTATGTGATCCAGTGATGAAACGGGGTCATCAAAAACGATGCCGCATGCATGATTTGCAAGCTTCAATTCTGAGAGGAATGAACCCAGTGCGATGGCTCGCTGCTCACCTTCACTGAGTATTTGTTCCAGTTTGTTTGTTGTTGGGAGATCCAGAAGTAATTGGTGCTTAATTTTCCCTTTATCATTTCGATCTTTAAGCTTAGTTTGTATATGTCCTATCCCGAGAGACTTGAATTCCTCATCCAACGCATTTTTTAGCGCAACAGTAACAGCACCACTTGCAAATTCTTTTGACTTGTCTGAAATTGGCCTTGTTTTAAGGTCTTGTTCACAGGTTTTTAGTGCCTGCCTCATCTTAAATCGGTCAATCAGTGCAAGCACTGCGCCTAGGCATGCTGAAAGATTCTGGCGAACACGTAGTTCTTCTCGTTTATCTATCAGCGATTTTTTCTTAACTTCGTCCACTGCTCGGGCAAGGATTCTTGCTGACTTGAATTGATGTGCAGCGAGATTACGCAGTCGCTTACGTGGATTCTCTCCAAGCGCGGGCGCGTCCACCCACGTATAGGAGTTGAGATTTTGAAGCATCCAACTACGGCGAGTTTCTATGTTTTTTTCAAATGCATTGATAATAGAGGCAACTGCATCATCAAGCTGTGCCAGCTCTTCAACATGAGATTTGTCGAAACTAACGCTCAGGTTGGCTCTTTCAATCTTTACCTTTGTTGCTTCAAGTTTTTGTCGTTGCTCTGCGGCAGCTTTAGCCACATCGTTTTGTATATATTCCTCAAATCGTTTCAACCGTTCTCCGGCATCGTTCAACGGTTGCTGACAGAGAGGACATTTTGCCTCGGCAGTGGCATGAGGGAACGAATGTTCTGGATAGGCGACCTCAGTTGAGAACTTGCGTGCAGCATTAAACAATACCTTCCATACTGGCTCACCGGTTCCAGGCAGAAGCAATTCTCCTGACTGAAGTGTTTCTGCTGCTTGCTTCTCGGTCTGATTGGCAGTGACCGTGGTATCGGTAATTTTTTTGAGTTTCTCTATAGCGGCATCACTGACCCAAGACAATGCGGTTTCGATTCTTTCCGCCCAACTCTTTAAACGCCCCGCTGAAAGGCGATGCTCTTTTGCTTTCTTTCCTGGATCAGATTCGGCAAGTGCTGCGTCAATTTCCTTAATCTGTGCCGTATCGATCTCGGATAATGTGCCAAGAGCTTTAACCTTGTCTGGATTCGTCCTTTCGCTTAGTGCTAGAACCAGCCGCCCAACTTCTGTCTCGCCAACTAAATGCTGGAATGGTTGGCGATCAACATTGATAGTAGCAATTTCTTCGTTAAGGCGGCGAGTCAACTCTGGTAGAACTTTATTTGCAAGATTCTCAACAACGTCCAGCCCATATGGCAGATAAGCCACATCCTGCTCGGCAGTCAGGTAAGCGCGAGCACAGTGTGAATCGAAAACTGAAATCTTAGCCAGATCGTCGGGTGAGTCACTATTGAAAGTCCAGTGTATAGGTTTGCAAGCCCCGTTAATTTCAATGTCGAAAATTGCTTTAGGCACGCTATTCTGGGCAGCAGGATCGTTTGCATCTGCAAGGACTTTCTCTGCCTGATCTCGTGCACGGCATGCCCGTTTCATTACTCTTACATAGCCCGACTTCCCGCTTCCGTTTCCACCGTAGATCACCGTCATTCCCGATGGTGCGAAATTCAGTTTCTGCCCCTGCGCGATTCGGTTTACATACACCAAATTTCGTATCGCCTTCAGAACAACCTTCTCGCCAGCTTGAAGCACCGGCGGCAGATGAGCCGCCTTTAACGGCTCTGGTGTCAGGCCCAATGGGTTAGGTAACCCATGGGCTGCTTTCAGTAAGGTATATAGCTCCGCGTAATCATCGACAGACAAGCCATTCTCTTGCTGAAATATACGGCGAGCCGCATCACGTTGCCAGAGAGGTAGCTTCTCTTCTGACCACTTTAGAATTTCGTCAATCAATGCCATCACACAACCTTAAACACCTTCATCACTTCATCCCCCAGATGATTGATGACCTTCACCGCAATCCGCCCGGACTTCGGTTTATCGAATGGCCTTGAGGTGTCGCTGTTGAGCGATGCCCAGGCATCTTCGTTGATCTCGGCTTTGAGGGTGGTTCTGAGTGCCTTGTAGGGATCGTTTGCTCCCAGGAAGTAGGCGTGGCGGACGAAGAAGCTTTCTTCGTTGTAGTCGGTGTCGATGAACCAGCAGGCAATGCCCTCGGCACCGTCGCTGCGTACTTCGCCGGTGTTGGGGTGGAATACGTCCACACCGTTGATCTTGACGCGAACCTGACCGGCTTCGGCATCGAGAATGTCGATGTCGGGTTCGCCGAAGATGACGAAGAGGTTGCCCTTGCCGGTGTTCTTGAGGTCATCGGCCATGTGCAGGTCGGCGTTCATGCGCGCCTTGAGCACGGGGATGCGTCCGAGTTTGTCGAATTCGGATGAATGCGCATCGTAGTTGAAGGCACAGGTGATGAGTACATCAAAGCCAGAGTCTCCTGCTTCTCGTGCGGCAGAGACCAGATCGGGACGAGAGACGGTGCCGAATTCGGGACCGATGAAGATGGCGGCGCGGCGTTCAACTCCACCCTCACCCTGTCCTCTTCCAAGGGGAGAGGGTTCCAGATACTTGCCTTCGGCGCAGACCAGATCGCCGGGCCACGGGGTGAGCGTGGTGAAGGTGATTTTGTCTTCTTTGTGCGCCTGCTGCACGCCAGCGGTCTTGAGGTTTTCCAGGATCATCTGGACGAAGTCGCGCTCTTCACCGTAGCCGGTCTTGGATTCGGCGACACCGTCGATCAGTTCGTCGTTTTCATCCACAGCCAACACGCGATGGGGCGAGAGGCTTTCGACGGTGAACGGCCCAGCAACGCGGACTTTTTTCTTATCCTCGTAGGGTTTGTCGTAGAGGTATTCGTGCTCGGCTTTGGCTGCGATGGAGGCGTCGATTTCTTTCTGGCGGGCGATGCGCGCACTCCACCATTCCCGGTGAATCTCCTCCTCCGTTCGTGCTGATGCTTCGACTACTGTTGCCGTTCGCCCTGAGCCTGTCGAAGGGTGAGCGGGAACAGTACTCAGCACTGAAGGCGAGGTCGAAGCACGCCCTTCGACAGGCTCAGGGCGAACGGATTTCGGAAGCTCGCGGGGGATTTCCCATTCCTGCCATTGCTTGCCCAGCGCCTTGTTGAGTTGTTCACGCAACGATTCCAGCGTCTGCTGCCACTTGTCCCAGATGACATCAATCTCGGTGTTGTTAGCGATGGATTTCAGGGTGATGTGCGGCACACGTTCATAGACGAAGCCTTGGCGGATATTGCCGCGCGTGGGCTGACTCGATGGAACGGTGCGGGTGACTTCGCTTTCTTTGATCTGGCCGTCGCGGCTGTCGGCGAGCAGATAGTAGGGGTAGCGCGCTCCCATGATGCGGGCGCGGGCCAACGCCAGTGCGACGCGAGAAGTGTCGATGGTGATCCAGCGGCGGCCCCATTGCTCGGAGACATAGGCCGTCGTGCCGGAACCGCAGGTGGGGTCGAGGACGAGATCGCCAGGGTCGGTAGTCATGAGGACGCAGCGCTGTACGGCCTCCGTTGCTGTCTGCACCACATATATCTTGGGATCGGTTCGGCTTTGGACGCCTCCAATGTCAAGCCAGAGATTCGTTCTTGGTGTGGCTGCGAAATCATCAAGGCAGCGTACGTACCTGACTGAGGCGCCCTCTTCCATTATTCGCTCTGCTTTTGCGGTACGAATCAAGCCTTCAACGGTCGTTTTCCAGTGCAGTCCTTTCGGCGCAGTCCATTTACGTCCGGCGAAAGGAAACATCTGCTCCGAACTGGACTCGCCTTGCGACGTCAGCTGATCTGACGTCGCAAGGCGAGTCCGTTCATGCGTAGAGTTTCTAAGAGCCTGAATAGACGATATCTCGCGATATTTTGTTGCACCAGCTTCGCCAGCTTGCTTCGCCGTATAGAGATCGCGGTACTTAAGCAGGTCTTTTTTCTTGGCAAACCAAACCATGTAGTCAGCGACATTTGAAAGCGTATCACCAGAGAACCCGGTAGTTTTTGCGTATGCAATCGTTGAGACGAAGTTATCCTCCCCAAATACCTCATCCATCACCGCCCGCACCCGGTGCACATTCTCATCCCCGATCTGCACAAAGATCGACCCGGAATCGGTCAACAAATCCCGCGCCACGGTCAGCCTGTCGCGCAGATAGGTAAGGTAGGAGTGAATGCCATCGCGCCAAGTATCGCGAAAGGCTTTTACTTGCTCCGGCTCGCGGGTGATGTGACCAGCGTTGCCGTCCTTGACGTCGCGGCTGGTGGTGGACCACTGGAAGTTGGAGTTGAATTTGATGCCGTAGGGCGGATCGAAATAGATGCATTGCACCTTGCCGCGCAGCCCTTCGCGCTCGGCGAGGCTGGCCATCACTTGCAGGCTATCGCCGAGGATCATGCGATTGGCCCAATGGGCGTCGTGCTGGTAGAACTCGGTCTTGGCACCATCGTTGGGCAGACCGTTAAAGTCGCCAAAGAGGTCGGTGGTGAAGCCAGACTGGTTGACCGCTTTGTCTGCTTCGGCTTGCTCCGTCTGCCGTTTCAGGTCGTCGATCAGCACCTTGGGGTGAACCTTTTCCTGAATGTAGAGCGGCGGCGCATGCACCACTAAATCAGACCAGTCCTGCTCGTCCTTGCCGTGCCAGACCAATTGCGGATCGAGGTCGCGATTGCGACGTTCGTAGGCCACGCGGATGGGAGTCAGCTCTTCCTTTTGCATCACCGATTGGTATTCGGCAGTGGGAATGTTCTTGCGCGTCGCCTCGTCGTGCTTGATGGTTTCGACGGTGAGTTTGCTTTTAGGTACTTTGGCCATCGATCAGTTATCCTTGTTTTTTAGCCGTTTGCGCGCCACTGCTTCGGGCAGAGCCTTGTGGTTTTCCTGGCTGGCGACGCGCTTGCCGGATTTCTTTTCGAGGTCGCGCCGTGCGCGGCCTGCCACCGCGCCGTCAGCCTCGGCGGCGTTGCGATTCTCGACATAGCTTGCGCGTCTTTATTGTGTGCAATTTCGGTGGTGGAGGCTTCGCCCAGCATGGTGAAGATCAGTTCCAGATCATTCATGTGGTCGCGCAGGTTGTCCGCCGGTTTGTCGAGGCTTTTGAATGCCTTGTACTCGGTTGGAGTCATGCCGAAAGTGGCGCGGTTGATTTTGGCGGTGAGGATGGAGTATTCGCGCTGTTCTTTCACGCCGCGCTTCTGCCATTCGTTAGTCAGCTCGTCGCGGATGGCGATGCCGCGCACGCGCTTTTCGATCCATTCGTCGCTGTAACCCTTGACCTTATAAAGTTCGCGCATCCGTGCTGCGGCCAGTTCGGGGTTTTCGATTTCTTCGAGGCGTTCGTAGCCGACCCTGGCCAGCCAGCGTTTGAAGGGTTCTGCCTTGGGCGAGGGGATGGATTGGATGAGTCGAAGCAATTGCTCAGTATCCGCCACATCGGTGAGCCGTTGCTTCCCATCAGGCGCAGTCATTTTCAAAGCGTTACAATTTGTAACGGTTTCATTGTCCTCGGCCAACAGCCGTTTTTTTAAAACACGCCAATAGACTTGGGGGTTCTGACTGTCAGTTAAAGCCGCGACAATATCCACGACAGCGAACAACCAACACTGTGCCTTGTCGTCCCAGATTGAACGGATATGTTTCGATTCAAACAATTTAATGTTGCTCATGGCATCACCCCTCATTCTTTAGTGTTCCATCAATCATTTTGTTGAATTCGGCCTCGACCTTTTTCGTGAAGTCGGCTTCGATCTGGTACACCTCGGTGAATTCGGCGAAGGCCCAGCGACCATGCTGCTTGAGGTTGTTCACGCCGGGCACCCAGTAGACGTCCATGGTGTTCTTTTTTTCCTTGGCATCTTCGCGGCGGTAGCCTTTGATCTCGACGATGAGGTTAAGCAAGTCATCCTCGCCGTGGCCGTCATCCACCTGCACGATGAAGTCGGGGATATATTTACGCATCTCCGAGCCATAGCGATAAGGCACTTCCAGACCGAGGTTGTGGTTCTTGACGTAGGCTTTGACGCGCGGATGCGATTCGGCGACGCGGCAGAATTCGGCTTCCCAATCGCTATCGAGAATTACCCAGTTAATCTGGCAGCGGCGTGCATCGGTCTGCCACCGATCCAGCTTCGAGGTGTTGAAGTTGACATGCGTAGTGCTGCCCACAGGGTTGTAGGGGTCGAGCACAGCTTTGATCGGCTTGCTGCCCACCAGTGCGCGAGTGATGCCAGCGGTGATGCGCTCGCAGGCCATGTCGGCCAGCGTCTTGTATTTGAGTTGTGCCGGATAGGTGCCACCCTTGCACACCAGATAACCCTCAATCCACTGGCGTGCGATGCGCTTGAGTTGACCGAACAGGTTGAGCTGGGGGTCGCCGTTGGCATCGCGAAATTTTGTCAGTACCAGATGCGAGGTCAGTTCGTAAATGACTTGTGAAGGGCGTACGTCGCCGGTATGCACCAGATTCAAATCAACTGTTTCGCCTATGATGCCGGAATTGCGCGTTTCGGTTGCGCCCACCAGATCGGGGGTGAGTTCGAGTACAGAATCGTTGTTGAAGTCGGCAGTGAGCCGCTCTTCCGGCAGCTCGGTGCGATAGCCTTGCACACGCGGGAATGTGATCTCGCAATTATCGCGGTCGGGACGGATGGCTTTGACCTGGATGGTTTCGCGCGGTTTTTGCGGCGGCGCAATCACGGGCTTGGCGGTGAAGTCAAAGGGGATGCCGAGCACATCGGCATATTCGACGTTGAACAGACCTTTGTTGGGGCCATTCTCGTTGAGCTCATAGGATTGGCGGCGCAGGGCGCGGCCTATCACCTGTTCGCACAGCAACTGGGTGCCGAAGGCTCGCACACCGAGGACATGGGTGACCGTGTTGGCGTCCCAGCCTTCTGTGAGCATGGAGACAGACACGACACAGCGGATGGAATCGCCCAGTTGCCCCGCTTTGCCGACGGTATTCATGACTTCGCGCAGCAGCGTGGCGTCGTCAATAGATTTCCCCGCGCGTAGTTCGTCGGCGAGTTTGCCCCCTCTTTCAAAAATCTCACTGCGGAAACGCTCGATTTCGTCGGCTGCCATGTTACGGAAGTTATCGTCCAGCGCCTCGCCGGATTCAAGTTGTTCGCTATCGATCAAAAGTGTGCGTGGACGCCCCAGCGGGTTGCCGTGTTCGTCGTGGTTGCGGAACAGGGAAAAACGTCCCTCGATTAGTTTGCTGGTGCCATTTTCATGCTGTTGCTGAAAGCCGGAGATGTAGTCATACACCAGCTTAGATGCCGATGTGTTGTTGCAGACGATGATGAAGCAGGGCGGCACGGAAATACCTTCTTTCATCCAAAGCTCGAAGGTTTTTTCGTAGTGCCCGTAGAGCGCTTCGAGGGCAGTTTGAAGTTGGGTCGGCAGGTCAAGCGGGTTTAGTGGTTCTCCCTTGCCGCGTCCTTTCTTTGGCATCTTGGCGCGAATGTGCTCCCACAGGTTGCGGAACATGGGCATTTCGTTGCCGGGGATGTTGTCGGCTACCGGTATTCGCGGCAGCTTGACGATGCCGCACTCGATGGCATCCATCAGCGAGAAGTCGCTCATTGTCCAAGGGAACAAAGTGCCTTCAACATAGCCGGAGCCGCTCAGGAAGAATGGCGTGGCAGAGAGATCAATGACGCGAGGTATACCCAACTTGCGATTGATGGCTTCGAGGCCGGAAATCCATAAACGTGCTGCCTCGTTGTTTTCTTCGGCTTCTTTTTTGTCGTCGCCTTTCAAGTCTTCGTCATCGGTATCTGCTTTCGGCTTTTCGCGGTAGCAGTGATGAGCTTCATCGTTGATGACCAGAACGTTTTTCATGCCCATCAGTTCTGGCATGACGCGCTGCAGCATCTGGCCTTCAGTCTCGAGGGTATCGAGTGGGTCGCCGCTACGTCCTTGTAACAGCAATCGTCCGCCTTTGGATAATTCCATGCGTTCGCGCAGTTTGAAGGCGTGGTAGTTGGTGATGACGATCTTGGCGCGCTCGAGATCGCCCATCATGTCACTGGGCACCAGTTCGCGACTTTGGTAATAACTGTCCGGGTCATTCGGTTGCAGTACGCGCAGACGATCCTTTATGGTGAGGCCGGGGGCGACGATCAAAAAGCCGCGCGTGAATTTCTTGCTGGCAGGGTGGCGCACGGCGTTGATGGTTTGCCACGCGATCAGCATTGCCATGACGGTAGTCTTGCCCGCACCGGTGGCGAGCTTCAGTGCCAATCTCATCAGTTCTGGGTTGGCATCGTTGCTGGCGTTGGTCAGATAATCTAGAAACCGCTCGGCTGATTTTCCTAATTGTGGTGCAACTTCGATCAGCCAGATAAGCGTTTCAACCGCCTCGACCTGACAGAAAAAGGGACGAACGCCGCTGAACTTATGATGCCGCCAATGTTGTAACAGCCGGGCAGTTTCTGGCGTGACGTGCCAAGTGTTTGGATTAGGCAACGCACGCCACTTGCCAACTTCCTGGCGAACTGCGTTGATGATGGCCGCCGTTTTTTGGTATTCCTGCACTTGGGTTGAAAGTCCCTTGTCATCATCCAGCAATAGAGATGCTTGTTCTGCTTGGCCTTTGCGTTTCTTCGGCTTGGGAAGCGGTGTTATGTATTCCGCAACGCGGCGTTTCTCAATAACCTGCTGTGTGGGCTGTCCATGGTTGAGTTCCCAATGGCGAGAGGGACATTCATAGGGCGAGTTGAGAATTGGACGATCAAAGAATGCGTTTGCCATTTTGTTGTTATCGACGCAGTTTTACTTTATCCGTGGATAGTATCCCGCGCCGCGCAGATGGGCAATAAACAGGAATATATAGATCGTTGGGAACCGCCAGTTCAGCTATAGGTTTAATGCGTAGCGAATACTGGCAAGGTGGGAGGCACGTTGATTCATCGTACGGTGTGCGAGTCTGCCAGTAGCGGAAGAGGATATGAGTTCACTTGAAGGCCATCTGTTCAGGACATTATTTGATAGGGTTCCATCGTTACTGACTCGACTTTATCACCCAGCAAGACCAACTGACCTTCCAGCCGAGTGTTACCAGTCTCTGTGAATAAGAAATGATAGGTGCGTCGCAATACCCTTCGTCCAGTCTTATCGCGCGCAAGAGCCAGCCCAATGTTGGCAACTGTGTCGTCGAGGAATTGCAGATTTTCTCTGTTGCAGATATTTTTTCCCATATTCCGGGCAATCTCAAGGGCGCGCAGACTATCGAACCAGAACCACCCCAGCGCGGCTAATAACAACAGGAGAAGTACACTTATCGTATCCATCGTTTGAAAAAATCCTGAATTATCAATCGGTAAATTTTAACTGATTCTGATGTAAACTTTTTCAAAAGACCACATCAGAAATCACGGAATAGATAAATACGCTGGAAAGGCATAGAAGCTGAAATCAAGTCAATTTTCGGTCGGCGTCAACAGCTTGGCCCGCTTGCATTTCCCGTTGATGAAGGTCGTCATGAATTCAAGTCGTCGCAACTTTTTGTCTGGATTCCATCGGGCTGTGAGTTTGTATATCGATTTCGCCATGATGAGCTGTATTTATCCCAGATAATCCATTAAACGTGATTTGCGCGATGACACGCATTCCCCCCTTTGCAAAAAGGGGGGCTAGGGGGGATTTGAGCGTTGCAGGGGCACAAAAATCCCCCTCTGCCCCCTCGCAAGTTCTCCCCTTTTGCAAAGGGGGAGGCTGGTTACATTTCCTAATAGATTATCCGGGTTTATTGAGACATAGCGACAAAATCAGTTGACGCACTAATTGTGATTGGCCGGGTTGAATGGTTAGCAGGGTAATCAGGCCGAGGCCGCAAATTGCCTACTGAAAGCCCATCAGAAAAGCTGATTGTGAAGTAAACATACCACGTTCGTAGAACGTGGTATTGCCCAATGCCCCCCAGAGGGGGCACACCTATCGCGCCTTCCGAGAAGGCGCTCTGCCAGGTTCCAGTTGTAATTGCTCTTGATGCTGCTCTTCCTTCTCTTGAAACCGCACGTACTTTTGTATCATCTCTCCGTTCAGTCCCACCGTGTCAACACAGTAGCCCTTCGCCCAGAAATGATTGCCCCAATAGGGCCGTTTCTTGAGAAACGGAAATACGCTGAACAACCTTATCGCCGTACGACCTTTCAATATGCCCATCAAGCCCGATACCGATAATTTCGGTGGCACCTTTACCAACAAGTCTACGTGATCCGCCTGCACATTCAATTCCACTACTTCGCACCCTAACTACTGGCTGAATATCATCACGCATTTATAGACCTCTCGACCTACCGGCCCTTGGAGTATCCGAAATCTGTACTTCGGAACCCATACCAAATGATATTGACAATGCCATATAACGTGCGATGCTCTTGCAAACCTGCTCATATCTTTTCCTTTCGTTAAGTGTTGTGGGGACAACACTCCGAAAGATAACTGTATGGGCAGGTACTCTGACAGGCAAAGCCAATCAGGTGATGACCACGTCCATAGGACGTGGTTTTTTAACTCTCAATAAACTGCATAACTGGTGATACTGGAAAGGAATAGATTCGTGGCTATAAGTTTGTCTATAGCGGAAACGTTGCCATAGTCCATTCGCCTGCCCACCATGGATCAAAAAGGGCAGTCAAAATAATCCTTTTTCGGCCGCCGCCGCATGTCTTTGAGCCAGGCTTTGACCTTCTTGATGTCTTGAAATACGAGTAAATCGTCTTTTAATTCGCGGATGGTGTGTTGGACATCGACGATGTCGGTGGCGAGATTGCGCATGATGGTGCTGGGAGACATTTGAGTAAAAGGGGAGATGCCAAATTGTGTTTTGAACATATCCTCTGTATGAAAGATTTCATGCTCTAACTCGTTGAGTTGTTCTTTCAATATTTTGTTGTAATGCTTCAGTCGGCTTGCAGTAATGTTGTTGATGGTGGCTTGGTCGATGTGCTCTAGCTCCAGCTGAAGTTCCAATAAAAGCAACAGATTTTTGTTGTCATAGGCTTGGTTAATGCGTTGCATCAAGATCGTTTTTCGGTCGCGCTCCTGTGGATCTGGTTCGCGGTCGGGGTGCAGGGCACTGGCCAGTTTACGGTACAACTCGCGGATGGACTGACTGGTTTGTTGCTCTTCAGCCAGTTGCTGCGACTCTTTGGCTATTTGTTTGGCTGTCTTTTTTCGTTTTGCCCGGCGTTCTTCTTGCGCCTGTCGGTCGGCTTGGTGTTGTGTCTGCTGTTCATGCAGGTGCGCTTGCGCCCGCTTCAACAATTCTTCGGGTGAACTCATGTCAAAGTCGTCGCCCAGGTCAACGCCCAACACATCCTCAAACATGGATTTCATGCCTTCCACGGCGGCAGTTTCTTTAGCATCGAAGTCAGAGCCACTGTGTTTGTTGTAGATGATCTTCAAATCTGCATCATCACGCTCTGCTGCAAGTCTCCCAGTCAATTCGCTAATCAGGTCATCAATCATGCGGCGCTCAGTTGAAGTAAGTCCTTTTTGATCACTGGTACGGTCAAGGCAATGCACTAACTCGATTTCTATATCTTGTGAGGTTTTAACAAGCGGGGCTAATTCTCTGGCGTATTTTCGCTGATAAGTCGGGATAATCTCCTGCCAAGCGGTCAGTCTGACGCGTTTTGCATCAATTTGCTTGATCAGGGTATTGAACGCTTTTTGTTCTTTAGACAGATGGGGCTGGTCTTGGCCAATGACGATACTGATGGTTTTGGTCTGCATATTGAGCATGATTGGACTGTTTTTTGTGAATTGGCGGCTTGCTTGACTTTCCAAGATATCTGGAATCACGCTTATCTAATATAAATTATAGCGTTGGATTATTTGGAGGTAAACGATAGCCGACTTCAAAGGGTTTCGAATGTTCGGGCCAACCAAAAAGTGGCTGCAAAGTTGGGGAATAGAACAGGAGCTGAAAGTCCAGACATGTTAAGCAATCTAATTCAATTTTGAAGGTCAACCAAGGCGGAGACGAACGTCAGTTGTGTCTGACACGCATTACGCTATGCGTCTAAATTATTGGCCTTCGTCAGCTTAATCTGATTATCCCCCTTGCTTCAAACTGGCACTAATAAATTCATCCAGGTCGCCATCCAGCACACCCTGAGTGTTGCCGATTTCCACATTGGTGCGTAGATCCTTGATGCGCGATTGATCCAGAACGTAGGAGCGGATTTGGTGTCCCCAGCCGATGTCGGTTTTTCCATCTTCCATTTCCTTTTTTTCGGCATTGCGTTTGCGCAATTCAGCTTCATACATGCGCGACTTTAGCATTGCCATCGCTTCGGCGCGATTGCGGTGTTGCGAGCGGTCGCTCTGGCATTGCACCACAATGCCGGTGGGTGCGTGGGTGATGCGCACCGCTGAATCGGTCTTGTTGATGTGCTGTCCTCCGGCACCGCTTGCGCGGTACGTATCTACGCGCAGGTCTGCCGGATTGATTTCGATTTCGATGGATTCATCTATTTCAGGGTAAACAAATACGCTGGAAAACGAGGTGTGGCGGCGGTTTCCGGAGTCGAATGGGGATTTGCGCACCAGTCGGTGTACGCCAGTCTCGGTGCGCAAATGGCCATGAGCATAGTCGCCCGTCACCTTGAGTACGGCACCTTTGATGCCGGCTACTTCGCCATCGGATTGCTCCAGCACTTCCACCTGAAAGCCTTTTTTTTCGCAGTAGCGCAGGTACATGCGCAGCAGCATCGAAGCCCAATCCTGCGCCTCGGTACCACCAGAGCCCGCCTGAATGTCGAGGAAGCAGTTGTTGGAATCCATAGGCTTGGAAAACATGCGGCGGAATTCCATGTCCGCCACGGTCTTCTCCATTTCTTGCACATCCTGCACGATGCTGTTGAGGCTGGCATCGTCATTTTCCGCCAACGCCATTTCGAATAGCTCGGCTGTATCATCAAGATCGTGATTTAGCTGATTCAGGGTGAGAACGATGCCTTCAAGCATCTTGCGTTCACGTCCTAGTTCTTGAGAGCGCTTATTGTCCTGCCAGATGGCTGGATCTTCAGCGAGAATTACGACTTCGGACAGTCGCTCTTGTTTGCCATCGAAGTCAAAGATACCTCCGTAGTTCAGTGATACGAAGACGGAGGTCCTGTAACTGGTGGGTGAGGGCGTTGAGTTGTTCGGCTTCCATTAGTATTGTCGAGTACGGAAAAGGGGGGGCGATTATAGCTGAAAGCTCAGCTCGGAGTTTAAGGAGGCAGCTACAGCATAAACAGACCCAGCGCAACACCGGCTCCCATCGCCAAAAACCCTGTTGCGACATGTTTTGCCAGGGTCATGCCACCGATAAATACCACCAGCCCAAATTTGAATACCATATTGGACAGGAAAGCGATGGCGATGGCTGTCACTGCCTGATCATCGCTCAGTTTATCCAAATCGAATAAATGCAGGCTGGAGAGGGTGATGGCATTCACGTCGGCAAGCCCGGAGATCAATGCAACCACATAAAGGCCGCTGCTGCCGGCAATATCTGAAAGCCAGGCAGCAAAAAACAGTACCACCGCGTAGAGTAGGCCGAAGCTCAGAGCAACAGGGATCTCGGTCGGGTTGGACGTTTTTGGCATGGGTAGATCTGAAGAGGTATGCAATTTACGCCAATCGAGAAGGGTAACGATTACTCCAAACAAAAGGCCGAGCCCCATCACCGGCAATAGTTTGGTGAGTAAGCCAGGCGACACTACTGCACTTACCACGGTCAAGCGCAGCAGCACAACCTGGCTGGCAAGCAGGATAACCACCGCAGACAGTCGCGCCATGATTTCACTGGTTTTGGCGTGGCGCGCGTAAACCAATGTGGTTGCGGTGCTGGATACCAAGCCACCGAGCAAGCCTAGCAGTGCTGCGCCATAGCGTTGAGCCGTCCAGTGCAGAGCGACATAACCCGCTAGACTGAGTCCGGAAATCAGCACGACCATCATCCAGATCTGCTGCGGATTGAATGCCTCATAAGGACCGTAGTTCTGGTTTGGCAGGACTGGCAGGATGACGAAGGTTAATACTAAAAATTGCAGGATGGAAACCAGGTCGCGGCGCGTCAAACGTTTCGTCATGCCGCGTAGTTCGGGTTTGAAATAGAGCAGGGTAGTGGTGACGATGGCTAGCATGACGGCCAATGTTGTTTGTTCATACCAAATTAATGCGCCGAGTGCATAACACAACAGTAAAGCGGCAACCGTGGTGGTGCCTGGATCATTGTCTTCGGTGGGGCTGGTGAAATAGGCGGCAATGATCATAATGCCCACGGTGCAGAAGCCTGTAACCAACAGCCAGGGAGAGCCAATTTTGCTGGAGAGCATGGCGGTGAGAGTGCCCAAGAGCGCAACCAGGGCAAAGGTTCGCAGTCCCGCTTTGGACGAAAGTCTGCGCTCCCGTTCCAGGCCGATCAGCAGGCCGATGGCGAGGCTGGCGAGGAATTGTGGCAGTACCTCAATACCGTTACTTTGCCAAATTTGATGATTCATCGCCAGGTCACCTTAGTGGTAATTAAAACGAAGCGTGCTTTACCAATATTTCAGATAAACAAACGATCTCTCATGACTCATATATCTGTATCTTGCCAGTGTCGCACGATGAGTTGCAAGTTGATGCTGCCGTTGTATTCATTGACAGCCAGATTGAAAACCGCTCGAATGCAGGACGGCATGAGGTCAGCGCAAAAAAAATGAATGGCATCATATGCTGCACCTGACGTGGTGAGTTTTAGTTTGAGATGTTTTTCGCCAACCACGCGCTGGCTTTCCACAGTGAACTCGCCTTCAAAGAATGGCTGCGGAAAACCTTGTCCCCAAACCTGTTGTTCCAAGCTGCGCGCAATGCTTAATGTGAATTCGGAAGGTGCGAGTAGACCATCTGTTTCAATAATCCTGGTGAGATCGGCTGGGGAAAGCAGGCTTTGTGCTACGGCTTCAAAGGCCACCTTAAATTCATCAAAATGCTCCTCGCGCAGGCTAAGGCCTGCTGCCATGGCATGACCGCCAAATTTTTGCAGCAAATGCGGATGGCGTTTGGATACAAGATCAAGTGCATCGCGTAGATGCAGGGCATGGATGCTGCGCCCAGAGCCTTTTATTTCACCATTCAGTGATCGTGCGAAAGCGATAACAGGGCGATGGTAGCGGTCTTTCAGACGCGAAGCGAGAATGCCGATAACACCCTGGTGCCAAGTTTCGTCAAACAACGAGAGGCTGCAACTGTCCGTCGGAGTGATGTGCTCCAGTGTGGCTAGTGCCGTTTGTTGCATATCAGCTTCTATGTTGCGCCGCGTATGGTTTAGAGTATCAAGTTGCGTCGCAATTTTGGCTGCTTCAGTGGCATCATCGCTAATCAAACATGCGATACCTAGGCTCATATCTTCCAGCCGTCCAGCCGCATTCAGCCGTGGCCCCACGACAAAGCCCAATTCATAACTGGAAACCTGTGCATAATTTTTACCGGCTACCTGCAACAATGCGTTGATGCCGCAACATGCGTGCATGGAGCGGATGCGCTGTAGTCCTTGTTGTACCAGAATACGATTGTTTTCATCCAGTTTTACAACATCTGCAACTGTTCCCAAGGCAACCAGATCGAGTAACTTGCCTAGATTGGGCTCCGCCTGTTCTGTATATGTGCCGCGAGTTCGCAGTTCGGCGCGTAATGCGAGTAACACATAGAACATGACACCAACTCCCGCCAGATTTTTGCTGGGGAAATTGCAACCCGGTTGGTTTGGATTGACAATACAAAGAGCATCCGGCAAAGCATCGCCCGGCAGATGGTGGTCGGTGACCAACACTTGCATACCCAATCGATTGGCCTCGGCCACGCCTTCCACGCTGGCGATACCGTTGTCGACGGTGATTAATATATCGGGGGTGGATTGCGCCGCCAGCCGCACGATCTCCGGCGTCAAACCATAACCGTATTCGAATCGGTTAGGTACGATGAAATCCACTTGCGCACCCAATATACGCAAGCCACGCAGCCCTACAGCACAGGCGGTCGCGCCGTCGGCATCATAATCTGCCACGATCAACAGCTTGCGTTGTGCGGCGATGGCATCAGCCAATAAACACGCCATTTTTTGTGCATTTTTGAGTTGCGTGAAAGGCAACAGATATTGCAGGCTGGTATTTAACTGCGCCACATTACCAATGCCACGCGCCGCGTAAATACGTGCCCATAGCGGTGTGATGCCAGTGTCGATAAGCTGTTGTGCAGTATCGGTTGGGTAAGAACGTTGTCTTATTTGTATCATGTGGCTTAGTAATATGTGGACAGGGTGAGATGATTTTAGCAGAGACAGGATATATTCCCTGCTTGTGGAAAGAGAAGAGAGGCAATATAGTCGAACTGGTTAATATGGAAAATATTCCTTGAATACTTAACGATGGAAATTCAACCTGTTTTTGAAATACATCAAGAACAATGCTAAAAATCCTGAATTAAGTCACATCGCGCAGCACTTTCACGGTGAAATGGTTTCTTGATAATGTCTGGTACCGTACCACCGTACCACCGTACCTTGGATAGCTGAGAGCATAAATGGTAAATAACTTCTAAGTTATAGGTGAATTGAGCAATTCAATTCCCCTGACAATTACTGAATGAGGAATGTGATGACCCAGATGCAGACAAATCAAAATCGAAGATTTGATGACCCCAAAAATGACAGTGAAGAGAATCAATCCAACGAGGTTGTTTTACGAAATAAGAGAACCCCAGATGGAGGGTTGGAAGATGGCAAAATGCAATTATTGCACGAGTTGCAGATGCGCCATCTTGAGCTGGAGGCGGAAAATCGAAAATTTAGAGAGATGCATAGGAGAGCCTCGGACAGAGAGACAGAAAATGACAAAATTCATTTGTTGCATGAGTTGCAATTGCGTCACATTGAGCTGGAGATGCAGAACCGCGAACTAAGGGAAGCACAACGGGTACTGGAAGAAACACGCGATCGTTATGCCAATCTTTATGATTTTATCCCCGTGGGCTATCTCACTCTTGATGAGGCGGGATACGTTCAGGAAATCAATCTAATTGGAGCCACCATGCTGTGTGAAGCGCGTGAAAACATTGTGGGCACGCTTTTTGTAACTCGTGTTATCAAAGGTGATGTTTACGCACTCTCACACCATCTGCAGCAAACTTTCAATTCCTCTGGCAATATTGTTACCGAATTGAGAATCATGACGCGTACTGATGAGCCAGACTATATCCGCCTGGAAAGTGCAGCGATAGGGGATGGGATACGTGCCTGTCGCACGGTGATGACCAATATTACCGAACAGAAACGTATTGCATTGGCACTACAACAAAAACGAACTGAGCAAGATGCCTTGCTGAATGCGATACCGGCCATCGTGTTCTACAAGGATCTGAATTTGCGTTATGTAACCGTTAGTCAGATGTTTGCTGATTTTCTCGGCCATACAGTAGAAAACGTGCTCGGTAAAACCGATTTTGAGCTCCTGCCACGCGAACTAGCCGAGGACTGTCAGCGCATAAACCGTGAAGTGCTGGAATCGGGCGTAATCAAAGCGAATATAGAAAATAGACTTACCAATGCAAGCGGCAATGCAGTTTATTTGTCTACTGTGCTCGCCCCTCTTAATAATCAGGAAGGTAATGTTGCTGGATTATTGGGAGTCGGCATCGACATTAGTTCACTTAAAAAGGCAGCAGATATCAATCTGGAATTGTTGCAGCAAAACCGCACGCTTACGCAAAATCTGTACAGTGTTCAGGAAACTGAACGTTGCCATCTGGCGCGTGAATTACATGATGAATTAGGTCAGTGGCTTACCGCTATTCATGCGGAAGCTCAGGCGATTTTATGTATGTCCCACGGAGAATCTACAGTCCGAGCAAGCGTACAAGCTATTAGCGAAAGCGCCAAGGAAATGCATGAAGTGATCCGTGGCATGTTGCGTCATTTGCGCCCGGCATTATTGGATGAACTTGGACTGGCGGATAGCCTGCGTGAACTGACGAATAAGTGGTGTTTACATAACTCAGACATAATTTTCGAGTTTGCACTTGCGGGTGATTTAAACAGTTTGGGTGAGAATATTAATATTACTGTATACCGCATTATTCAGGAGGCGCTCACTAATATTTGCTGTCACGCCCTGGCCAAGCATGTTTCTGTATGCTTGAGTCGTGAATCGGGTACGACACCTGATGCCGATGCAGTGTTCCTGAGGGTAACGGATGACGGCAAAGGCTTTGATCCAAACCAGGCGTTTAATGGATTCGGGCTATTAGGCATTCGTGAGCGGGCAATTGCAGCGGGGGGAGAGTTTTCTTCATTTAGTACTCCCGGCCATGGTGTGCGTATCGACGTTCGATTACCGCTTAAGTATCAGTTAGAAAGAAGAAAAAAATGAATTTAAGCCCTTCTTTACAGCCGATCGCAGTATTACTGATAGACGATCACCCCGTAGTGCGCGACGGTTTTCGTCGTTTGCTTGAAAGTACAACTGACATTCGAATAGTGGCGGAAGCCGATGATGGAGAAAGAGGCTATATTCTTTACCGGGAATTCAAACCTGATGTAGTGGTTCTTGATCTTAATATGCCAGGTATTGGTGGCTTGGAAACAATTCGTCGTATCAGGGCACATGATCCGGTTGCACACATTCTGGTATTCAGTATGCACAGTAATGAAACTATGGTTCAGCGCGCCTTGGAGATGGGCGCAACGGGTTATCTAACCAAACAAAGCGGTCTCAAACAAATGGTACACGCTGTACGCCAAGTAAAGTTGGGAAAAACCTATGTCGACCCGGAGCATATTTCGGACCTGGTTGTAGATAGGCAGTTGTTTCACGCGGCCCTGGATCCAATAAACGCGCTTTCCAAACGTGAATTCCAATTATTCAAATTGATGGCAGAAGGTAATTCAATACTAGAAATTGCCGAAAATCTTTCCATTAGCCCAAAAACTGTTGGTGTTCACCACGCTAGCATAATGAGAAAACTCAAATTGCAGAACACTGCGCAGCTTGTTCGCTTGGCTATTCTGTGTGACATTATTCAATTATAACGATGATCATCTGATAGCAGCATCTGGCAGATTATCCTATTGATACCATTACAAATAATAAAGTATTAATGTTCGGCTGAATATCGTGTTTAAACTATTACCGTAGCTAAAAATAAGCAATTTGCTTATTCATTTATGTTAGATGGCGCACTAACATATCTTTTCATTGTCAAATTTAAACCGCATGCTATGTAGTTACTTAAGAAGTACGTTTAATATATTAATTGATATTAGTAATATGCTTTATAGATCGCTCATTTCAATGCGTTAAAAAGGTATTCATATAAATTGCGATCATTGGTAAGTCAAGTCACCTTTACATGATGATGTTAGTGTAAATGGATTTGAGTTTTCTGGAAGTTGTGGAATTGGGGTAACGAGCCACAGGGGAGATTATCATGAGTAATGCAACCATTCCTACCGGTTTTAATAACAAACGAAGCGAACATATGTTGCAAGAACATGAGCACGATGCCTACAAATTAAAGGGAAAATTGCAAGATCCAACTGTTTGTCCACAATGTAACGCGGTATTTCATGAAGGACGCTGGCAGTGGCAGCAAGCTCCGGCAAAAGCACATCGGGAAACGTGTCCTGCCTGCCATCGTATACAAGACCACTATCCTGCAGGTTTTCTTACTTTACAGGGTCAGTTTTTTGCCACTCATGGCGAGGAAATTATGAATCTTGTCCATAACGTGGAAAAACGTGAACGAACAGAACACCCACTCAAGCGCATTATGGCAGTGGAAGATAAAAAAGATGGTGGTATCCTGGTAACTACAACTGATCTACATCTTGCTCGTGGTATAGGCGAAGCTTTGCACCATGCCTATCAGGGGGAACTAAAGTTTCACTATAACAAAGAGGAAAATTTGTTACGCGTGAGTTGGACGCACTAACCGAAAATTTATGATGCGCACTATGAAAAAACCTGTACTCACAGTTGTTTTATTGATCGCTTTGTTTGCATTAGATAGCTGTGGAAAGAAACAACAAGCACCGCCTCCCGTGACCACCAGTAGCCCTGTCAGCGCAGCATCAACAATTGTTGCGCTCCCCAATTTTACAGTTTTGGTCAAGAAAGAAGGACCAGCGGTTGTCAACATTAGTACTACACAGAAGATTCGCAGGGAACATCTTCCATTCCCGGCTTCCCCTGGTACCAAACAAGATGATCCATTCTATGAGTTTTTTCGTCGGTTTGCGCCTGGCGAGATACTTCCGCATGAATTTCGCAGTCAGTCGCTTGGTTCCGGTTTCATTATTAGCCAGGACGGTTATATTCTTACCAACGCTCATGTTATCGATAATGCGGACGCGGTAACGGTGCGACTGACTGATAAACGAGAGTTCAAGGCAAAGGTAGTTGGTGCCGACAAGCGCAGCGATATTGCACTATTGAAAATTTCAGCTAAGGATCTTCCTGTTGCGAGTATTGGTGACACCTCAAAGCTTGAGGTTGGTGAATGGGTCGTTGCAATTGGATCGCCATTTGGTTTCACCAACTCGGTTTCTCAGGGTATTGTAAGTGCCATGGGACGTAGCTTGCCCGGCGAAAATACCACGCCATTTATTCAGACTGATGTTCCAATCAACCCGGGGAATTCTGGGGGGCCGCTGTTCAATTTAAAGGGTGAGGTCATCGGTATCAATTCACAGATTTATAGTCGTAGCGGAGGCTATATGGGTTTGTCTTTTGCGATCCCAATCGACCTTGCAATAAAGGTAAAGAACGAGCTATTGAAGCATGGCACTGTTAAACGTGGTTGGCTTGGTGTGACGATCCAAGACGTAGGCCCTGAACATGCCAGATCATTTGGGCTGACCAAGGCAGGTGGCGTGCTGATTACTACGGTAGGGAAGGACACACCGGCAGCACGATCCAACCTTGAGATCGGGGATATTATCTTGAAGTTTAATGGTAAAGAACTGGCGGATGCAGATGATTTGGCTCGTACAGTTGCCGACGCCGCGCCTGGATCAATTGCACGACTTAGTGTATGGCGTCGAGGGGCAGCAAAGGAAGTGGTAGTCACCCTTGGAGACACGGAAAGTGACCTCAAAACATCCAAACCGAGGCCGACGGACAAAGAAATAGCACCGGACAAAATTGGCTTGACTATGCATGAGTTGAATCCTGGTGAGCGGCAAATGCTGCGCACAGACGGCTATGTAGTAGTTGATGCAGCTGACGGTATTGCGGCAGAGTCAGGCATTCAGCCAAAGGACATTATTATCGCCATTAATAGCCAACGCATCTCCAGTATTAAGCAGTTCCGTACTGTGATGGCTGAAGTGGGCATGCGTGCCGCTTTGCTGGTGCAGCGTGAGGGCAATATGATTTTTATTCCATTGATAAGCAAATGATAAATAGAGGGGGATAAAGGGGAAGATACCTGAATTTTGTGTATACCGAATTTGTTAGGGATGCGGTATTCGTTTTCAGAATTGTAATAGCGAAGCGATCAAACGCAACTTCCTATCTATGGGGTGGGCCGCCAAGTTCAAATTGCGTATTCAACTGAAAATGGACAGCCACGGAAAAAATAGATGCACATCGGCTTACGTAAGGCTCATTTGGAAATATACATAGTAATAGTGCCTTCAACTATCCCTAGTCCCGTTTTGATATTAGACGTTCCTTCCAAGATACCTGACCCGGTTGCTCCCGTGAAGAGACCCGTTCCTCCGCTTATGTGGAGATCAAAATCCTCATACTTATAGATTAGTGGAATACTGGTCGGAATAAAGGAAACAGAATAATTGGCCATGATATTGTCGCCGTTACCAGTAGTAAGCATCAAATTTCCTCTGGCCGAAAAAGAATTCTGCATCGGATTTGGAGTAATGCAATCATCGGCTATCAGAGAAAGTACACCTAAACGTTTGCTTTTTTTTCCTATCTCAGTAATCGTGCCACTTCCTATTCCAGTTATCGTGCCAGCAAATTTAGGATAAGAACAACTATCTTTTCCATAATCTAAAACTTCGTGTGTACCCAAGACAAACTTTATCGTTGCCGGATTTGAAACAATATCAGCAACTGCACTTAGTGGAGAAATAATTGCAGCAAATAGTAGTGCAAATACTTGTAGCTTAAGAAAATTATGGATAGTCATGAATATTCCTTTATTTTATTATTAGTTAGTTCAGTGATTAAAGATTAGGGTTTTCATGTGAGCGATTTATATCATATGGTGGTGATCCTCTAGTAGGTTGAGATTTGGAGTGAATCCGTAGATACGATGTACTGCGTTATTATCACATTTACGGATAATTATAGCCGTCTTATTAAAGAGGAATCTGTGCGGTAGCAAGCTTATGAAGAAGGTTAAGCATCAACTTGCTATTGCCTTCCATGCCCCTAATTTCTTATCAAAGGAAGTTGTGGCATTCGCTGGACTCGTCGAAGGCAGGCGAATATATTTGATATTTGAGGAGGTTTGAAGAAATGGTTGCACAAGTTTCATATACAGACTTTCCGCTTTGGCTCCGTTAAAACACACCCTATGAATGTGCGGGTGATTTTTAAAAAAACTCGCAAAATCGTTTAGCATGATCGTGTCATGGTCTATATCAGAATCGAGACTACTCTCCCGCCTGCATGACTTCAAAACGTCCCAGAGTGCAATTCTTGCCGCAACAATTGATGATGTTCTTGCTTCATAAGAATTTACGTCCTTGACGCCAAGAATTTCGCTAATAATCTTCCAGAATACGTTTCGTGGATGTGCATAATACTGTTGTGCTTGCAAGGAGGCCTTGCCTGGCATCGTGCCAAGGATAAGGATTCTTGAATTATTTGTTTCGATTGGCGGAAAGCTATGAATGTGAGCTATCGAAGGATCTTCAATAATCATTTGGTCGTTTTAATATTTTTTATTATAAATAATATGGCGTTAATGTTTCCAAGAGAGGTTGTGCTAATTATAAGCTATCAATCTAAAAGATAATTTAGCCAATCCTTTGAAGCATATATGACTGCTACATAGTCAATGTTATTCGGAGAAAAAATAAGAGGATTTCTTATATTTTAAAGATAGCTCTAACGTTTTTCTGGTTTCAATATTGTAAATATCATATAGAAAACAATACGGCGTATAAATCAACAAATTAAAGGAGTATTACATGGCAATGGATGTTATCGACTACCAAATTTACGGATCAGAAATGCAGTTTGTAGAAATCGAACTTGATCCTGAGGAATCCGCCGTAGGCGAAGCCAGTTCCATGATGTACATGGAAGATGGCATTGATATGGACACGATATTCGGTGATGGCTCGGCGCAACAGTCTGGTATTTTTGGCAAGCTGCTGGGGGCTGGTAAACGAGTGCTCACTGGTGAATCGCTCTTCACCACTGTTTATACAAACAAAGGCTCCGGGAAAAAGAAAGTTGCGTTCGGCGCGCCCTATCCAGGGAAATTGTTGCCGATGGATCTGTCCAAACTCGGTGGCTCTCTTATTTGTCAAAAAGACGCCTTTCTATGCGCTGCCAAAGGGGTTTCGCTGTCAATCGCATTCCAGAAAAAACTGGGTACCGGATTTTTTGGTGGCGAAGGCTTCATCATGCAAAAACTGGAAGGGGATGGTTTGGCATTCATTCATGCCGGGGGCACCATGATGAAGCGCGATTTAGCACCGGGTGAAACGCTACGCGTTGATACTGGTTGCCTGGTAGCAATGCAACCTACCGTAGACTACGATATTCAATATGTGGGCAAAATCAAGACCGCGTTATTTGGAGGCGAAGGTCTGTTTTTCGCCGTATTACGTGGGCCAGGTATGGTCATCATCCAATCCTTACCATTCAATCGGCTGGCTTCGCGCATTTTTGCCGCAGCACCAAAAAGTAGTGGTGTAGCCAGCGCATTTGGTTTGGGTAGTGGCGGTGGGCGGGAGGAAGGCGGCATCTTGGGAGGTATATTTAATGGCGATGACTAAGCGGTAAGTTCAACTATCTCAATTCGACATGGCTGAGCTTAATAAAATCATAGGGCTTGCTTGGGGGCCAGGATTTCAGAGTACCGGCAGCCCGGTTGAAGTCTTGGTATCGAACTATGGATTGCGACTAACCACGCAGGATGACTACGACGGAACGCCTGCCTGGCGCGATATCTCTGTGCGTAAGGGGGGATTTAATGACAGTCAAGTGATGATCGAATGGCAGGGGCGTGCTGGGAGTTATATGCTGACAGTATCAGACTTATCATCGGTAACCACACTTAAAGCACAACACAAGACTGCCACTCAGAATAAAGAAAACATCAAAACGGCTGGAGCCAAAATACAGGATAGAGCGACTCGAGCTTGGTCAAATGCATTCATCTGGGGCATATTCTTATTGCCGACGTTGGTGCTCATTGCGATTATATGGGAGCACGAGAGACTTGCTGCATGGGCCATTTCGCATGTGACGGTGACACAGGAACGCAAATGGGGCGAGCAAATATTCGCGCTCACCAAGCAGCACTTAACACTGGCCGAAGGTCCGGGTGCCACCATGGTACGAGAAATAGGTGCGCGGCTAGCGCAAGGCTCGGCATATCAATATGAATTTTATGTGGCGGACGATGCGTCAGTTAACGCTTTTGCGATGCCCGGAGGTTTCATTGTAATAAACACCGGGTTACTGGCACTGGCCGATAATGCTGAACAGGTAGCGGGGGTTATTGCGCATGAAATCCAGCACGTGGAAAAACGTCACAGTCTGAATGGCATGGTGAAATCAGCAGGTCTGATGGTAACTGCCAGCCTGGTGTTCGGCGATCTCAGCGGTGTGGCTTCACTTGGTTCTGCTCTGATCAAGTATAAGTTTTCACGTCAGCATGAAGCAGAAGCCGACATGGAGGGTCTCAAAGCCTTGGTGGGCTCTGGTATTTCACCTATAGGAATGCGTGATTTTTTTCGAAAAATGAGTGAAAAAGAGACTCGTAATCTGGAATGGTTCTCGTCTCATCCTGCAAGCAACGACCGCTTCATGTCGCTTGATGCCGCCATTAAAGCACTACCACCGGCAACTGTCGCGGCCAAGCCATTGCCTTATGATTACACAGCGATTAAAGCAGTACTCCCTGCGCACATTTCAAACCATGTGAGAAAGCTTGACAGATGAGTTCCTTGTTTTTGGAGACACCATTTGCATAGCATACTCAAGCAAATATTCAAGAGATGCGAATTTCTGTTTTGTTAGCCAGACCAGTTGCCGTTTGTGTGGGCTGATCTTTGTGCGATCCGAACGTATAAGAGTAGATCCGCGTAAATTCCGCACCCATCAAAAAAATCTGAGCTGAGTAATATATCCATACCAATAAAACAACAAGCGACCCTGCCGCTCCAAATCCTGAAGCAACGCCACTTCTGCCAATATAAAAACCGATCAGGAATTTGCCGATTGTAAACAGAAACGCGGTAACCACCGCACCAATCCATACATCGCGCCAATCGATCTTCATTCGTGGCATTAACTTGTAGATCATTGCAAATGCAAGGGTAATTATCAAAAAACTCAGCGTAATATCGACTAAGTTTGCGAGTAGCCTAAACCCGCCAAATACAGGCTCCCACCATTTCCCTAATGCTGCCAACGCAGCACTAAATATAAGCGAAACAATCAATAAAAAACCTATTCCCAAGATCATTCCAAAAGAAAGCACTCGCGTGCGGATTAATCCAAATATCCCCGCATCTTCGGTTCTTTTTGGTGCACGCCATATTCTATCCAGGTCGTCCTGCAACTCGGCAAATACTGTAGTTGCACCAACAAGGAGCAAAATCACGCCAATAATAGCGGCAGTTACACTCTCTGCCGGTTTACTCACGCTTTCAAGCAAACCTTGTACAACTAATGCCCCGGTTTTCCCCATTAAGCCCTGTAGTTGAGTAAAAATCTCTCCCCTTGCTACATCAACGCCAAAAATAAGTCCCGCTACAGATATAACAATTAGTAGAAGTGGAGCAATCGAAAACACGGTGTAATAGGCAAGTGCTGCTCCCATGCTGGGTGCATTGTCATCAATCCACGCTGTAAAAGTGGCTTTGATAAGATTAAAAATTTGTTTGATATTCATTGGATTGCTCTTAATTATCACACCTCGTTAGATAACTGGTTTTGATACTTACGCCTGCCAAATATCCTTGGCATTAATGCTGATTGAAAGTCAGTGAATCATAAGAGCGCAGCTACTACCCCGCCAGGGTACTCTATTATAAATTCTATCCTCTTTACATGGTCTACTCTGTCCGTTACATACACCGACCATATTTGAATTTTCACATAGTCTGTTAATAGCAATCGCCTGCTTTGAATTAATATTTTTATTAATATCAGTGGAAATTATGACAAGAGACGCTTACGGTGGAAAATTAGGGAAGCGCTGATTAACTCGCATTTAATAGTTAAATATATTTAAAAATCAATTTGTTACGCTATAAATTCCGCGAAATTTTGAATTAATCAGCGTCTCCTTAGGTGGATTATGTGAGTTTTGTTAGGCCAGTCAACGTTGTTAGGGTGCCATGCGTTTTTGATCGAAGGGCGACTCCGTCGTTCATTTTTGCAAGAGGGCTATAATGAAAAAATTGCTACTGACGTTTATTTCACTAATTATTTCTACCAGCATGGCGATGGCTACTGTGAACCTGAATACGGCCACAAAGGATGATTTAGATGGAGTGAAGGGTATAGGCCCGGTGAAGGCTCAATTAATCATCGATTACCGCAAAAAGAATGGTGCATTCAAGAGCGTAGATGAATTAGAAAATGTTAAAGGTTTTGGTAGCAAGTCGGTAAAAAAATTACGTTCCGAGTTGACAGTGGCCGGTATTTCTCCTGCTAACAAGCCAGCGGCAGTTAAAGCAACCGACAAAAAAACAAAGTGAAAAGTAATTTATAGCTGAGATTCTGTTTACGCCTGCAACGATGATACCGGTAAGTATTGGGTTGTTTTGCTTTTCCCCATTACAGGTTAGATACCATTCCCGGTCATCTAAGGCTATACAAGGTTTTATTTTAAGTTTTTGATGTAGTACAAATAACAACCCCGTCTGGCGTGAGCTTGACGGGGTTGTTATTTGTACCTGTATGTAATGGTAAGATAATACCTTTGTTTCAGGAACATATAGATGTACCACACTATTGAACATTTTGTTGGCAACACGCCGCTGGTCCGGCTAAAACGTATTCCCGGTGTAACGAGTAATGTGCTGTTGGCCAAGTTGGAAGGCAACAATCCTGCGGGCTCGGTGAAAGATCGTCCTGCGCTCTCAATGATCATGCAGGCCGAAAAGCGCGGTGATATTAAACCCGGTGACACGCTAATAGAAGCAACCAGTGGCAATACTGGCATTGCACTTGCGATGGTAGCAGCCATGCGAGGCTATAAGATGATACTGGTAATGCCTGAAAACCAGAGTATCGAGCGTCGACAGAGCATGCGCGCCTATGGCGCGGAATTGGTGCTGACATCCCAGGAGGGCAGCATGGAATTGGCGCGCGATATGGCAGAGAAACTACGCGACGAAGGGCGCGGGGTCATCCTCGACCAATTCGCTAACGTGGACAATCCTCTGGCTCATTATCAGGGCACCGCCCCGGAAATTTGGCGAGATACGCAAGGTGGTATCACTCATTTCATTAGTAGTATGGGCACCACCGGCACAATCATGGGATGTTCGCGCTATTTCAAGGAAAAAAATCCCCACATTCAAATCATCGGTGCACAACCGGAAGAAGGTGCGCAAATCCCCGGCATTCGCAAATGGCCTGAAGCTTACCTTCCGAAAATTTATGATACCAAACGTGTAGACAAGCTGGAGAACGTTGGTCAGCAAGAGGCGGAAGAAATGACTCGTCGTCTGGCGAGTGAAGAAGGCATTTTTTGTGGCATCTCATCCGGCGGTGCGCTAGCAGTGGCCCTACGCGTAGCGCAGACGGTGCAAAACGCAACCATCGTGTTCATTGTGTGTGATCGTGGAGATCGTTATTTGAGCACAGGTGTATTTCCAGCGTGATGTGCTTGCTTTTGAAATTAAGGCAATGCTGAACAAGTCCCTCCGTTCGGGCTGAGCCTGTCGAAACCATTGGCAACTTATTGATTTGCAAGGATTGTGTTTTGACAAGCTTGTTTCGACAAGCTTTTTTTGACAAGCTCGTTTTGACAAGCTCAACGCGAACGGATTTGTTCAACGTGGCCTTAAGGATATTGGGTCGTCGGAGCTAGATTCCTTCTTCCATAGCCATTTCAAGAGCCATTTCAAGTTCAAGCCAGCTTTCCTCCAATTCGGCCACTTTTTTTTCGAAGGTTGTATGCAAGGTGTTCAGCTTGATGATTTCATCACGGTCAGGATTGACATAGGTAGCTGGATCAGCCAACTGGCGATTGACTTCAGCCAGTTCCGCCTGAGCTTTTGAGAGCACGGCTTCGAGTTTGGATTGTTTCGATAGAAGTACCTTCTTATTTGGCTTGGATACGGTTGGCTGGCGCGATTTTTCTGGCTGAGCTTGAGCGGTTTCGCGCGGGCGGCGTGTTTCGATCCAATTTTTGTAGTCTTCCAGATCGCCATCAAACAGTTTGGCATTGCCATCCGCAACCAGCCATAACTCATCGGCTACGGCACGGATCAGGCTGCGATCGTGGGACACCAATACCACTGCGCCGGTATATTCCTCGAGCGCCAGCGTGAGAGCGTCGCGCATGTCCAGATCGAGATGGTTAGTTGGTTCGTCGAGCAACAATAAATGTGGCTTTTGCCAAGCAAGCAGGGCCAGCGCCAAACGGCTTTTTTCGCCACCGGAAAAGCTTGCCACCGGGCGATCTTCGCTGTCTCCAGCCAGACCGAAACGGCCGAGAAAAGTGCGTAGTGCCAGTGTCGTTACTTTGGGTGCCAGTTTTTCCATGTGTTGCAAAGGCGTAGCCGCGCTGTCCAGGTTTTCCAGCTGATGCTGGGCGAAATAACCGATGCGGATGTCCGGCGGGATTTCCAGCTGACCCAAGGTGGGCTTAAGCTCGCCCACCAACAGCTTGATTAGGGTGGACTTCCCGGCGCCGTTCGGCCCGAGCAAGGCAATGCGCGCGCCCGCTCGCAGTACCAAGTCAACATTATGGAATAGGGCTTTGTCGCCATAACTAAAGCCCATTTTATCGGCACGTAGTAATAAATCGGGGCTACGCTCCGGCGCTTCGATCTCTAGCTCGAAATGGCCATCTGTAATATGGGCCGGGGCGATGCGCGTGAGCCGCTCCAGCGCTTTAACGCGGCTCTGTGCTTGTTTAGCCTTGGTTGCCTTGGCACTGAAGCGGCGGACAAAATCTTCCAAGTGCGCAATTTTTTCCTGCTGCTGGTGAAAAGCTTGATTTTGCTGTGCTATGCGCTCGGCGCGGGCACGCTCGAAATCGTCGTAGTTTCCGGTATAGCTATCAATCACTTGGTTGTGGACATGGGCGATGCGGTTGACGCAGGCATTGAGAAATTCGCGGTCATGCGAAACCAGAATAAGGCTGCCGGGGTAACGTGCAAGGTATTGTTCAAGCCAGAGGATCGCCTCCAAGTCGAGGTGATTGGTGGGTTCATCCAGCAACAGTAAATCGGCTCTATGCATTAGCGCGCGGGCTAGATTCAAACGCATGCGCCAACCTCCGGAAAAGCTGCTGGCCGGGCGCTCCAGGGTATCGTTGGCAAAACCTAATCCATTCAGCAGTTGAGCGGCACGAGCTTTGGCCACGTAGCCATTAATTGCTTCGTAGCGGTGCTGAGCATCGAACCAGGCTGGATCATGCTGCTCTCGCGCCAGATTTTTTTCAAGCTCACGCAACTCCACATCGCCGTCGAGCACAAACTCCAAAGCGGGCTGATCCGAGTTAGCGATTTCCTGCTCGACAAAAGCGATTGTCTTGCCGGATTGCAGCGATATTTCGCCGCTGTCCGGCAAAACTTCGCCGCGAATCAGGCGAAATAGCGTGGATTTGCCGCAGCCATTTTTGCCTACCAACCCGATACGCTGGCTGGCGTACGCCTGAAAATTTACTTGCTGCAATAGCGTAGTGCCGCCTTGCAGGTACGTCAGATTTTGAATGTTTAGCATGGTGTAATGATACCAGACGTGCCACGCCTTAAATATTAGAGCTGAAGCTGGGTTAGCTTGTCCGATTGTGGCTATTCGTCACTCGCAGCAATATGTCATTTTTAGACGGTCGAGATGTTATGGGAACGGACCGCTTTTCGGCCATAGCCGACTTCAGCAACGAGCACCGCCATGTCCACTACGCATGCTAAGGAGACCTTAGTTCGAGTCCAGATCAACTCGTCGGTTCGAACAAATCTGGTAACTGGTATCTGTCAGTTCTGATTTAACGCCGCGCTCTGCGGCAAATTAGGAGCTCAGCGGAAAAATGTCCGATAGCAGTGCCTTGTTATGCATGGCTTTTCCCCGAGCTACTTAGATTAAACCTGTCCCCCCACGCCTTTAAACTTCTCAACAAAAGCCGCAATCTTCTGAAAAACACTTTGTTTTTTTGTCAGATATTGTGGGTTTAACGGACTCATTTTAGGCAGAATGGCGTTGAGCTCAGTGCCGTTGTCACTAGCAAATTCCCGCTTTAGGGAGGTTGCGATATAACGCCTGGCCGCCTCTGTATTAAGGTTTTCAGCGTTAATGAGTTCCGCAGCCTCACGCTGTTGTTCCGCTTGTGCAAAGGTGAAGAAGGCATCGATAACACTGGCCGTATCGCCAATCTTGTCCAGATCGGTTTGATTAATAAAATCAACCAGCAAGCTTTCTTTGGCGCGGTTGCCAAGACTCGCGCGAATCACCCGGCGTACGTCTTCAACCAGTAAGGCTTTGTCCTTGACCTTTTTATTGTTTTCAAAAATCAGTTCCAGAATGTAGTCCAGGTTGATCTCTTGTGACTTAAGCAGATCGACTTCAAAGACCACGTCATCCCAATCAATGGTGGATTTTTCTTTTTCATCGGAAGATTTTTCCCGACGCAGCCAGTCGCGAACGTCGTTGTAGGTTGAACGGTAATCCTGGATTTTTCGTTCAGCAGGCACCTGAATCGCTTGCAGTGTTGCCAAGTCATCATCGTTTAAATAATGCTGTGCCTTAAATGCCTCAACCGCCTGCGGGTCACTCATATCAAAGGTTTGCAAGGCTTTCAGGCTGGCGAATTCATCGTAGTTTTGCAGCACATTCTCAACGCGCAAATATTCACCAAATAATTTCGCGAAGGCTTTTTTTTCGGATTCTTTAACAATCTCCGCAGGGCTGGGGAAGCGCTGCTGTAATTCCTTGGCCACCTCAATATATCCACGTCGGGCTTCACCAGTGACCACATCTGTAAAGCCTTCCATGTATTCCTTATAGCTTTTTTCCAGCACCACGTTTTTGGTGTTTGTATCACCAAACAGGGTAATGGCATCGATTGTGGCTTGCTCTAAATCGCGGAAGGTGACGATATTGCCAAAGGTTTTGGTGGCATCATAAATACGGTTGGTGCGCGAATAGGCTTGCATCAAACCGTGGTAGCGCAGGTTTTTATCAACAAACAAGGTGTTCAGCGTGGGGGCATCAAAGCCGGTCATAAACATGCCCACCACAATCAGCAAGTCGATTTCCTTGGCTTTCACTTGCTTGGCAAGATCGCGGTAATAGTTTTGAAAGCCATTGCTATCCACGCTGAAATTGGTTTTAGACAGCGCGTTATAGTCAGCAATGGCCGCGTTTAAAAATTCTTTGGCGCTGCTATTCATGGCGGAAACATCAAAGCTTTCATCCAGAATATCGCCTACGGCATCCTGTTCTTCATTGGCTGCAAACGAGAAGATGGTGGCCACTTTCAGTGGCTTATCGCTGCCTTTTTGCAAATCCTTGAACGACTCGTAATACAGCTTGGCGGCATCCACGCTGCTCACGGCAAACATGGCATTAAAGCCTTTGGCGCCGGCTTGCAGGCGATGGGTTTTTTGCCGGAAGTTATTTAAGATGTACTGCGAAATCTCTCGAATACGGTCAGGGTGCAACAAGGCTTGCTTGTTTTCTGCTGCACTGAGTTTTTTCTCGTCCTGCTCGCTTTCAATTGCTTTGAACTGTGGGCGTACATCGTTGTAATCGACCTTGAACTTCAATACCTTTTCATCACGGATAGCGTCGGTGATGACATAGGAATGCAGCTCGCTGCCAAACACGCTGGCGGTCGTCTCTGCGCCAAGGGCATTTTGCGGAAATATCGGTGTACCGGTAAAGCCAAACTGATAAAACTTTTTAAATTTTTTCTTCAGGTTTTTCTGTGCTTCGCCAAACTGGCTGCGGTGGCATTCATCAAAAATAAACACCACCTGCTTGTTATAGATGGGCAGGTCGCCTTCGCTTTTCATCAGGTTGTTGAGCTTCTGAATGGTGGTGACGATGATTTTGTTGTCGTCCTTATCTAGGTTGCGCTTGAGGCCGGCGGTGCTGTCAGAGCCATTGACACTATCTGGCGAAAAGCGCTGGTATTCCTTCATGGTCTGATAATCCAGATCTTTACGATCCACCACAAAAAATACCTTATCGATAAAATCCAGCTCAGTCGCCAAACGCGCCGCTTTAAAACTGGTCAGTGTCTTGCCCGAGCCGGTGGTGTGCCAGATAAACCCGCCACTTTCAGTATTACTCCAGCTTTTGGCTTGATAGGCGCTTTTGATTTTCCACAAAATTCGCTCGGTGGCAGCAATCTGGTAGGAGCGCATCACCAGCAAGATATCACTCACATCAAACACCGAATAATGCAGCAGTACATTGAGCAAGGTGTTCTTCTGGAAAAACGTGCCGGTAAAGTCTTTCAGGTCTTTAATCAGACTGTTATCCGCCTTCGCCCAGTTTATGGTGAAGTCGAAGCTGTTTTTATTACGCGCCGTGGTGTTGGCAAAATAACGGCTGTCGGTACCGTTGGAGATCACAAACAGCTGCAAATACTTGAACAAGGAATGCTCGCTGTTAAAACTCTCTTTGCTGTAGCGGTGCACCTGATTAAAGGCTTCGTGAATCGCCACACCGCGTTTCTTCAGCTCAACTTGCACTAAGGGCAGGCCATTGACCAAGATCGTCACATCGTAGCGGTTGGCGTGACCGCCGGTTTGCTCAAACTGCTTGATGACTTGCACCTTGTTGCGGGCAATGTTCTTTTTGTCTAATAGGTAGATGTTCTTAATGCGGCCATCGTCAAACACAAAATCGTGAATATAGTCATCGTGAATTTTGCGGGTTTTATCGACGACGCTGTCGCTGGGTTTATCCAGATAGGTTTCTACAAAACGCAACCACTCGCTATCAGCAAATTGCATATTATTCAGGGCTTGCAGCTGCTCGCGCGCATTGGCCAGCAGTTTATCTGGCGTGTTTAAATCGGACACATAGTCATAGCCCTGATTCTGCAAATCCTGAATAAATTCACGCTCCAAATCATATTCGCTTTGGTAGCTTTCGTTGACTTGCCAGTCTTTGCTGTATTTATCCAGAACGATGAAGTTATTCGATTCGGCGATGGGTTTGGTGTAGTCAACCATTTTGAGTTTCCTTCTGCCAAAAGCCATAGTTGCTTTTCAAGTGATCGAGCAGCAATTCAACCATGGCCTTCTCTTGCGGCGTTGGCTCTGCAACAGTTTCATTGGATAGCGTGCTATGGCTTGTAAAGTTAACGATTCGGTTTAGATACAGCTGTTTATCATCTGGCAAAAGTTCTGACCATTTCGGGTAGCCGAGAAAGCTGGCGGTTTTTTCATACAGGTTTCGCAACAGCGTAAAGTGGTATTTTTGAACTTTACTCTCAGCAATCGCCTGCTCAATGATTTGCTTTAAATACAGATGGTAGGAAAAACTCATGTTGGAGTCGCCGTGTTTTTCAGTCAGGGCAAAGGTGCCATCTTCAAAACGCTCCAATAGATAGCAAGCTTTTTTGTTCAGTTCATTGTAGAGCGCATTGTAAAATAGCGGGTTGTGCGTCGTGACGATAAACTTCAGGCCTGACTGGCTGGATTTGATTAGCTCCGCCAAATTGACGGCCAGCTCAATTAAATGGTTCTCATCCAGTGAGCTCACAGGGTCATCAATGAAAACGTATTCCAAATTATTAAAAACATCAGTTGATCGATTGGTAACTTCGGCAATGTTTAATTCAGAAATCATTTGCTCAATCAGCGAATGAAACACACTCCAAATAAAGTTGCTTTCTTCGCCTTTTGAAATCTTAATATTTGACTCTAGTTCACTATTCCCTCGCTCGAATGAGAAGCTGACTTCCGAAAAGTCAGAACTAAAATGAGGCGTTAATTTTTCATTGGTGTAGTGCTGAAAAGTAGCGGTAATGTTCTGGTCTTGACCTTGCTCTTCAAGCACCCATTTGGTGAAAGAATTGGGTTGAATTTTTAATTTCGGCTCAGCATCAAGCTCCAAGTCGTTGTCCCAATAGAACAAATCTTCCGTAAATGCGCTGTAATAAAGGATTTTCTTTTGCGCCAACTCCGATTGTTGTGCCTCTTCAGCGTCGGTTTTTGGTGCAATTAACTCTTTGAATTCTCGAGACAGTCGAGTTTTACCCGTTCCATTAAATGCATATATTAGCTGTACCTTTGGAACGGGTTTGGCTTCTTCAACTTCCTTAGTTTTTTCAGGCACAGTTTTTTTGACTGTTTTGGGTGTGCTCAGTTGCTGAGCTATTTCCGTTAGCGTCTTGCTCATGTTAGGCCACCACCTCTGGTTTAGGGAAGCTCAACAGCAAGTCGCGGTAATGCTCGTGTTGCTTTTGGCGCAATGCAATTTCGCGAGGCAAGCCTTCTCTGATGGAATTGGCAAGGGCGTCGAATTTGTCCAAAATTGTGACAATGCGCTCTTTTTCTTCGGGGGAAGGATTCGGAATGCTGATGCTTTCCAAATTCTTCTTGTTTAGCTTTGGCTGAGCTGCGCCGGAAATATAGGGCGTTAAATCAATGCTGTTTATATAATATTCAACGTATCTGCGCTCAGCGTATGTTTCGAATTTAAGGATGTGTGCGTGATTGTTCACCCAGCTTTTTCCGTTGATGCTAAAAGCTATTGGGGTATTTCGTGCCAACAAATTAGCACCGTCTTCGGAAACAAGTAAAAAATCCCCATCGAAGATATAGCCTTTAACGTAATCGACAATGCCTGATGCACCATAGTACGGAATATCACCCGGATCTCTTAAGCCACTCGTGATGGGCTTTCGCATCGAATCAAGATTCTCTGCCAGATCCCCCAACGTCTTCCACTCCACTTCCCCTTCTTCAAAACTCAACAACTGGTCGCGATAGTAGTTGTATTGCTTTTTGCGGGCGGTCAGCTCGGCGGTCAGCTCGGCGATCAGTTCGGTAAAGGTGTCCAAAATGCGGACGATTTCGGCTTGAATTTTAAGCGATCTTTCTGGGTTTTCTGGGCAGGGGATGGGGATTGGGAGCTTTTTCACAATCCCTGCATTTATATTTGTCTGAGAGCCTTCCCCGAGAGATTTTATATATTCATATTGGCTGGATAAAAAATGGAAAACATAACGGTAGTTTGCGATATTCCCATTAAGCTGAATATTAGCGCACGCCTGATTTGTGGACATCGGAATTTTGTTAACCCCAATTTTTCCGACCGTTGCTCCGTACATTGCAACGATCACACAGTTTTCAGGTATCCAGTTTGCGCTGGAATTTTTTAATCCAGCTTCGGTTATTTTTACACCTGTATCCCAAATTTCCCCGAAATCAACTTCTTGAGTCCGCAACCAAGGGATATCGCCGTCATAATATTCAGCGACACCAGTTTTCGGAGTTCCGCCGGACGAAATTTTTATGGCAATTTCTTCTAACGCCTTCTCTTCCACCCCAACGCCATCCAGAAGCCTTTCCATAAAGTTCATACTGTTCATGCTTCAAGCTCCTTGCCTTCAATCTCCGCCACAATGGCGTCGATATCCGACCGCAGGTGGGCTATCCGGGCGACCGTGATTTTCAGCTCGACATTTAGCTCGCCAATATCCACCACTTCGCGGATGTCCTTGGCTGCGATATAGCTGCTGACCGACAGGTTGAAATCGTTGGCGGCGATGGCATCAAAGTTCACCGATTTGGCAAAGTGCTCACTATCGGCTTTGCTGTCGAACACCTGCATGATGTGTTCGATGTGCGTCGCTGTGAGTACGTTGTTATTGCTTTCCTTTTTAAACAGGCCACTGGCATCAATAAACTGGGTGGTGGTGTCGGTTTTGTGTTTGGAGAGCACCAAAATATTCACGGCGATGGTGGTGCCAAAAAACAGGTTGGGTGCTAACGAGATCACGGTTTCAACGTAATTGTTATCCACCAGATATCGGCGAATTTTCTGCTCGGCACCGCCCCGGTAAAAAATGCCGGGAAAGCAGACAATAGCGGCGCGGCCTTTGCTGGATAGGTAGCTGAGCGCATGCAGCACAAAGGCAAAGTCGGCTTTGGATTTGGGGGCCAGCACGCCAGCGGGGGCAAAGCGGTCATCGTTGATCAGGGTGGGGTCGTCTGCGCCGATCCATTTCACCGAGTAAGGCGGGTTGGAGACGATGGCATCAAAGGGTTTGTCGTCACCAAAATGCGGATTTCGCAGCGTATCACCGAGCTGGATATCGAACTTGTCGTAGTTAATGTTGTGCAAGAACATGTTCATACGCGCCAAGTTGTAGGTGGTGTGGTTGAGCTCCTGCCCCCAAAAACCGTCTTCAATGATGTGGGCGTCGAAGTGTTTTTTGGCTTGCAGCAGCAGCGAGCCAGAACCACACGCCGGGTCATAAATCTTGTTGACGCTGGTTTGCTTATGCATGGCCAGCTGGGCAATCAGCCTGGACACATGTTGCGGGGTGAAAAACTCGCCACCGGATTTGCCGGCATTGGCGGCGTAGTTGGAGATCAGGAATTCGTAGGCAACGCCAAACAGGTCAATGTGGCTGCCGTCAAAATCACCAAAATCCAGCCGGGCCACGCCTTTGAGTACAGCAGCCAAACGGGTGTTCTTGTCGACCACGGTGTTGCCGAGGCGGTTGCTGGTGGTGTCGAAATCGGCAAACAGGCCTTTAATGTCGCGCTCGGATGGGTAGCCGTTGGCTGAGCTTTCGATGGCGGCAAAGATGGCAGCCAGATCGGTATTCAAGCTTTCGTTGGTGTTGGCGCTGGCGGCGATGTTGGCAAACAGCTGGCTGGGATAGATAAAGTAGCCCTTGGTTTTAATGGCATCATCTTTGATTTCCGGGGTAATGATACTATCGGGGACCTTCGCATAATCGATGCTGTCATCACCACCTTCGATGTAATTGGCAAAGTTTTCACTGATAAAGCGATAAAACAGGGTGCCGAGCACATACTGCTTGAAATCCCAGCCATCGACTGCGCCGCGTACCTCATTGGCGATTTGCCAGATCTGGCGTTGCACTGCTGCGCGTTGTTGGGTACTTGTCATTCTGTCATTCCTGTTTTGATTTGTTGTTGCAAGCGGGGAGAGCTTTATTCTATATTGTACTTTCTTGGAGAGGCATTTAACCGTTCTACATAAAGATAATGGCACATATATAAAGGGTGCCGTTAGGTGTACCGGATTGGCTCGTCGCCCCGGACTCGAACTGAGGTCTTCTTAGCTTAGCGGACGTTTCTGCGCTCATTGCTGAAGTCGGCTATGGCCGAAAAGCAGCCATTCCTTTGGGTATTGGTGAGTATCTCAACAGCTCAATGTAACAATGACACTTGATAATGGCAACAACAGTTCCGAATCCTGACTATTGATAACAACGTTTATCGTTAGTTGACTTTCAGCAATTTTTATTGCCCCGACCCTTGCCATCCGTAAATTTGGTCAATGAAAAGAACCGATGCCAATCCCTTAAGAAAAATAATCTGCATCAATATCTCGGGCATGGTGCAACATACGAACAACCAGCAGGCCATCTTTATCTAGCATGTAGAAAATGATATATGACGTACGTGTCGGAAAGCAGCGCAACCCGTTTGCCAATTCTGGGCGCGCCCTACCCATCTCTGGCTGAGTAGCCAACAGTGAAACTGTTGATTGAATGGAATCCAAAGATTCATCTGCTGCAACCAGATTTTCTTCCGCTATGGTCAACCATAGCTCCAGCAGATCGGCTTCTGCTGAATTGGTAAAGCGGATACGAAGCATCAAGCAGCAGCCTTGCGAGTTTTCAGTAACTGGCGACCTTGTTTCTTCAGGTTGGCAAAATCAATTTCCTTTGCCAAATCGTTTTTTGCATCGTTCAAACCCTTGGCAATATCTTGGCGCAGGCTGTCGAGTTTCACTGTCTTGACCTGTTCATACGCTTCGAATAGCCGCAACGCCTCACGAATGACTTCGCTTGCCGAGCCATACATGCCAGACTCAACGCGCTGACGAACACGTGCCTCTAATTCAGGTGGCAAAGATACGTTTATAGACATGGCAATTCTCCCAAATAAACATTAGTAGCAGTATGGCAGTTTATGCCATAAACCGCCATACAACAAAAGTTGTCTAGCAAGCTATTCACAACTGAAATTTTCAACAAGTTAAGCCCTTCATCACAATTAGCAGGCCATCCTCATCGGGCAAAAACCAGATATTCCCAGCCTGATTTGCCGATGAGTTCCAGCAGTGTATCCCCTAAAAAAGTCGTTTGATGATATCTGCTTGATCTATACATGGGGTTTTGCTCCAATAGTTAGCGAAATTAAATGTGTTGAGAATAATGCCTCTCCCGATTTAAGCTGCGCACCATGAATTCTTATGTCATGCGAGGTCAGTGCAACGTGCGCGGCGGAAAAAGCCGCAAGCTTTTATGATCTCCTGGTTTCTGATAAGGTGAATATATGAATATTAATTCCCCCCGGAAAAATTTCGATAAGCTTGATCCACACTTGTTGAGAGAGCGACTAAGGTCGGTGCGAGCGCGCACGGAGGCTCTCTGCGCGCCTTTGGAAAAAGAGGATTACTGTATTCAGGGCATGCTTGATGTCAGTCCGCCCAAATGGCATTTGGCGCATACCACATGGTTTTTTGAAAACTTTGTTTTAGTGCCTTTTGTGCAAAATTATGTCGTTTTTCATCATGCCTACGGATATCTGTTTAATTCCTATTATGAAACGGTTGGTACTTTCTTTCCCAGGTCACAGCGTGGACTTCTCTCTCGTCCAACCGTAGCAGAGGTTTATAACTATCGCTGCCACGTAAACGCCGCACTTGATCAAATCTTGCTGAATTTCACCGGGCAGAATTGGCAAGAGATTGCTGAACGAATTCGTTTGGGCATTGAGCATGAGATTCAGCATCAAGAGCTTTTGCTTATGGATGTGAAATACAATTTTTTCATTAATCCTCTAAAGCCGGCTTATCATAATCAGCCTCTGATTCGATGCCCAGAGCCACCACCATTGGCCTGGGAGGAATTTGGAGGCGGTATTGTCGAGATTGGGCATGATGACCAAGGTTTTTCTTTTGACAACGAAAGGCCACGCCATAAAACTTTTCTCAGAGACTTTCGCTTGGGCACAAGGCTAATCGCCAATGCAGAATATTTATCTTTCATCGCCGATAAAAGTTATCAACGGGCTGAGCTTTGGCTCTCCGATGGCTGGCGCACTGTCAACGAGCAGGGATGGCAAGCCCCACTTTATTGGATAAAAGAAGAGGATAACTGGTTGTTAACGGGGCTGGCGGGTCAGCAGCTTATTGACCTGAATGAACCAGTAGCTCACCTGAGCTACTATGAAGCCGATGCTTTCGCACGATGGTCTGGCAAGCGGCTACCGACCGAGAGCGAATGGGAATACGCCGCCGCCAAGTTGCCGATAGAAGGAAATTTCCTTGATTCCGGGCGCTTCCATCCAGATGGCGCTCGATGTTCTGGTCTAACCCAGCTTTACGGTGATCTTTGGGAGTGGACTCAGAGCCCTTATCAATCTTATCCGGGCTTCCGCTCTCTTTCCGGTGCGTTAGGTGAATACAACGGAAAATTCATGTGTAATCAGATGGTGCTGCGTGGCGGGTCATGCGCAACAGCAGAGGATCATATCAGGGTGAGCTATCGAAATTTCTTTCCACCAGGGAGTCGTTGGGTATTCTCAGGTTTACGTTTAGCAGAGGATTTGTAATGCAAATGGAATACCCCAACGTTTTAGTAGATATTGTCGAGAGTGAAAATTTTCGGTTAGATGTTTGCGCCGGTCTGCGCCAGCAACAGCGTTCGATTCCGCCGAAATATTTTTACGATGCGCAAGGATCAGCGCTGTTTCAGCAGATATGTGAAACTGCAGAATACTACCCGACTCGTACTGAAACGGCCATTCTGGATCAGTATAGTGTTGAGATGATGGACCTCATCGGTCAACCTTGTGCCCTAGTCGAATTTGGTTGCGGCAGCGCAGTGAAAACGCCATTACTTATGCGTCATTTGGATTCTTCAGCAGCCTGCGTACTCATAGATATTTGCAAACCGCAGTTAGAACAAACAGAGGCACGCTTGGTCGCGCAGCATCCTGACATCAAAATATTATCCGTCTGTGCGGATTACACTCAACTACAAGTTCTGCCGTTGCCCATATCCTGTGATTTGCGTCCCGTAATTTTCTTTCCAGGTTCTACTATTGGCAATTACACACCTGAAGAAGCGCAAAATCTCTTGCGCAAAGCAGCCAAATTAATCGGACCCAATGGCTCGATGCTGATAGGTGTAGATTGCAAAAAAGATCCGGCGATTCTCAATAACGCCTATAACGATAAGGCAGGTTTGACCAAGGCTTTTAACCTCAATTTACTTGCACGAATGGAGCGAGAACTTGGAGCCGAGATCGAACCGGAGGGATTCACTCATTATGCCTTTTACAACCCTGTGCCAGGGCGCGTTGAAATGCACTTGGTTAGCCGCTTTGATCAAGTTATCCGGATATCAGGTGAGGAATTTTGGATAGGCGTGGGGGAAACTATTCATACAGAAAATTCCTATAAATATCGGCCTGATGAATTTAAGGGCCTGGCGAGAAACGCAGGCTGGCATTCGGAAATGTTTTGGACAGATGCTAATAAATTTTTCAGTATCCATCTGCTTCGCGTTTCATGAATGATTACTGACAGACCTGGCTGGGGGTAGGGAGAAAAATGCACAAATTGAGTGAATACGTCGAGATGGCTGCAACGGAATATTTGCAGGAGACGGGAAAAACTAAATTGGATGCACATTGGATTGCCGAATTTTTCCAGGACAATGGCGTGCAGGATAATTATCCCCGGCAGGATTTGATCGCTTTTTGCGCAATGGTGCAAAAGGCATTGACAATAAAATCCGAGAGAGCCAGCAAACAAACGCGTTTGCAATTGGATAAAGCGATTCGTCTAGTAAAGCATAAGCAAAAGTAATGTCAAAAATTGCACCTATCCATCCAAAAGATCCACTTTATTGAGAACTCATAAAATCATCATGGCGCTTAAATTTGGGTGGTATTTATTTAGTATAATTAAAAATTTGAGTGCAAAATATGTGGTTCAAAAACCTTCAGATCTATCGCATTACCAACTGGAACGTTTCACCTGCTGAGCTTGAAACAGCGCTTTCGAAACATACTTTACATAACTGTCTCAGCATGGAAATGCAAAGTCGTGGATGGATTTCTCCCAAAGCCGAAGATGAGCCTTTAGTACATATTCTGGGGCAGCAAATGCTAATCGCTCTGGGTGTGGAGAAAAAATTGCTCCCCGTTTCCGTTATCAATCAATTTGCGAAATTGCGTGCTGCTGAAATTGAAGAACAGCAAGGATACAAGCCGGGCCGCAAGCAAATGAAGGAAATCAAGGAGCACGTCACCGATGAGCTTCTCCCACGCGCATTTGCACTCCGTCGCAAAACCTGTGCATGGATTGATCCAGTGGGCGGCTGGTTTGTCATCGATACTTCCAATGCCGCAAAAGCCGATGAGCTGATTGAGTTGTTACATAAATCAATTGAGGGATGTTCACTTGCACTGGTCAAAACCGGAAAGTCACCCACTTCAGTCATGACAGAATGGCTTGCTGGAGATGATGTTCCCGCTTCATTTACCATTGACCGCGATTGTGAGCTATGCGGCATGGGCGATGAAAAAGCGACGGTGCGTTATGTACGCCACGCTCTTGATTCAGCAGAAATTATCAGGCATGTTAAAGAAGGCAAAAAAGCAACACGGCTAGCCATGACATGGAGAGACAAAATTTCATTTACTTTGAATGAAAATTTGCAACTTAAACGCATTGTTCCACTTGATTTTATTAAAGATCAAATTGCTACCAGTGAAGCAGATGATGCATTTGACACCGATTTTGCCATTATGACCGGTGAGCTGCCGCATTTGTTGGCTGATCTCATGGATGCACTGGGCGGAGAATATGCTTTAAACTAAATCAACAAGGTTCATTGACCTTTGCCATTTCTAAGCTCTCTTGCGATAATTCAACCGTAACGGTGTGATTTGCCGAGTATGCAGAAAATTAATCTACCGCATTATTCCCATTATGAGTGAACTACAAATTAGCTTGCTCGGCATCGGCGTCGCCGTGGTGCTGATAATATATATTTATAATTGGTTGCAGCAGCGCCAGCATCGGCGCAAGTTCGGTGCGGCGTTCAAGCATAGGCATGAAGATATATTGTATCGCCCAGCTGAAATCATGCCGACAGATGAATTACTGGTCGAGAAGATGGAACAGGTTGTACCCATTGATATATTGCCCAAAGAATCGCAACCCGGCTACACGATAGATGCAGTGTGTGTATTGTTGGATGAGAAGACTGATTACATTGCAATGATTTCGCCTAAAAGCCCAGTGGGTACAGATGCGTTAAAACTGTTATGGCAGCAACGCTTTGATTTTGGTAAAAACGTCCATGTGTGCGGCTTGAGTGCGGCGAACGGCGAATGGGAGAAAGTGATTGCCGATAGTCCATTGGCTTACACCTCATTTAAACTGGCATTACAACTGGTGAATCGTTCCGGTGCGGTGAGTGAAGTCAAACTGATGGATTTTCGCGAGCTGGCGCGAATGATTGCAGCACAATTGCATACCAGTGTGGTACTGCCGGATGTGGCAAAAACTGCCGCGCACGCGGTAGCGCTGGATGAATTCTGCGCAAGTGTGGATCAGATGATCGGCCTTAATATTTTGCCCAGCGATAAACACATACTGACTGGCAACGATGTCGCGCGCGTGGCTGAGCAGTACGATTTATGTTTACAAGCGGACGGTGCTTTTCACCTACTTGATACGCACGGACATACTCTGTTCAGCCTGTGCAATGAAGACAACACACCATTTCAACACCATACTTTGGACCAATTGCAGGTAGATGGCCTGACTTTGTTGCTGGACGTGCCGCGTGTGGAGCAGCCCTCTTTAGGTTTTGACCAAATGGTGATTTTGGCACGTCAGCTGGCTAGCGAACTACATGCAACCATAGTGGATGCGAACCATGTGGCATTAAGCGAAGATAGCATTACGCTAATCCGTGAGCGTATTGCTGCTGTTGAGGCTGAAATGCGAGCAAGCGATATTACTGCTGGCAGCGCTCAGGCGCGCAGGCTGTTTTCCTAGATTTTTCTTTCAGATTAGGTTCTATTGATGAGTGAATCGGTGCCGCAGCGTATCGCGCATTTGCGTGGGGAAATTGAGCGACACAATTATCAATATCATACGTTGGACGCTCCACTGATTACCGACGCGGAATTTGATGCAATGTTCCGTGAACTACAAACTCTCGAAATACAATATCCCTCACTCGCTACACCGGACTCGCCTACCCAGCGAGTCGGTGCTGTGCCGCTGCTTTCCTTTGCCAAAGTAGTACATCGCTCGCCGATGCTTTCACTTAACAATGCTTTTAATGAAGAAGAGGTGCGGGCATTTGATGCTCGTACCCGCGAGACATTGGGCGTGACCGAAGTAGAATATTCAGTAGAACCTAAATTTGATGGCCTGGCCGTTACGCTCACCTATCGCGATGGAATATTTGTGCAAGGCGCTACGCGCGGCGATGGCGAGGTTGGTGAAGATGTGACGCAAAACCTGCGTACCATAAGGAATCTTCCATTGCGATTGGGCTCAGAGAGCTTAACCAAACCCATTCCGTTTATAGAGATACGCGGCGAGGTGCTGATGTTCAAGGTTGATTTTATCGCGCTGAATCGCGAACAAACAGACAGGGGCGACAAACTGTTCGCCAATCCACGCAATGCCGCGGCAGGCTCGTTGCGCCAGCTCAATTCGCGGATTACATCCAGTCGCCACCTAAGTTTTTTAGCCTATGGAGCAGGCGCGGTCGAAGGCTTTACCTTGCCTGATACGCATGCCGGGCAGTTGGAATGTTTGAAAAAGTTGGCAGTGCCGGTGCCACAGCAACGCCGGATAGTGCACGGAGTTGACGGGTTACTTGCCTATTATCGTGAAATTGGTGAGCTTCGCCACAAGCTGCCCTACGAAATTGACGGCGTAGTATATAAAGTCAATAACATCTCCCAACAAATCAAATTGGGCTATGTGTCACGGGCACCGCGCTTTGCGCTTGCGCACAAGTTTCCGGCAGAAGAAGCATTAACCACCGTCCTGGACATTGAGGTGCAGGTGGGCCGGACTGGCGCATTGACTCCAGTAGCGCGCCTGGCACCTGTATTTGTCGGTGGGGTAACGGTGACCAATGCCACGTTGCACAATGAAGAAGAATTGCGTCGCAAGGATATCCGCATCGGCGATACGGTAAGCGTCCGGCGTGCCGGCGATGTCATTCCAGAAGTGGCGCGTGTCTTACTTGAGCGGCGTCCTGCGGATGCGCGTGAATTCAATATGCCGCGGTCCTGTCCAGTATGTGGTGCTCAGGTTACCAAACAGCCGGATGAGGCAATATGGCGCTGCAGTGGCGGGCTGTTTTGCCCGGCACAACGCAAGCAGGCGCTGTGGCATTTCGCTAGTCGTCGTGCCCTGGATATAGAGGGACTGGGCGAGAAGCTGATTGACCAACTGGTGGAGCAGCAATTGGTGCTTACGCCTGCCGATTTATATAATTTATATAAATTGAATTTGCAGGCACTGGCCCAACTGGAGCGCATGGGTGAGAAGTCCGCCCAAAACTTGTTGGATGCAATAGAAAACAGTAAGCAAACTACACTCGCGCGTTTCATTTATGCGCTTGGTATCCGTAATGTGGGCGAGGCAACGGCGAAAGAATTGGCGCGTCATTTTGCTACGCTGGATAATTTTATGACAGCCGACGAAACACGCCTGCAACTTGTACCAGATATCGGGCCTATTGTTGCGCAAAGTATTTCAACGTTTTTTGCCGAGCCGCATAACATTGAGGTGATCACCCAATTACGCGCTGCTGGCGTGCAGTGGCCGGAGCAAGCCGAAAAGGCAGTGCAGGTATTACCTTTGAACGCTAAAATTTTTGTATTAACCGGTACGCTTACCAGCATGAGTCGCGACGAGGCAAAATCGAGATTGGAAACGCTTGGTGCGCGCGTGACGGGTAGCGTGTCGCAGAAAACTGATTATGTAGTGGCTGGCGCTGAGGCGGGTACCAAGCTTAGCAAAGCACAACAATTAAATATTGCTGTACTGGATGAACAACAATTTTTGCAACTATTAAGCACAAACGAAATGCCATTAGCCACTGCCTAAATCGTAATTATTTTTTGAAAATCTTTAACCGGAAAGTTACGAGGAAATATTATGACTAAAATTACTAAAGCTGTATTTCCGGTAGCTGGATTGGGCAGCCGTTTCCTGCCCGCCACCAAGGCTAGTCCCAAAGAAATGATGCCGGTAGTCGACAAACCGTTAATTCAGTATGCGGTGGAAGAGGCGGTGGCAGCGGGTATTACGGACATGGTGTTCATCACGGGTCGCAATAAACGCGCTATTGAGGACCATTTCGATACGGCTTATGAGATTGAGGCTGAGCTTTTCGCACGCGGCAAGAGCGAGCTGTTGCGTGCAGTTCAGGAAGTGATTCCCAGGCATGTGAATTGCATCTACATCCGCCAATCTGAAACGCTTGGGCTCGGTCATGCAGTTCTGTGCGCGCAGCCGGTGGTACACAACGAACCGTTTGCGGTGATTTTGGCCGATGACTTGATCGCCGGGGATATATCAGTCATTAAACAGATGGCAGACGTATACCAACGCTATCAATGTTCCGTGCTCGGTGTGGAGGACGTGCCATCTTCACAGACGGGGCACTATGGCATAGTCAGTAGTAGCAATGTAGAACAAAATGTGGAACAGGTACATGCCATCGTTGAAAAGCCCAAGCCGTCAGATGCGCCTTCCACATTGGCGGTAGTGGGGCGCTATGTGTTGACGCCGCGTATTTTTCATCACCTGGCGCAGTTGCAGGCGGGTGCAGGCGGCGAAATTCAGCTGACCGATGGTATTTCAGCGCTGATTAAGGAAGAAAAAGTGCTGGCATACCGGTTTAACGGTGTTCGTTACGATTGCGGCTCCAAGCTGGGCTATCTCAAGGCAACGGTGGCATTCGGTCTTAAACATCCAGAACTGGGCGAAGAGTTTGCTTCTTATCTGGCAACGATCAAGTAATGCTCTCTAATCAGCAGGCGAGCGATATCCTGAATCAAGCCGAGTTGATTATTTCAGCTGAGGAAGTACAAGCGGCCGTAATGAGCGTTGCGCGGGAAATAAATACGGTATTGGCTGACGACCATCCACTATTACTATCCGTAATGGGCGGTGCAGTGGTGTTCACTGGGCAGTTGCTACCGCTGCTTACTTTTCCGCTTGATTTTGATTATGTGCATGTATCGCGCTATGGCAGTAACCAGCAGGGCGGCACCTTACATTGGAAAGTCGAACCGCGCGAAAATGTAACCGGCCGCGTGGTGTTGGTAGTGGATGACATTCTCGACGCGGGCGAAACGTTGGTCGTAGTTAAGCAACGTGTACTGGATTTGGGTGCAACTAAATTTTACAGTGCGGTATTTGCTGATAAACGGATTGGAAAGGTTAAGCCGATACGAGCCGATTTTGTCGGGGTAGAATTGCCTGACCGCTTTGTATTCGGCTTCGGCATGGATATACATGGCGCGTGGCGTAATCTACCTGCGGTTTACGCAATGAGGGAAAAATAGATCTGGTTATATTAAAGTAATACATGCCATTTATATTGCTATATATTGATTAAATGTAATAAATACTATTTTTACTGCTTGAATTATAGAATGCAGCTAATTCTGGAATTAGTGAGTCCTGGATTTTCCAAAAGGTAATAACAAATGTTAGCGATTATTGGTGGCACGGGACTGACGCAACTGACCAACCTGGAAATATCACATCGACAGGTGATGCGTACGCCCTATGGTGAGCCTTCCGGAGCGATTACCTTTGGCCGCTTGCGCCAGCATGAGGTCATGTTTATTGCTCGTCATGGCTACGGCCACACGATCCCGCCGCATGAGGTAAATTATCGTGCCAATCTCTGGGCATTAAAAGAACAGGGAGCGCAACGCATCATTTCTGTCGCGGCAGTTGGGGGTATCCGTGCTGACCTGTTGCCCGGTGTTATTGTGTTGCCAGATCAGATAATTGATTACACCTATGGGCGCGAGTTCACCTACTTTGATGGGCGTAATTGCTCGGTAACGCACATTGATTTTACCCAGCCTTATAGCCAGGAATTACGCCAACAAATTCTGGATGCTGGCAGATGTGCCGACATCCCTTGTCTGGATGGTGGAGTATATGCCGCTACACAGGGGCCGCGTTTGGATACGGCAGCGGAGATCAATCGCCTGGAGCGTGACGGTGCCGATATGGTGGGCATGACCGGTATGCCTGAAGCCGGCTTGGCCAAAGAGCTCGGTTTGAATTACGCCGCGATCGCGGTGGTAGTGAATCATGCTGCTGGTCGCGGTAGCAGTCGCACTGGTGTGCATTTGGAAACCATCAGTGCAGTGGCACAGCCTGCCATGGCACGCGTGCGCAACATCCTTGAATGCGTGGTGGATTCTGATGTCGATTAGGGAAGTATTGCGTATGGGCGATGCGCGCCTGTTGCGCTGCGCGGAAGAGGTAATTGATTTCGATACACCCGAGCTGCACGCCTTGCTGATCGACATGCGCGATACCATGCAGGCGTTGGACGGCGCGGGGCTGGCCGCACCACAGATAGGCGTGAATTTGCGTGTAGTGATTTTTGGTGTGCAGTTTAATCCGCGCTATCCCGATGCCGAAATAGTGCCAGAAACGGTATTGATCAATCCGGTTATTACTCCGCTAACAAAATCAGGTAATCCATTAAGCACGATGGATTCGCATGTGGGATCGATATTGAATCCGGATAAGGTGGAGGGATGGGAAGGCTGCTTGAGCGTGCCGGGATTGCGTGGACTGGTACCGCGTTTTCAATCCATCCATTACCAGGGACGGGATGAATATGGCGTATTAATAGACCGCGCGGTAAACGGTTTTCATGCTCGCGTGGTACAGCATGAGTGCGATCATCTGGACGGGATTCTGTATCCCATGCGTATCCGCGATTTCAGCCAATTTGGCTTTACTGATGTGTTATATCCAAACCAACATTTGGTGGACGAGTAAGAGGATCGGAAAGTGCGAAATTGATTATTAATCCGGCACGAATTGAACTTGACTGCCGTTCGTGCTGAGCTTGTCGAAGCATAAGAAGCCATTCACATTTCGACAAGCTCAATGCGAACGGCTTCTTGGATAAACTGTGCCGGATCAATAGTATGGGTTTTGAGCTATACGAGATTTATTGATACGGTCAGATCATATTAGAAGTCCCCGTTCGCCTACGGGTTCGAGACGAACGGAATCAATGTTTCACCGTACCGGATCAATAAGTACAATCCATCCGGGCTACGCTGGCTATCTCGGCGCACAAAGAACGATACCTTCAGAAGCCCAGCCTTTAGAAATCATTTCATCGATATCGGCGCTTAGCGTGGAATAGCGGTGGTTGGAATCCCATGGGTTCTTGCCGCCGCTTTTCGGGTAAGCGTTGTTGTAAGCGCGATAGACTGGCTGGGTTCCGGCCATGCACCGCATCTGCCCTTGCGCATCCGCAACAGGCGTGACGCTGTAGAAACCATTGCCCTCAAAATTCCACTGCTGCGTGCTGGTTGGCGTCGGGGTCACCTGCGCGGCCTTAAGCCCATCACACTCACTCGCGGAGGCCGTAAAGAAATGTGAATTCGGCCCAGGCGACATACTGCCGTAAAAGCGGCATACCGGCACAAAACCGCCCGAAGCGAAAGTCCGTCCGGTGCGCACAAATTTTCCGGCACCGCCGGCGTCAACCGTAGCCTGCTCGGCGGGATCAGACGCGTAGAAATAATGTCCGCTCGGTGCGTTTGGAAAATCCAGCGTATTGACGTACTCGACCACTGTTCCGTCGACTTTGGGCGGGGGCAGGGATACCGGGGAAAAAGACGGTGCGTAAAGTTGTATACTGAACGCCTCAGCGGCAACCAGGCCCACACCATAACCGAAATAATAGGTTGCCCATGGTGTGCCATCCAGCCGAATCTGGACGGGCACTACCTCGATCTGGTTGCCATTTAGCGTGGTCATCCTTTGCGGCTGGCCACGTGAGGCGGTGAAAAGAATTTGCGTGAGAGTACAGGGAGCAGTTACACAATAATGACTAATGTTTGTTCCCAAATTTGGATTGCCATGCTCATCATAACTTATCACGACGTTTAAAAGGACCGCTACAGATAGATGCGTCGTATTGGGTGGTACAACATATGGTGTCCAGGATATTGTTTGATTGATATTGCTGAAGTCTGAGATCGAACTAAAATCCCCTACGAGTGCTGCTGAAAAACTGTATTCGTCGAATGAAAACCCCGCGTCCGGTGATAGAGCGACGAGAGGTAAGTTAAGATCATTTCCGTAATAAAGGTTTAAATACAGAGCATTGTTAGAATCAGATGTTTTCACCAAGAAAGGGGTAAAAGCACCAGGTGCAGAAACTGTTCCAAGCGGCGCAACCAGATACTTATCAAACGAGGCTGCCGTTGCCACAGGCAAGGCGTTAAAAAACCATACCACAAGCCCAACCAGGGCCATGCTAGATTTAATGAGGGACATACCGCCTCCGAATATCAATTGGGGGAAAGTGAAGAAAAAACCGCACGACGCAATCAGCTAATACACATGAGCAACAAAATTCGTTGTCACTGTGCCAGTGAGCTGCCACCAATAGATAAACCAAGATTATCCATTAGAACAGCGCATCATTGAAAAATAAGGAAAATTTCTAATAGATACCGTTAGAAACCCCATCGATTTTATTGGATTCGTGCTTCCAATGGACAATCTAGGATAAAATCAAGTCATCTTTATTGGCTGCACCCAGCAGTCGAACTCTTCTTCCGTAACATAGCCTAGGACTAAGGCCGTCTGTTTTAGCGTGCCACCATCCCGGTGTGCTTGCTTGGCGATTTCGGCGGCTTTATCGTAGCCGATATGCGGAGTCAAGGCGGTTACCAGCATGAGCGACCCTTCCATAAGTTCTGCAATACGTTTGTGGTTGGCTTGGATGCCGGACACGCAGTGTTCCTCGAAACTTGCCATTCCGTCAGCAAGCAGGCGTATGCTTTGTTGGAAATTGTGAGCGATGAGCGGCTTGAAAACGTTGAGTTCAAAATTTCCCGAAGCCCCCCCTATATTGATCGCAACGTCATTGCCAAAGACTTGGCAACACAGCATGGTGAGTGCTTCGCACTGTGTGGGATTAACTTTGCCAGGCATGATCGAGCTACCCGGTTCGTTCTCAGGAATACTGATTTCTCCAAGACCAGAGCGTGGCCCAGAAGCCATCCAGCGAATGTCGTTGGCAATTTTCATGAGGGCAGCAGCGAGTGTTTTGAGCATGCCATGTGCAGCCACTAGAGCGTCATGTGCGGCCAGAGCCGCAAATTTGTTGGCAGCGCTTTTGAATGGCAAGCTGGTGCTCCGGGCCAACTCCGCAGCAACGCGCTCACCAAATTCGACGTGTGTGTTAAGCCCGGTACCCACTGCAGTGCCTCCCGCTGCAAGTTCACAAAGCGAGGGTAGGGTAGCTTTAATCATGGATTTGGCATAATCCATCTGTGCCACATAAGCAGAAAACTCCTGCCCAAGCGTTAGTGGAGTAGCATCCTGCAAATGCGTGCGCCCAATCTTGACGATGTCGTTAAAGTTGCGGGATTTCTCCTCCAATGTCGAGCGTAGTTTACTTAGGGCAGGAAGCAGGGCTTGAGTAATGCTAAGGCTGGCAGCCACGTGCATTGCAGTAGGAAAAATGTCATTAGATGATTGGCCGAGATTCACGTCATCATTGGGATGTACCAACCGGTCTTTGCCCCATTTTCCGCCGAGCAGTTCAGAAGCACGGTTAGCGAGCACCTCGTTCAGATTCATATTGGTCTGGGTACCCGAACCGGTCTGCCAAACAGAAAGTGGAAACTCTTGCGTATGCTGGCCCGCCAGTATTTCATCCGCCGCCTGCACAATAGCATCCGCCTTGGCAGCACCTAACAGATTTAAATCACGATTGACCCGCGCGCAAGCGCGCTTAACCATAGCGAGTGCAAGGATGATTTCCTTCGGCATGCGCTCGGAGGAAATGTGGAAATGTTCAAGCGAACGTTGTGTTTGCGCGCCCCAAAGCCGGTCTGCCGCAACTTCTATGGGGCCGAATGTATCGTGCTCTATTCTGGTTTGAGTCATGCAATATGCTTTTATTTAGTAACAATATAAGCCTGTTGAATGCCAAAGCCACCACCAGAAAAGTCTTTTTCTATATCATAAAAAATACGATTAATCGGGTTGAAGCCCGGGTATGCCGCTGGGTCTGTTACCAACTCTCTCAAAAATCTTGATCCCAGATAATAAATTGATGAAAACTCATTGACCGTAAATGTTAAACCCTTTTGAGTAAGAAATTCCTCTAATACAGCTTTTTTAAAAAAGCGATTTGAATCATGCTCGATCAATGGGGGCATATCCTTAAGTTGCCTCAATGCATTGAGCAATGTAAATGGCTCTAAAAAAGGCTCGGAAAAAATCACCTTACCGCCTGGTTTCACAACCCGTATACATTCATTGATAGCAATTTGTTGCTCTTCCCAAGTAGGCATAAGCGTAACCACTCGTGTGGCATAAGCCACATCAAACGTATTATCAGGAAATTGTAAGGAATTAATGTCACCTACTTCAAATTTTATAATATCACCTACCCACTGAGCTTTTTTCAGTAGATTGGCCTGTTTAATCATATTTTCAGCAAAATCAACACCTGTAATCGAACCAACATCTTTGCACCGTTCCAATTGTTGAAACGCGGAATATCCATTCGCACAACCTATATCAAGAACATGATCCCCACTTGAGATATGCTCCGCTATGGCATCGATTTCAAGTTCGATCATGAAGTTATCGCTCCAAGATGCTAGATGTGAACCTTTATGGGTTTTTGCCTGATTTTCCCAATAGTCTTTAGCAACATCCTTTTCAATCTTTTCCACGCTGTCTCCTTAATAGACTAAATACTCTAAATACTACTGCCTGCTTAATAATTTAATATTGCATTGTGCATAAAATTTATTTCGTTCAATACACACCAACGTGGTATACACCATCATTAGCTTTACTTATACAAAATGAGGGCAGTATTCTAAACAATTCAAAAAATAATTGCCAAACAATGCGCCAACTTACATATTGTTAAATTTGACAATGTCGCCGCTGGTGAATTTCATCCCAATCAACTTCCTATTTGGTGGATTACGCAAGAAGTAATGGTTCTATGGATTTTATTATGCAGATGGAGTGAGCACGGTTGGTACGGCCAGCGGCAACATATCAGGGTAGTCTTTGCTGTAGTGTAATCCCCGGCTTTCGTGCCGAGACAATGCACTTTGTACGATAAGATCGGCCGTTAACACCAAATTACGTAATTCCAGCAAATCAGCTGTAACATGAAAATTGGTGTAATACTCGTTGATTTCCTCATGCAATAATCGGATGCGGTGTTGTGCGCGTTGCAGTCTTTTGGTGGTACGCACAATTCCGACATAGTCCCACATAAATTGGCGTAATTCCGCCCAGTTGTGCGAGATAATAATTTCTTCATCAGCGTCAGTCACCCGGCTCTCATCCCATTGCGGCAGAGGAATGAACTGACTTTGCGACGTGGCCAGTATGTCGCGCGCGGCGGCTTCAGCAAATACCATACACTCCAACAGAGAATTGCTCGCCAGGCGGTTGGCTCCGTGCAGGCCGGTGTGAGCGGTTTCACCCACGGCATAGAGATTGGCGACATCGGTGCGTCCATGCAGATCAGTAACGATGCCACCGCAGGTATAGTGCGCTGCCGGTACGACTGGTATGGGCTGGTGCGCGATATCGATACCCAGCGACAGGCAGCGCGCGTAGATGGTAGGAAAATGCGCTTGCAGAAACTCTACCGATTTATGTGAGATATCAAGATATACGCAATCTAAACCACGTTTTTTCATTTCGAAATCGATGGCACGCGCGACGATGTCGCGCGGTGCGAGTTCAGCCCGCTCGTCATGAGCAGGCATGAATCGTGTGCCGTCAGGCAATTTCAGGATACCACCCTCGCCACGAACCGCCTCAGAGATGAGGAAAGACTTGGCGTGCGGATGATATAAGCAGGTCGGATGAAATTGAATGAATTCCATGTTAGCCACTCGGCAACCGGCACGCCAACCCATAGCAATGCCGTCACCAGTAGCGGTGTCTGGATTGGTGGTATAAAGATATACCTTGCCAGCGCCACCGGTGGCCAGAATTGTGTCATGAGCAGCGATGGTGCTGACTTCGTCGCTTAAGCTGTTGAGTGCGTAAGCGCCATAGCAATGATTGTGTGTGTGGCCAAGTTTATGGCCAGTAATCAGATCGATGGCAATGTAATGTTCCAACAGCGTGATATTGGGATGCGCCAGAACTTTGGTGGCAAGAGTTTCCTGTACGGCATGGCCAGTGGCATCGGCGGCGTGGATGATGCGTCGATGACTGTGGCCGCCTTCGCGTGTCAGGTGATAGCCGGTATCAGTATTGGCATCACGTGTGAACGGCACACCTTGCCTAATTAGCCAGTCGATTGCCGGCTTGGCGTGCTCGATAACATAGCGCGCTGTAGCTGGGTCACAGAGACCAGCACCAGCAATCAAAGTATCTTGTATATGCTCGGCCAGAGAATCTTCTTGCGACAACACAGCTGCGATTCCGCCCTGTGCCCAAACACTTGCACCTTCCAATAAAGATTTCTTGGTGATAATGGCAATTTTTCGCTTATCGGCTAGTTTCAATGCCAATGAAAGTCCAGCCAGTCCGCTGCCTATAATCAAAATATCAAATTGCAGCATACAAGTTTAGTATTTCATTTATCTTCGAACCAAGCTTACTATTGGCACAAATGATTTTAAGGAAATTATCTTATTTACCTAGACTAAAATAAACCTAAAATTCATGTTGTTAGAATTTTAACTATAACAAATCTTACTCTGCGGAAAAATAACCACTGCTATATACCTTAAGCACATTCCATGCGCTTCGAGTCCAGATGCTCGACAATCTTAACAATAAATCATGCCAACTAATGTTCGCGAGCCAGTCTTTCATCGAAGGCAGGGACAGGTAGGTTATGTCATATTTGATGGGCTTGAAGCGGCTCGTGGAATGATATTAAACTTATAGTTTAATAGGGCGTGATTGTACCACTTCACAATTTCAATTAAATTGATTTTTGGATTTGTTAATATTTCCGGCTGTTATTCCCGACCCTTGAGCAAAGGCTGACGGAAAGCCAGCCAATTACTAAGAGCGCAGATTGATATTCAGATACTTGCTGCTTTTTAATGTAAGCCCGACACGCTGCTAACGTACCAAAGAAGGTTACTTACAGTGCATCAATCCCATTATAAGTGAGATGACAAACAAGATAAGAAAGATAAAGAACAGGATCCCAGTCAGCCCGAATCAGGCGTGGACATCTGACATCACCTACATCCGCACCCATTACTAAGGACACCGAGTAAGAAGGGGTAATGACATTCTCTCGCTACGGCAGAGGAGTCGCTTTAAGGAGGCATCTCGGGTTATTTTCTATTCAATACTATCGATTACGATAAACGTATACCAAAGACCATGCACAGGCCGTTAATATCCACGAGATGGTTTTAGCCGTGATCGAATTGTTAATTAAATCCATTTGCAATATGACTGTGAGCGCGCTCATATTGATGGCTATAATCGAATTTAAAATAAAGTATGGCAAAAATTTCAACATGGCTATTCATCCTTTCTCATGGCTTACAGCAACCATTCTATTTAGATAACCTTTAGTGAAAAAGGTGGTTTTATATGCAGCGTGCTGCCCCCACAGGTACTTAATAAATTAACCAAACATTGGATTAAGTGGTTATTTTAGTGGTGGCAGTCATGCTTATTTCCTCATTCTCTGTGCTTGGACGACGATATACACCTTTCCAAACTTCTCCGATAATTCCTCCAAAATTGGCAGCTTCCACTACCAAAATGAGACAAGGTCCCCAGTAGGCGAGGGGGACTTGGAAAAATAGGTCTGTATCTGTAGAAGAATTGTCGAAATAGGTTAAATGGACAAAACTGATGCAGCGTACAAACAGGGGAGGTAAACAAGCCAACCATTTCCCGCCTAGACCAAAAATCCAGGACACCGCCAAACCCACGATGAAAGGCACCAAAAATATATCTAGCATCCAGGCAAAAGTAAAGGTGGAGATACCGGTAAATATTTCGATATTGACCCCCAGCGCTTTATCTCCCAAATAGTTTATTGCCATGCCAACCAACACAGCAATAAATCCTTTAACATATCGAGAATTCATTTTTCTTGCTCCTTTTCAGTCAAACTACACATTTATTTTTTAAATTTTTCAAGGTGCCATTTGTTCGAGAGATGTTTTTTACTCATCCCCATCTCTCAGCCCTTACATTACAGAACAATAATCTGACAATACAGGTACAGTTATTTTTATATTCTACCCACCTGTACCGGTTCATTAACCATGCCACTGTTAAGTTTAGATTCAAATAATCCTTTACCGCTGATTGACCAGATCGCCAATGCCGTCAAAAAAATGATAGATGACAGAGCGATTCGATCGGGCGCGCGCATGCCGTCGATTCGAAGTTTTGCCCAAAATCACGGGATAAGCCGCTTCACAGTTGTCCAGGCTTATGACAAGCTGGTGGCAATGGGGTATTTGCATTCGAGGCAAGGTTCTGGGTTTTATGTTTCATCGCGTCCGACACCACGAGACTCATCTGAAGCGGCGTACAAACTTGATAGCGTCATAGATGTCGTTTGGCTGTTAAGAAACTCTCTTAAGGATCGAGCCAGTAAGACGATGCCCGGAGCGTGGTGGCTTCCAGCTTCATGGATGGTAGAAACAGGCATCAAAAAAAGTTTGCGGGCATTGTCACTGAAAGATGGAGAGTTTCTTACTGCATATGGCACGCCAGGTGGTTATTTACCACTAAGGGATCTACTTCAACGAAGGTTATCCAATATCGGTGTGGTAGCGGACACTTCGCAGATCATCCTGACCACAGGCGTGACGCATGCGATGGATCTGGTAACGCGTTACTTCGTACGGCCGGGGGACGCTGTTTTAGTCGATGACCCGGGATATTTCATTCTTTTTGGTGGGCTGAAATCATTTGGCGCCAAAATCGTCGGGGTACCCTGGAACCATGATGGCCCTGATACCTGTGCGATGGAAGTATTGATCAAAGAGCATCATCCCAAGCTCTTTTTTACCAATACGATTTTGCACAACCCTACGGGAGCCAGCATCAGTCAGCCTGTCGCCCATCGCATGCTTCAGCTGGCCGAAAAATACGACATGATGTTGGTCGAGGATGACATCTATGGCGATTTCCATCCTGCGACAGCAACTCGTCTTGCTACGCTCGACCAGCTCAATCGGGTGATCTATGTAAGTAGCTTCTCGAAATCGGTTTCAGCAAGTCTGCGGGTGGGATATTTTGCATGTAACCGAGAAATCGCAGAGAGCCTGTGTGATGTTAAGTTACTGACAGGTCTTACTACTTCGGAAGTGAGCGAGCGACTGATGTATCAGCTCTTGACTGACGGCCATTATCGAAAGCATTTAGATAAGCTTCGCGCAAAATTGCAACTGGCGCGACAAAACACGATTACAAAACTCGAAAATCTTGGCTTTACACTTTATTGTGAGCCGGAAGGTGGAATGTTCGTTTGGGCAAAATTGAATGATCAAAATAACGCGGCTGAAATTGCAAGCCTCGCTGCAAAACAGGGAATCATGCTTGCTCCCGGAAACATGTTCCGGCCGCACCAAGAATCTTCACCTTGGTTCAGGTTTAATGCAGCGCATTGCGGCGACGATGCAACGTTCGAGTTTTTTAAAAATGGGGAGATATAGCATATAAATGTAGCTTTTGTAGTTACTCACAGCGCCAATTTGAAGTTCGCCAAATCTGCAGATGAGATTGGACGGCTGAAAAAATAACCTTGCGCGTCGCCACATTTGATATTGCGCAGGAAGTGGAGTTGCTCTGCGTTTTCTACACCCTCGGCCACTACATTTAAACCCAGTTTATGCGCGAGATCGATGGTCGAGGCACAGATTTCCGCAGCGTGGTGATCGGTCTCAATATCGCGCACGAAAGATTTATCAATTTTCAAGGTAGTGATTGGAAATAGCTTGAGATAACTCAGAGATGAATGGCCAGTACCGAAATCATCCAGTGACAGGGTGATGCCCATGCTTCTAAGCGTGTTGAGAATTTCGATGCTGCGTTGAGGGTTTTTCATGGCAGCAGACTCGGTGATCTCCAGTTCCAAGTGGGCCGCATCGAGTTCGGTCTCTTTGAGAACGTTTGCCACAAGTGCTGGCAATGTAAGTTGCTCGAATTGGCGGGCCGACAAATTAATTGCCACACGATTGATGTGCGTAAGCCCCGCAGCGTGCCATACCTGCATTTGACGACAAGCGGTACGCAATACCCATTCCCCCAAGGGCAGAATCAAACCCGAACTTTCCGCCATGGGGATGAATACGTCGGGGAAAAGCAGGCCGTGTTCCGGATGATTCCAGCGCACCAATGCTTCTACAGCAATCATGCGCCCAGAGGCTACATTAATCTGAGGTTGATAGAACAGCACTAATTCATCCCGAACCAGTGCCTGATGCAACTGATTCTCCAGCAGCAGCCGATTCATGGCATTCCGATTCAGGTCCGATGTGAACTGGCAGTAGCTATTGCAACCCTGAGCCTTGGCGTGATACATGGCAGCACCCGCATTTTTTAGAAGTGAGGCGACATCGCTGCCATCATCCGGGTAAAGGCTGATGCCGATACTGGAAGTAATGTGCAATTCCTGGCCCGCAAGATGATAGGGCTGTGCGAGCGCACTAAGTATTTTTTGTGCGCACAGCACGGCTGAAGCCGCTTTCACTCCGTTGATAACAACACTAAATTCGTCGCCGCCCAGACGCGCGACGATATCGTTGGTTCGAATGCTCGATTTCAAACGGACGGTTACGTCCAATAACATTTGATCTCCCGTTTCGGGGCCAATGGTATCGTTGATAGTATTAAAGCCGTCAAGATCAATCAGCAGGACGGCAAGGCTGCTTTTATTCATATGCGCACCTTCGATGGCATGTGTGATCTGTGCGTGCAGGGCAAAACGGTTGGGCAGCAATGTAAGTGAGTCAACGTTAGTAAGAACGTGGATTTTTGCCTTCTGCTCTTTATTCAGAAGGCGTAGTGAATGCATTGTTTCCAGCATATTGGCGGACAGCAGCGTTAGCAGAGGCAGCAGCAAAGAGCTTTCCTGTTTCAGCCAGTGGAGCAGGCTCAAATGGATTACATAAACAACAAGTGCCGCACCGATACTGATTGCCACACCGGCAAGTGCCGGCCTGCGGGGCTGCCATATCAACAGCAGCGCAGGGACAAGCGCGATGAACAGCAACACCGCTGTCCAGTACCAGCGGGGTGGAGTGAGTACGAGATTTTGCGCCAGGGATTGATGGGTAATGGCCAGTACATAGAGACCATTTATTTCACCCACCGGGGTGTGAACTCGGTCGGCAAAGATAGTGGTGCTGCCGATGAAAACGGTTTTACCGCGAATCATAGCTGGGGCTAATTCCTGGCCGGGCGACCCCAGCATTGCCATCGCGATACGTGAAAATGGCATGGACAGCACTGAGTTCGGATTGCTCGGGTAGAAGAGATGGACAGCACCCTCCTTGTCCGTAGGCCAGTTAAAGGGGCCGACTTGCATGCCACCACCCGGAACGGAACGCACCGGTGGGTGTGCTGCCCCAGAAAAATGCGCAGCGAGAGGCAAACTTGGAATAACCTGGCCGTTAATACGGTGTAATAACGGAAAGCGACGCAACATGCCATCTCGATCCGCCTGCACGGATACCACGCCGATACCTGCATAGCCAGGCACAGGTTGGGTAAATGACGCCAACGGTAATTGGATTGCTGACCAGGAGTAAGACGGCAATCCAGGCGGGACATCCCAAGTCAAACCGTGCAGATCGGTGAGCGCCTGTTCTTCGCCCTCAGTATCACTGCGCATGGTAGTGGCAAGTACCACATTCGGATTGCGTGCAATCGCTTCCCGCAGTTGCCCATCATTTTCCTGTTGATCAGCGAAAAGGATATCGAATACCACGGCACGTGCGCCCATCTCGCCCAGATAGTCAAGGAGCAGAGCAAAGATGTCACGCTTGTAAGGCCAAGACCCAAAATACGGTTGCATGGCGCGCAGGGAAGCATCGTCAATATCGATGACCAGTGCATCTTGAAAGAAATGCTGTTGCGCAGCCAGGCGCGTCTGTTTATCCAAAGACAACACATCCAGCTGCTGATAGAGCGGGGTAAAACTCAGCGCCCACGTTAGTACCAAGGCTGTCAGCGGAATCCACAAGGTATGGACAAATTTTGCAGCCAGGGTAGACATGGTAGGAGCCAAGTTTACAAAGCGAATGGCACGAGCAGTAAAAGTAGCCACCAGTAGTTGGTTTTGGTTGGTACTTCTATTTGCTGCACTGGCCCGAAAGGACCAGCAAAACCATCGGCATCGATGGTTTTGACGCGCAGATAGTAAATGCCGGGCTTGAGGTTGTCGATCTGGCTCTCGCTGACATTCACCACAGTGTCCATGATCGGTTAAGTAAAGTCAGGATTACGCGCCACTTGAACCTGAAACTTTTCACCTGCTTCTCTACTGTGCCAGTGGGACATTAGTCGCTTGTCATCGATCTGCGGCGGCTCTAATTGCGGGCTTTCGGGAATCTTGCGCTGAGTGAAGGATTGCACATCACTGAAAGGACCCTGATTTTGTTCCGTAGCGACAGAGGCAATCCGCCAGTAATATTGCCCCGGGGCGAGTAATACCGCATATTCGTTGTTCACCTGATCCGGTAAATCGACCAGTAGTTCGGAGAAATCCGGTTTCGCAGCCAATTGCACGTGGTAGGACTGAGCTGTGTTAGAAGCATTCCAGCGTAACGTTGCTTGAGAGCCATAGACTTTCTGACTATCTCGTGGCGCGGTGATAGAAGGAGGTTCCGGAGGTGCCTTATGCTGTGTAAAGGATTGCACATCGCTGAACGGACCCTGATTTTGTTCCGCAGCGACAGAGGCAATACGCCAGTAGTATTGCCCCGGTGCGAGTGGCACCGTATATTCGTTGTTCACCTGTTCCGGCAAATCGACCAGCAGTTCGGAGAAATCCGGTTTCGCAGCCAATTGCACGTGGTAGGAGTGAGCTGCGTTAGAAGTGTTCCAGCGCAACGTTGCCTGAGAGCCATAGACTTTCTGACCGTCCTGTGGCGCACTGATAACAGGGAACTCTGGGCGTGCCTTAAGCATGAATTCCCGGTCTGCATTTGCACCTTCCAGGCCGTTGCTATCGATTGACCTCACGCGCAGTACATAGCGACCATCCGGTAGGTCAGGCCAATTCGCGGCGTTGTCCTGAAATATACCATCCAGTAGTAGCCGCTCGAATGAGCGATCCGCAAACACCTGTGCATGGTAGCGTTCGGCACCCACTGCAGCGGGCCATTCAAAGCGCAGCGGAACACGTTGCAACAGGCTGGGTATCAAGCTCAAATCAGGTGCCAACGATAGCGCTTGTGGGGCACGAGGTGGTTCCCCTGGTGTGGCCAGTGTACCGAAACCGGCCAAAACGGTAACTGTCTCACCACGAGTGCCGCTGGCCTCTATGGCGCCATCGATCACTTCGCTGCGTGAGACTTGATCGATGGCGTTCACATGAGCGCGAAATTGGGTTCCTCGCACAACCAGATTGAGCGCACGTGACTTGATTTCATAACGTGCGGCTGGTTTTTGCTGTTCCGCTATGTGATTGTCCAGGCTACCTCGATTCAACTCGATAATCGTTTTGGCCATGCCAGTTTTTCCGAAGAGAATCATTTCCGCTAGGGTCACTTGCGTGTTCTGGATGAGCAGGAGGCGTGAGCCGTCCACAAAACGCATGGACACACTAGCGTCAGTGCTGGTTTCGATCATGTCACCCACCTCTAGTCGTGCGCTTGCGATAAGATTTTGAGGGCGGCCATTCTTCGCGGTATGCGTGACCTTGCCGTGGACATGAATGACATCAGCGATGACAGCTTCACGCTTCAGCAGGGCCACCGGTAAACGCAACTTGGTTCCGGGTATGAGCCGCCTAGGTTCAGTCACGTCATTAAGTTTTTGGAGCTTGCGCCAGTCGTTGGGATTGGCCAAATAGCCTGCCGCAACGCTGATCAAAGTATCGCCGGGATTTACCGCGTACAACCATTCTGGTTCAGCCGCAGCGGCAGGATTGACAAGCTGCAGACTTAAGACGAGTGCTATAACGTAGCGCAAAAGGCAAAGTAAATGCAACATGGCTGTCACCAAACGAGTGCTGTATTTTCCAATACAGAAAAGTTGAACAAAGAATGTTGAATCTGGGTAACTGGATTTTTTCCTGGTTCAATCGGCTTAATAAATATTTCCTCGATTTGCCTTGCCGATTTTATTTTTCAAGCAGGTTCTTCTTGCCTGGATGGATTTAAACAGCTTCATCTTAAATATTGTTAAGCTTCAAAAATCATTATCGTTCATTTTGCTGCTTGTAAATCCCGTGCTCAAAGCTGATGTCTGGCTTGAGGTAATCACTGGCGTTAATCAAGGATTTAAGTTTCTCATATTAAGGACGGGTGCAACAAAACCATGTAATTCATTGTCCAGCTCTAGTCGCCATGCCCGTCTGATGAGCACATAGTACAGAGGTGTTAACAAATTAAAATAAGCAAATTTCTTATTCTCATGGGGACGCAACCCTTTTCGTGAAATATGGCCACGATTCTCTTTCGTATATCCAATCGTGCTTAAAGGGGTAGCGTCCCCTTTCTTTTAGATATTCAGCCTTTAGGCCAGGGGTCAACTTACAATTCATGTAGAGCGTTAATGATTACAGCGGCAATCATGCCGCCACCATTTAGGAGATATGCATGTTGAAAGTAGTCTTTGGTATTACCGCAATAACCCTCGGATTTGCTGTTTCCAGCTATGCCGATACTCCAAGAATTGACAATCGTGAAGCTAAGCAGGAACAGCGCATTGATCAGGGCATTAGATCGGGTGCCTTAACCCCAAAAGAAGAGGCCAAATTAGATGCTGGACAAGCCAAGGTAGAAAGAATGGAAGAGAAAGCTAAAGCCGACGGCACCGTAACCAAGCATGAACGCAAGCGAATCAATAGGGAGCAGAATGAACAAAGCAAGAAAATCCACGATATGAAACACAACGGAGCTCACACGCATTAGCACATCATTCATACGCTAATCCGTCATTAGAGGGGATGCTGCGTCGAAAATCGGCGTAGCATCGATCGTTCTAAAGTGACCGCTTTAGAAATAAGTCAGTATTCATTGAGCATCAATAGTCGGTGTATCCTTTTTCTCCTGGTGTATAAAAGGTATTGGAGTCTGGTGATGCCAAGGGGCTGGCATTGCGTAGTTTTTCTACCAGATCGGGATTGGAGATGAATGGGCGGCCGAATGCGACGAGGTCACCACGCTGTAAATCGAGATCGACGTTCGCGCGAGTCAAATCATAGCCGCCTGACAAAATGTATTTCCCTTCGAACGCGGCACGTATTTTTTCCTTCAACACCGGGCTAACTTCCGGTGCGCCCATCGAGCTGTGATCAACGATGTGGATATACACCAAGCCGATGCCGTTTAATTCGGCGATCAAGCGTTCGTACAGAGCATCCATTTCAGCATCGGGGGTCATGCCGTTGAAAACACTGTAAGGTGAGATGCGCATACCGATGTGATCTGCACCGATAGCAACGGCAACAGCCTTGGCAACTTCTACGGCGAAGCGGATGCGATTTTCAATACTGCCACCCCAGCGGTCAGTGCGCTGATTGGAAGCTGTGTTGAGAAATTGGTCGATCAGGTAGCTATTTGCCGCATGTAACTCTACGCCATCGAATCCCGCTTCAATCGCCCGTTTGGCAGCAGTTGCATATTCGGCGATGGCGTGAGCAATATCAGCTTCGTTCATTTCAGTTGGAACAGGATGCGGTTGCAATCCATTGCTATCCGTCCACATTTCGCCTGGCGTGGCAATGGTGGAAGGCGCGAGCACCTTGGTGCCGGTTGGCATGTTCGCGGGATGACTAACCCGCCCAGTATGCATCAATTGCATGAATATCTTGCCACCTGCCTGATGTACGCCGTCCGTTACTCGCCGCCAGCCTTGTACTTGTGCATCGTTATATATACCGGGAATCCGCGCATAACCGAGTCCGTTCGGCGACGGCGATGTGCCTTCAGTGATGATGAGCCCGGCTCCTGCGCGCAGCCGGTAATATTTTTCCATTAATTCGTTCGGCACATTGCCGATAGCACGTGAACGCGTCAGAGGTGCCATGACGATGCGGTTTTTTAGTTGCAGTTGGCCTAGAGTAGTGGGGGTAAAAAGAGTCGTGGTCATGTTGTTTTCCTTATTAAATATTTTCTTAATTAAGATACGGACGAGTGACTTAACGTTAAGAAATTCGACCCTGTGTTTCCCCATCCAGACTCATACGACCGGCACCGAATAAAGTAAATGCCAGTAATCCGCCTGCCATCGCCAGATTTTTCATAAACATGATTTGTTGCATCGGATCTGCGCCAGAATGAAACAACACACTGGAAACGATGCAGAAAACCGACAGCGCGAATGCCGCTAAGCGGGTCTGAAAACCAAGCAACAGCGCCAGCCCACCCCCAATTTCCAGCCCGATCACCAAGGGTAGAAGCTCACCGGAGAGCCCAACAGATGCCATATAGGCTTGCGTTCCCGCATAACCCGCGCCCAGTTTGCTGAATCCTGCACCAATGAAGATTGCCGACGCTAGAAGTCTGGCGGCGAGCGCAAGCGATGCGTTGATCATAGGTATTGATACCAATTTCACGATATTGCCATTGATCTGCTTGAAAATATTGTTGGTCTTCATGTCATGCTCCTTGTTGGTTTGAAGTTATTTGGTTCAAACAAAACGCCCATTGCTAAAATCATTTTTTCGTTACGCCGTCTTTTTGCTCGGGAATTTCAGAATTAATCATGTTGACCTCTCAAGTGAAGTAATGTGGTTACATACTAGACGGCTTAAAAAGATAGATAAAGCCATGAGAATGGGATAAGTTATTCCATAAATGGAACAAAAGAATATTGCCGCTGACGATTACATCCTTTTCGCTGCCTTCATCGAAATCTATTCCGAGATACGGCTTGATCTGGATTTGTCTTCGCGGCGCGTTGATTTGAGCGGGGAATGCTTTGATCCATTCACATGCGGTGAACCTTGATGGCCTGACGGTGAAACTTGTGGCACGATGATGAAATCTTATGCTGAAAGCAGTCATACGCGACCGAATATGCCTGAACCTTGTGAATACATTGCTGTAGATAGTCGCCCGTACCGATGAAACTGCGCAAACTCTCAATCTGGTTTTCTGTGGGGGTGTTGCTGGTATTGGGCGCAAATATGCTATGCGTCGTGCTGATTAAGCAGGCGTACAGCAAAATGATGACCGTGCAAGAACATCGGCGGCTGTCTATTCAGTTGTCTAACGAACTGCAACAAGAAACCGAACAACTGGCCAGTCTGGTGCGCGCCTACACGACTACCGGCGAGTCGCGCTATCTGTTTTATTACTACGATATCCTTGCCGTACGTCAGGGTAAAAAATCCGCACCCGCCAAATTTAATCCCGTGACTTATTGGGATGATGTGATTGCAGAGCGGATGTTGCATGTTATACCTGAACAAGTTGAACGCCATGTATTAACAGACAGGATGCGCGCTTTGGGTTTCAACGCACAAGAACTTCAGACACTCACGCAGGTTTTCGCGGCCACCGAAGCCATGAAGCAAACCGAGCAGATCGCTTTTGCCGCTACGCAAGGGCTTTATGACCCAGATAAACGCGTATTTGTTTCCGAAGGAACTCCTCGTCTTGATTTTGCCAGCAAGCTGGTTTACAGCCAGGCTTATAACCGGCTGAAAGCCGATTTGGCACACGCGGTAGAGGGGCTAAATGAACAAGTCAGCAAGCGCACCCAAGGCGAGGTCGAGCAAGCAACCGCACGCTTGCAGCGGCTCATTATGGTTTTGCTGGCAAGCATGGCGGTCACCATCTGTCTGGTTGGGTTAGCCTTTAATACCGTGCGTCGCCAGGTATTAAAGCCGATCGAACGACTCAAGCTGTCTGCCGACCGATTGTCGGCAGGTGACTACACCAGCCGCACCAGACTGGATTCAGCATTGGATTCGACACGGGATTCAGAGGTAGATGAGCTGGCCGTGTTGAGCGAGACGTTCGACAGCATGGCGCAATCAATCGAAGCCGATATCAGCCGTCGCCAAACCGTACAGCTGGCATTGGAAAAAGCGCGTAATCAAGCCGAGAATGCGACCAAAATCAAATCCATGTTTTTGGCTACGATGAGCCATGAAATTCGTACGCCCATGAACGCTATTCTGGGTATGGCCTATTTGGCGCTCAAAACAGACCTGAATGCGCGTCAGCGTGATTATATTTCCAAGGTGCATAACGCCGCCAAGATGCTGATGGACATTATCAACAACGTCCTGGATTTTTCCAAGATTGAAGCGGGCAAGCTGGAGCTGGAACAAAATCGCTTCCTGGTTGAGGAGGTGGTTTCCAACGCTCTGGCCTTGTTGCAACAACGCGCTTACGAAAAAGAAGTGGAATTATTGTTTGAAGTGGACACCCCCCATTTGTTGGATGAAGGGGGCGCTTTGGTTGGGGATGCGTTGCGCCTGGGGCAAATCCTCATCAACCTGTTATCCAACGCCATCAAATTTACGCATAGCGGCCATGTCAAGTTGACGCTGGGTATCGATGCACAAGATGCCGAATCAATGACACTACGTTTTGCCGTGAGCGATACGGGTATCGGCATGACGGCGGAACAGATGGAACACTTGTTCCAAGAGTTTAGCCAGGCGGATGGCTCCACCACGCGAAAATACGGAGGGACGGGCCTGGGGCTGGTAATTGCCAAGCGTTTTGTCGAGCTGATGGGCGGGCGTATCTGGGTGGAAAGTAAACCCGATGCCGGTTCACACTTCATTTTTACCGCCCGTTTTTTGCGTGCGCAACCGGGCACGGCTACTCCAGCGAGCTTGTCTGGCGTACAGAACCTGCGCGTTTTGGTCGTAGATGATCAACCTGAAGCGCGCATGGTGCTGGTTAAAATGTTGCATCATCTTGGCGTGAGTCAGACACCGGGAGCCGGCATCGACAGCGCCGAAAACGGTCAGGTTGCGCTAGAAATGATTGCTCAGGCACAGCAACAAAATCGCCCCTATCATCTGCTGATGTTGGACTGGGTCATGCCCAACATGGATGGCGAACAAGTCTTGCGTAGCCTGCACGCACAATCGCCAGATAACCAGCCTTTGCCGGTCATCGTCTCCGCCTACGATACGGATGTCATGCACGATACCGTCTCCAGGTTGAATGCTCATCTATTCCTGTCCAAACCGGTATTGCCTGAGGCGCTACGGCATTTACTCAAGGGTCTGTCAGAGCATGCGCCCCTATCGCCATCGTATGAACTAAGCGCACAGTCAGAAGCTGTCACGCTACCGGGCCAATGGCCAGACTGTTTGCCACAACTGAGAATATTGCTGAGAGAATGCAATGTTGAAGCGGCAGATTTATGGCAAGCTCACAAGCCTGCATTTGCAAACCTGCTGCCAGTGCAGACCGTACATCGTATCTCGGTGGCGCTGGATAATTTTGATTTTGATATTGCCTTGGCCTTGTTACCGGAAGTTGAAACTTTAAGACCTTGAACCTTTATAACATAGCGGAGTACAACCCCATGTTTGCCAAAACCGAACGCGCGACGATCTTGCTGGTGGATGATGTGCCCGCCAACCTGAGCCTGTTGAGCAGCATTTTGCGCGAAGATTACCGTGTCCAGTTGGCGACCAGCGGCGCTAAAGCCCTGGAGTTGGTTGCGGCCAGCTTGCCGGATTTGATTTTGCTGGATGTGATGATGCCGGAGATGGATGGTTATGAAGTTTGTAGACGCCTCAAGGCCAATCCAGATACCTGTGATATTCCCGTGTTGTTCGTCACCGCCCGCAACCAAACCGAAGATGAAGAACTTGGACTGACGCTGGGCGCAATGGACTACATTCATAAGCCGATTAGCCCGCCCATTATCAAAGCACGGGTACGCAACCACATTGCGCTCAAACTGCAAACCGATGCGTTAAAACGCCTTTCGTTCATAGATGGACTAACCCAGGTCGCCAATCGACGTCGTTTCGACGACACGCTGGACAACGAGCTGCAGCGTGCGGTACGGCAGCAACATGCACTGTCCTTGCTGATGTTGGATGTGGATTATTTCAAACTGTTTAACGACCACTATGGTCACGGCTTGGGCGATCAATGTTTGGCACAAGTCGCCCAAGCCATGCAAGCCGAGATAAACCGTCCGATGGATTTGATAGCGCGCTACGGCGGCGAAGAATTTGTCGTTTTGCTACCAGAAACCGATCTGGAAGATGCGCGTAAAGTGGCCGAATCCTTGCGCGAAACTGTTGCCGCCATGCAGATTTCCCACGCCCACTCACTGGCCGCAGAACATATCACAATCAGTATTGGGGTCGCTTGCAACTCCCAGAGCGAAACAAATTCAGCGGCAGAGTTGCTCAAACTGGCCGATCAGGCGCTGTACCTGGCCAAGCAGTCTGGACGCAATCAGGTAAAATCCTGGCATAACAAAAACCCCATTCCGAGGAACGTCTAAGCATGCGTACAGTCTGGCAAAAATCACCTTGGTTCATCGTACTGATCTTGGTGCTGATAGTTTGGAAATACCCACCGTTACTGCCGTGGATACTCTTGGTGACGGTTATTCTCATGTGCTGGCTTAGTCCAAAGCGTGGCCTGATTGGTCCGCTGACCCTGCCCGCAGACGATGCATTTTTACCCACCGAACAGGTGCAGTGGTGGTACTGGACGGGCCATCTGGAAACGGAAGACGGCCAGCATTTTGGTTTTGAAGTGGTGTTTTTTACCTTCGATGCTTTCCTGTTCATGCGCGATCAGCTGGTACAAGTGGCCATCACCGATGTGAACGGCAATCGCTTTGAATTCAAGGAATTTGTCGAATTCAAACTCCCCAACAAAACTCCCAATGGCTTCAAGCTCAGTGCCGGTGCGAACAATTCTGTCACGGCGGTGGGCGGCAATGGCACAGATCATTTGCACAGCGCAGTCGGTGACTACGTGCTGGATATTGACCTGCAATCAACCAAATCGCCCGCACTGCACTACGGCGGCGATGCACACCCCTATGTTTTTGGCGGCTACACTTACTACTATTCGCGCACTCATATGGCGACGACTGGCACCTTGAGCATTAAAGGCAAGTCTTACAAAGTCACCGGAACCAGCTGGTTTGACCGCCAATACGGCGAGCTGTTCCAAGCGATTGATAAAGGCTGGCAATGGTTTGCCATCGAACTGGCAGATAACCGCCAAATTATGCTATTCGATTTTAACGGCGAAGAAGCCACAGTAGAAAAGTCCGGCTCGATCACCGACGCACAGGGACGCACCACAACTCTCGCCGCGCATCAATTCGACGTGACCATACTGGGTCATTGGACCAGCCCTACCACTGGCTGCACCTATCCCGCCGGCTGGACGGTGACAATCGGCAGCGAAATTTTCACCGTGCAGCCTGCCGTGCCAGATCAGGAGCTGCGCGGCAACCACAGCTTCTGGGTCGGCCCGGTATATTGGGAAGGGGCGTGCAACATTAGCGGCGCAGTAAGCGGCCAAGCCTATGTCGAGTTAAATGGCTATTGCAAATGTCCAAAACCTGAGCATTGAGCAAACCTGCCAAGTACAAGTCAAAAGGAAAAGCCAAACGGTTATAATTTGCCGCGTTTTAAATAGTACCGTTGAATTCTAAAATCCTGCAACCGCCTTGATCAGCCTCATAACAATGTAATGGCCATGCAAAAACGGCTTAAAAATAGTGCGTGCACGCTTGTCTGCCTCCTGCTCGGCATGGTTAGCCTATCTACGCAAGCCGTCGATTTTTCCTTGTCGGGTTATGGCACGATGGGCTATGCCATTTCCGACAAAGATTACACCTACCAGCGTTATATCAATAACAAAGGCAGTTTCGAACGTGACACCCTATTCGGCGCACAATTAAATGCCCAATTCAATCCCGCATGGAGCGCGACGCTACAAGTCAAAGTAGCACCGCCCGCACTACTAAGTGACAATCAAAACTGGCAACCAACCCTTACTTGGGCATTTTTATCCTACCGTCCAGCTGACGATTGGTTGTTTCGCGTAGGGAAATTACGTATCCCCTTTTATCTGAATTCCGAGAATGCCAATGTAGGCACGACTTATGCGGCCGCTCGCTTGCCGGTTGAGGTTTATGCCTCCGCATCGACGGTAGACTTTATTGGGGCATCGTTCGCCAAAACCTGGCAGCTCAACGAGAACGAATTTATTCTTGATGGCTATTGGGGGAATGCCGCGAAGGAATCATGGCGTTTTTATGCGCGTGATCCCGGTAATATCCTCACTAAAAGCGGTGCGGCGGGTGAATTCTTTGCACCCTTGGCGACCGAGTCAAAAGGACTGCGACTGAGCTTGAATCGCGACGGAAACACCTTTTTGGCGGGTATGCATTTCGCCGATACCACGGCCCGCAACGGCACCACACTGGGGCCATCCACGTACGTGCCCGCGCCGGCTGGCGGTTGCGCACCCATTGGCATTCCGCCGGCATTCATTGGCAACTATTACTGCCCTGCTGCGGACGGCCCATCCAGGATAAAAACCGTTACCACCAATTTTGGTGCCAGCATTGATTTGGGGCACGGATTTCGCACAATCGGCGAGTATGTCAGACGCAAAAATGAAGGCTCGACTCTTTCTCCCGACAGCAAAGGCTTTTACCTGAGCCTGCAGAAAGAAATCGGTCACTGGACACCCTACCTGACCTACGCCAAGCTAACCACGAAAAACCGCGACCTGTATCAGGCGGTAAATGGCACCCAGACGATTATCCCGGCGGTTAACGCTTTGGAGCGCAACCTGGCCGATACGATGGTGGTGTATGACCAAAATACATGGGCGCTCGGCACCGCCTACTCGCTTGGTATCAACAGCAAAATCAAGGCCGAATGGTCTGTCGTGCAAACCGGTATCGCGTCCAGTTTTATTGATGCGCCGCCGGGTGGAAAATCCGACGATCAACGCATTAATGTGTTTTCTCTCTCTTACAACTTTACGTTCTAAGGGAGACAGCCATGATGAAACTCAAACTCAAGCTGCTCTCCGCGCTCCTGGCACTTGTGATAGGCGAGGCGCATGCAGAGAACGTGGTTGTCATCGGCCATGCGGGTCTAAGTAAGTTGAACGCAAATACCGTACAAAGAATATTTACTGGCAAGATCATCGAAATCGATGGTATGCATGTCACGGCCGTGAATCACAAGGCAGGCGCATTGCGTGATCGTTTCTTGCAGCACTACCTGAATCAGAAAGATGACAAATACACGGCTTATTGGACGGTGCGCCGCTTTATCGGCAAAGGTATTCCACCAAAAGAACTATCGAGCGCCGCCGAAGTCATTAACTTTGTCCAAACCACACCCGGCGCCATTGGTTATATCGATGAAAACGAATTGAAGCCGGACTTGAATGTGGTAAGCCGATAAAATCAAGAAGCCTTCTTGTTTTTACGCCCGTTTCAACCGGCGTTGTCTAGTTTTAACAGGCGTGGATTCGCTTGTCCCTATAACAAAGATACTTTAACCGGACAGTTTGTGCGATGTTTGGTGTCGGTATAAGTCAAAAATGCTCTACAGGATATCCGTTTCTTCTTCATATATGGACGCTCCCTCATGACATTAGATTGACGCCATACTTTAAAACCATACAATCCCCATAGGTTCCGTTCTCCGGTGGCTCAGTCCAACGAGGTTTGTCCACTGCCAATCAAGTCGTGGGTTTGACAAGTTGGAGGATGGCGGCAGATAAACGCTATTCGTTGAAGGTCTCCACGTTGAACTCTATGCTGAAGGTAGCTGAGTGAAAAAAAGCTTTGGGAGCATTCACTACTGCGCCCACTTCCTCGACAGAGTGTTGTCGAAGTCGACGCGTTCATCGAGTGATGGAGTTGCTGCTTTCCATATTGCATCGCATCTTCTGAAGGAACTTGACGCTCTCCAAGAGAAGAACCCGCTGGTGACGCTGTCCTTTGCAACAGACTCTCTTCGCGTGTATTTCCGTGGGAAACTGCAGTTTCATATTCAACCGAGAAAGTGCAGAACAATTATCTGGATACCGGGTGCTTACAGTAGAGAACTCTTTCGGGAGATTCAAAGACGACCACAGTTGTTTGCCGTTGAAGGCGAGCACATCTCGTGGGTGTTAAGCTCAGGTGGCGTCGAATGGCTTATGGAGTACCTACATTCCAATTGGCAGCCCTCTAGCGCCGGAACCATCAAGATTCCTGTTGCTCACGTTAGGCACATTTCTGGCGAGGTCAGACAGACCGTTCTCACAGAGTTTCTTGCGTCCGGTTGTTGGTGCCCAGGAGTGGCCGGAATTACCAAGCGGCACAAGGTAAGTGAAGCCATGCGTATTGAATTCGACCACATCTTGCCTCATTCGGTCGGCGGTTCAAATGGCTACTGGAATGTTCAAGTCCTGTGCTCCGAGTGCAACCAGTTAAAGAGAGCAACAGCGGCATGAATCCGCGTACTCCAACCCATCATTCCACAGTACCTGCGTGAAAAGCCGCGCAGGCCGGTGAATTCAAACATTCGGCATTACCGCTAACTTGAAGGAGTAAACAATGACGAGAGATATGGACTTAGTGCGAGAAATTCTCTTGGCAATAGATGGCCATGAAAGAGGGTATGCCCCTCAACAAATGAAATTTGAGGGGTTTACAGACGAACAGATCGGATATCACGTTTATATCTTGGGGCAAGCGGGTCTACTTGAGGTCGCAGATGCCAGTTCTATTGACGGCTCTTCTCCTAAAGCAATTCCAATAAACCTGACTTGGGCTGGTCACGAATTCTTGGCGAATGCCAGAGAGCAGTCGCATTGGTTACAAGCCAAAAAATTAATGAAGGGCGCCGGAGAGGGTTCATTTCAAATATGGCAATCTGTTCTTACTAAAGTTGTCATGAACAGCTTGGGGCTATAGTTATGTTAAACCTTGCAGTCGAGCGGTACTGCCCAGAAGCGGGCGGCCAATCAATTTCATGTGTTGGCTGTACAAACTTTATAGACCTGACCTCGTAATACTTCCCATTGACCGTTACGGGAATAATAGTCGCAATTTAACATCTTAATTTAGTGCGTATTGGAGACAACATCATGGAACAATTATTGGCTAATCGCTCGGTTAGCATCACGGAATTTAAATGTAGACCTAGCGCCATCATCGAGCAGGCGGGCGATGATGCGGTTGCCGTGTTGAACCATAATCGTCCGGCGGCACTGTGTATGCGTCAGATGGCGGTACACTGGACACCGCAACTTTGCGCGAAGTGATTGCGATAAGCCGACGCGACTAACAACCGCCAATTTCGGCAGAACAAATGTTTGCCGAAATGAATGCAGCAATTGACCAGGTGGTCATTGAACAAGCCAGTTCGTAATGGTGAAGACGGCACAACTAGAGTTTGCCAAATGGGCGCGTAAAGATTGGTTTGAAATTGCTCGTAACGCGGATTTACAACGCCCAAGGATTAAACACTTGCGGGTACATCGCGAAATCCTGCACGTTACGGGTAACCACAGTGAAACCGTGGCATTGGGCAGTGGCCATGAGCAGGCCGTCCATCACCGGCATGGGTTGTCCAGCCAGTTCGGAGTGTGCGGTGATTTGCGCCCAGACGTGAAGGGCAGCGGCATTGAGCGGCAGGATGCGCCCAGCGAAGCGCTGCTCTACTTTACCCAGCCAATCAGTGAGTTTCTGGCTGCGGTGCGGGTCGCTTGCGCGCAGTTTGAGGATGTCTTTTTCGATTTCTCCCAGCGTGATGACACTGATGAACAGGCTGGATTCGTCTTGTTCATCTAGCCAGGCGATAACTTTCGGGGCAGGGGCTTTTTTGGCGTATTCGGAAAGCGCGCAGGTATCCAGCAGCCAGCTCATAGATCAATGTCGCGCCCGGTGTCGCGGCTGCGGGAAATATCCAGATCTTCGGCTGCGAGGTCGGGACGCAGCAGCACGCTGGAGAGCTTGGTTCGGTGGCGGGTGAGCCGGGCATATTCTTCAGCCGAAACAATTACCGCTGTGGGTTTTCCGTGCACCGTAACTACTTGAGTATCGCCACTCGCGGCCCCCTTGATAAGCTGGCTGAAATTGTCTTTTGCTTTTTGTAGTTGCCATTCTCTGTGCATGATGTTCTCCATTAATGTGGGCGTTAATTCTGGCCAGACTGGACAGGATTTAGCACAAAGCTTGCGGATTGGCTATAGGTGACTTCAATGAACTATCATTTCGACCAAAGGGAGAAATCTTGTAGGCGGCGCAGGTGATGTCCGGCGTGGCAAAGGCGGGGTTGGTGAAAGGAGGATTTGTGACCGAGCCGTCGCAAGGGCAATAGAACCGAGCAAGCGGGCATTTGTTCGCGAGTGGATTGGTACATTGGCGCGATGTCTAGCATTGACCGCTACATAAATAATGATCACAATTCGGTACCTTATTTAGTGCCTATTGGAGACAAAATCATGGAAAAATTATTGGCTAATCGCTCGGTTAGTATCACCGAACTTAAACGTAGCTCCAGCACTATCATCGAGCAGGCGGGCGATGAAGCGGTAGCCGTGTTAAACCATAATCGTCCGGCGGCTTATTTGGTTCCGGCGGCACTGTATATGCGTCAGATGGCGGCACTGGACGCCGCAACTTTGCGCGAAGCGATTGCGATCAGCCGACGCGACCAGCACCCGCCAATTCCAGCTGAACAAATGTTCGCCGAAATGCATGCAGCAATTAATCAGGTGGCCATTGAACAAGCCAGCGCGTAATGCCGAAGACTTGCGCCAGCTCCCGTATGAGCGATATTTAATTTTCTTTTCTGAAACTGATTCTGGCATCCTGGTCGAGCGAGTGCTGCACAGTGCGCGCAATCTTCCCCCACCCATACCAGGTTAGACATTTACCAAGACTGATACCATTGACTCTACGCTCTGAAAAGGGTCAGGGGGTCATGGCACTCGGTTAAGCTCTCGCTGAGCATAAATGAGGTCACGCGCGACTTGACGTGGCACGGTTAACAGCGGAAGGTTTTTGGGCCGTCGTTTCTTCGCGCGAGGCTCTATTCGGTCAGGTCGATACGGCAATCGCAGTGTCGCAATGCTGGTCGTCACTGTAGCAATCATGGTGCGAACTTGTTTTCCCGATGTTCGACGAAGCTGGTCGGCGAATGCACACAGCAGGCGCTTGGCACCGGTAAAACTCAGCACCCGTGGCAACACGTCCGCGAGCAATGCCGCCTTCGACATCGCCCAACGCACCAGGTTGTAGGCCATGAAATAAACCGCAATCTCCTTGTCCACCATAGGCTGTGATTTGCAACGCAGCACATCCATCTCAAGCGTCGCTTTGATGGTGCGGAAATCAACCTCAATGTTCCAGCGCATCTTGTAGAGCGCGCCAAGTTCTTGTGTCGAGACAGCCCTCGGATCAAGCAACGTCGTCACCAAAATGCGTCCATTAACCTCTACCTCGCGCATCGTGATAGATTCCGGGTGGCGGGCGTATTCTTCCGCGCTCATCGCTTTCGGTTTCGGTGGTCGTGGCCATTGCACCACATGGTCATTCTTGCCGAATCGCTGACCACGCATGAAGTCGGTGATCCGCACTCCATGCTGCGCCATCACCACATCAACCCCCCGGCTACTCGCGTCTTCAATGATCCACCACGTCGCCAACAGCGCATCGGCCAGCAATACATCACCGGCATTGATATTGTCCAGCAGGTTCGCCAACAGGCTTTGTTCCCCCGTCCCCTTGCCTTCGCATGCCGCAACTTGATAGCCCAGTATCGCGCCGCTGGACAAGCCGATGAGTGCGCCAATACGGGCGATGGGAAAGCCCAATCCCGGTTTCTGTTCACGGCTTTGCGGATAGGCCTGCTGATTGCTCGGTGTATCGGGCATCGAGATGGTCGTGCCATCAAACAACTTGACTGGCCGACCTTGCCATCGCCAAGCTGATGGCGTCATCGATTCCAGTCGCTCACCGATCATGGTGCCCAGCATCACCGGCAGGGTGATCGGCAGACGCTTGCGCGCGTCGCAGTAGGAGCCGGTGTTGAGCGCGCTCACCGATTGGCCTTGTGCGATCCGCTCGGACAAACGGCGGCCCACCACATCCTGACAGGCTCGGTCAGCCGACAGAACTTGGCCAACAAACAGGCGTAGCGTGTCCAATGGGGGATAGATGCGCTCACGGTGTGGCGCCACCAGTTCGCTCACGACCGCTGTAATCTCTTGGTTGCCAAAAGCCTGATCGAATGCGTTAGTGTCATCTTGCAAAAACTGCCGTCTAAACATCGCAACTTCCTGACGAACCCGCTCAACTTTGTTATCCTTCATTTGGGCTGACCTCCTGAAATTGGTGGCTTTCGTGTCGCAACAAAAGCTTACCATCAGAAGTGCTCAGCCCATCCTTTTTAGGGACGTCATAGCCTTAACCGAGTGCCATGAGGGTCAGGGGGGTCATGCATGATTGCCAGACCCGACCCAATACTGCTGCTCAGAATACAGAATAGAATTAGCCGGCTAGTTGTATCATGTAACTTTGCAAGGTAATGCAAAAATGCATGATTGCTAGACCTGACCCAATAGTGTTCGTTTAAGAAAAATGAGTTCAGTAAAATCAACGTTCTGAACAGGAAAGCACTCCGTCAAGGGCGCTATCCAAACAGTATTGAGACCTGCCCCTTCTCCGTTTTCTCGCATCTGTATCGTATGGATAGACTTGCCAGATTAGGCAAGTTTCCAATGGAAATGTTATCGGAAAACAGACAGCCGAAAATGAAGACAACAATTTGCTTTGAAAAAATTCCACCCAAAGCTGAAACAAGGTTTCAGAATGGGGGTTTTCTACAGCTTAGTTAACAGCCCCCAATGTCGATCACTCTCGCTGAAATTATTCAATCCCTCGACAAAGGTTGGGCAACTCTTATTGCAGCCAGTCTAGCTGCGGTTGTTTCGCTCGTAAGTCTCTCAATTTCCATTTGGTCATCTAGAGCGCAAGCACGTCTGGCCGGGTGCATGACAGACTGGACGAATGTGAGCAAGGAGGGGCGAGAATACAAACTCAAACAACTCACGTGCTTTTACGACCCGGTCTACACCCTTCTTGCCGCGAACAAAAACATCTTTGAGCGAATTGGGCCAATTTCTGCTGCGAAGCGGGGCGGCCAGTTCAACGACGAAGAAACTGCGAAAGTATGGGAGAAACTCTCGGCTGAGGTTATCGTTCCGAACAATATTAAGATTTGCGAAATTATCGAAAAGAACCTTCACTTCATGTCCGATGCTGACGACGAGTCTGTGTATCTGGAATTCGTGACTCATGCTCACGCGTATAAGGTCTTCGGGCAAGACGCTTATGAGGCTTACAAGCTTTTTCCGTTCCCGAAAGAGTTCTATTCTTTAGTCCAGCGAGCTAGAGCAGAAGTTCGCGCTAATCTCGCTTCCACGTATTCTTTGAAGGAAAAATAGGAAAAGCCATGGCATTGATTCATGCGCTGATGCGCTACAAGTCCGAAGGCAAGATGCGGTCGTTCGATATGCATGGAGATAAGAAGGCAACGGTAGCATTACCAAGCGGAAAATCTCTTACACTGTACATGTCCGATGAGTACATTATCGGCGGCTCCGAGATCGCGGAGGCCGCGGAGAACCCAAAGGCCCAATACCTTATCTACAACAGTTGGGACAAGGTAACTCAAAGCGCCTACTCCGAAGCTAGGCGAATTGGGATAGAGATTCACAACTTCGGTGCATTTGGTTTTCACCTTGATGAATTAAATGGTCGACCTTGACACCTTGTCGATCTGGTTGTGCCGCCGGCTTAGAGCTGAATTTGTATCCGAAGTGTGGATATTCGGTTCCTCCTTGGATGCAAATTGCCAGCCCAACGATATCGACATAATTGTTCAGTACCTAGACAAACACTCGAACGAAATTCCCGGATGGAGACGGAAGATTCAGTGCGAGTTTCTTGAGTGCTTTAGATTGCCCCTGCATTTGCTAGCACTGACCCACTCCGAATGCATTGAAGTAGCCACGTTTCTTGAATCCGCATTAAGAGGAGCCCGGCGTGTGCTATAGCAGGCTGCTAACCACTCATTCCACTGTACCTGCGCGAAAAGCCGCGCAGCCCCGTGAATTCAAACGTTGATGCTTTAGAGAAACTCAAAATTGTGAAAATCGCCTTATGAAAAATCAAAAGTTACGATACCTGTTTTCATTGAAAACAGTGTTCTTCTATAGCCTCGTTAGCTGTATCAAAATATGGCCTGGAAGTCTGGTAGTTGAGCTGAATGAAATGAAACCCAACATCTCACTTACAGGTTGCAAAGTTTTACTTTGTAAGTAATCTGGTTTCTATAACGACTGCAACTCAGGAACATTGCATTGTCCGTCTGGTGCAGTTGCGAGGGATGAAATATTTACAGGAGTAAGTTATGCACGCCACTCTGCCTTTGTTACAAGCCACTGAATTCCCCGCCTTGCGTCGTCGTACGCTCGAAATTCTACAAGTCAATCTGGGTTACAAATGCAACCAGACTTGCGTGCATTGTCATGTGAATGCCGGACCGACTCGTACCGAGATGATGGATAGTGAAACGCTGGCGCTGATTCCACAGGTGTTGGCGGCGCGCGACTTGCACACGCTTGATCTGACTGGCGGCGCACCGGAATTGCATGAGGGCTTTCGTGATCTGGTGCGCGCCGCTCGCGCACAAGGCCGCAAGGTGATTGACCGTTGCAATCTCACTATTCTGTTCGAGTCTGGACAGGAAGATCTCGCCGAATTTCTTGCCGCGCAACAGGTCGAGATTGTCGCCTCACTGCCCTGTTACGCGCAGGACAATGTGGACAAGCAGCGCGGTAAAGGCACGTTTGATAAGAGTATCGTCGCACTGCAAAAACTCAATGTGCTGGGTTACGGACAGCCTGACAGCGGCCTGACGCTGAACCTGGTGTTCAATCCGCAGGGTGCTTCACTGCCGCCAGATCAGACTGGGTTGCAAGCAGATTATCAGCGCGAGCTGTTCGAGCATTTTGGCATCGTGTTCAACCAGCTGTTTGTCATTACCAATATGCCGATCCAGCGTTTCGGTTCAATGTTGGTCTCCAAAGGCCAGTTCAACGACTACTTGCGCCTACTGCAAGAAAACTTCGCTGCTGCCAATCTCGACACGGTGATGTGCCGCAATCTGGTCAGTGTGGATTGGCAGGGATTTCTCTACGACTGCGATTTCAATCAACAGTTGGAGTTGGCTATCTCCGGCCAAGGTCGCCCGCATCTACGTGATCTGTTGCAACAAGACTTGCAGGATCATCCGATCCAAGTTGCCGGCCATTGCTACGGCTGCACTGCCGGACAGGGCAGCAGTTGTGGCGGCGCATTGAAAGAGGAAGAAAGCCTCACCACATGAAGCGTGCGCTGCTCGTTATATTGATTCTCGTGCTGATCGTTAGCTTCTTTGCTTTCGATCTGGAGCGTTTCTTAACGCTTGAATCGCTCAAGCAGAGTCAGCATGATTTTGCTGCGCTCAAGGCGCAGTCGCCCTGGTTGGTCGCGGCAGTTGGTTTTATGCTGTATGTAATTGCTGCTGCGCTTTCTTTGCCGGGCGCATTGGTTATGACACTGGCCATGGGTGCGGTGTTTGGGTTGGTGATGGGCGCGGTGTTGGTGTCATTCGCTTCCAGCATCGGCGGGACGCTGGCTTTCCTGGCCTCGCGCTTTGTGTTGCGCGACATCGTGCAGCAACGCTTCGGTGACAAATTGAAAGCGATTAACGATGGGGTGGCCAAAGACGGAGCTTGGTACCTGCTCACTTTGCGTCTGATTCCCGTGTTTCCATTTTTTCTCATTAACCTGCTAATGGGACTTACGCCGATGCGTACGCGCACCTTTTATTGGGTCAGCCAGGTGGGGATGCTGGCGGATACATTGGTGTTCGTGTATGCGGGAACGCAACTCGCGCAATTACAAAGCCTGTCCGGCATTCTGTCACCGGGGTTATTGCTTTCGTTTGTACTGTTGGGTTTTTTCCCGATGATCATCAAAAAAATCATAACCTGGCTGCAACGCCGCCGCGTTTATGCCAAATGGAATCTCCCGGCACGATTCGACCGCAATCTGATTGTGATCGGTGGCGGAGCGGGTGGGCTGGTGTCCGCCTACATCGCGTCGGCGGTCAAGGCCAAGGTGACGCTGATCGAGGCGAACAAGATGGGAGGCGATTGCCTCAATTACGGCTGCGTGCCGAGCAAGGCGTTGATCAGAAGTGCCAAGCTGGCGCATCAAATACGTCACGCCGATCATTATGGGCTGGAGGCGAACGAAGCAACGTTCAGCTTTCAAAAAGTGATGGCGCGTGTGCATGAGGTCATCCGCACCGTGGCGCCGCACGACAGCGAGGAACGCTATACCGGCCTGGGCGTGGAAGTGCTGCAAGGCTATGCGCGCATCACTGACCCGTGGACGGTAGAAATAAAATTGAACGATGGCACGACTCAAGTGCTCACCACGCGCAGCATCATCATTGCTACCGGTGCGCGGCCTTTCGTGCCGCCGCTGCCCGGTTTGGATGAGGTGGGTTACGTTACCAGCGAAACTCTGTGGGAAGCATTCGCCAAGTTGGACACGGCACCTGCGCGCTTGGTGGTGCTGGGCGGCGGCCCGATCGGTTGTGAATTGGCACAGAGTTTCGCGCGATTGGGCTCGCACGTCACCCAGATTGAGAGGGGGGCGCGCATCATGGTTCGCGAAGATAGCGAAGTTTCCGAGTTGGCTCGCGCCTCGCTCATCGCAGATGGGGTGGACGTGCTGACCGAGCATAAAGCCGTGCGCTGCGAGCAGGAAGACGGGCACAAATACATTGTGGTTGAACAGGATGGCAAATCGCGCCGTATCGAGTTCGATGCGTTGTTGTGTGCGGTAGGCCGCGTGGCTCGGCTGACAGGCTACGGCCTGGAAGAGCTGGGTATTGAAACCCAGCGCACAGTGGTCACCAACGACTATCTGGAAACTATTTATCCCAATATTTTTGCGGCGGGCGATGTGGTCGGACCTTACCAGTTTACTCATACCGCCGCCCACCAAGGGTGGTATACGGCGGTGAATGCACTGTTTGGTGATTTTTGGAAATTCAAGGCAGATTACTCGGTGATACCCTGGTCAACTTTCATGGATCCGGAAATCGCGCGCGTCGGGCTGAACGAACGAGAAGCGTGCGAGCAAGGCATTCCTTATGAAGTAGTGAAATATGGCATAGATGATCTCGATCGCGCCATCGTCGATGGCACGGCGTACGGCTTTGTCAAGGTACTGACCGTGCCCGGCAAGGACAAAATCCTCGGTGCCACCATTGTTGGCGAGCACGCTGGCGATTTGCTAATCGAGTTCGTGTTGGCGATGAAATACGGGTTGGGGCTGAACAAGATTCTTAACACCATTCATATTTACCCGACTCTGGCTGAAGCAAACAAATATGCGGCTGGGGAATGGAAACGCGCCCATTCGCCGCAAAAAGTGCTGGCGTGGTTGAAGCGTTATCACGCATGGAAGCGAGGCTGAATGATGCGCCTGTCCATCATCGTGCCAATGCTCAATGAAGCGGAGCAATTGCCGGAATTATTCGCGCACTTGCTGCCATACCAGCGAGCCGGTTGCGAGATCATATTTGTCGACGGCGGCAGTGCTGATGGATCAGCAATACTGTCTGAGGTGGCTGGGTTCATTGCGTTGCGCACTGCTCGCGGCAGAGCAAATCAAATGAATGCCGGCGCATCACGAGCCAGCGGTGATGTGCTGTTATTTTTGCATGCCGATACGCGCCTGCCACAGGAGGCAACACATTACATCGAGCTAGCTTTGGGAAATAAAGAGTCTTGCTGGGGGCGTTTCGATGTGTGCATCACCGGTCGTCCCATTATGTTGCGCGTGGTCAGCCGCTTAATGAATTGGCGCTCGCGCCTGACCGGAATTGCTACCGGTGATCAGGCGATATTCGTGCGGCGTGCCGTGTTCGAGCACTTACGGGGATTTCCTGATCAGCCGCTAATGGAAGATGTTGAGCTGAGCAAACGGTTGCTGGCGTTCTCGCGTCCCGTATGCATTGCACATTGTGTGACGACATCCGGTCGGCGTTGGGAGGTGCACGGGGTATGGCGTACTATTCTGCTGATGTGGCGTTTGCGCTGGGCGTATTGGCGCGGCACGGATGCGGGTGAGTTAGCGAGGTTGTACCAATGATACCCACCCGCATCATTATTTTTGCCAAAGCCCCGCAGCCCGGTTTTGCCAAGACGCGCCTGATTCCCTTGCTGGGGGCTGAGGCTGCGGCCAAACTGGCGCTGCAGATGCTGTCCAACACTTTGTTCAACGCACAGGCCGCTGACATCGGCACGGTCGAGTTATGCAGCACACCCAATATTGACGATATCGCTTGGCAAGGTATAACACTTCCGGCTGGCCTTGAGATTACCGATCAAGGCGAGGGTGATCTCGGTGCGCGACTGGCGCGTGCATCAAAGCGCGCCATTGAAAATACAGGATTCGTTTTATTGATTGGTACAGACTGCGTGGAAATGTCCGCCACCTTGCTGCGTGAGGCTGCTCAATCATTGCACGAACACGATGCAGTTATCCATTGCACCGCCGATGGCGGTTATGCGCTGCTGGGACTCAAGCGCTACAGTGCAGTGCTATTCAGTGACATGCCGTGGAGCACCGATGCAGTTGCCCGCATCACCATCGCGCGTATCGGGCAGCTCGGCTGGTCGCTGCATGTTGGGCAGTTGTTGCACGATGTGGATACGCCGCAGGATTTGAAATATTTGCTACCGAACATAGAGGTCCCATGACATTACGGAACTTAGTGCTGCTGATAGGGTCAACTCTCTCTTTACTGGCTCAAGCGAGCGATGAAGTCTGGCTCGATCATTTCACCCAGGAGTCCGTGGATGTTCCGTCTCCGTGGCAATTGATACAGCTCAATAAAAAAGTACCGCCCACTCATTACCGCGTCACGCGATGGGACGATGTGTTGGCCATCGAAGCCACCGCCGAGCGCAGTATGACGTTGCTGGCGCGACCAGTCGAGATCGATTTGAATCGCACGCCGGTGTTGTGCTGGCGCTGGCGCGTGGATGCCCCGCTGGTCACGGCCGACATGGCCACCAAAGCAGGGGATGATTATGCTGCGCGCGTGTATGTTTCGTTTGCTATGCCGGCGTCTGCGCTGAGTTTTACGACACGCGTCAAACTCAAGCTGGCACGCAGTATCTATGGCGATGCGGTGCCCGATGCCGCGATCAATTATGTGTGGGACAATCGTTATCCGGTGGGTACGCGCAAGCCAAATGCTTATAGCGACCGCATCCACATGATAGTGGCCGAATCGGGTGCTGCGAATGCAGGAAAATGGGTCGTTGCACGCCACGATGTGCAGAAGGATATGGTTACGGAGTTTGGATCAGAGCAGGCGCACCTGGTTCTGCTCACCGTCGCATCCGACACCGACAATACTGGAGAACACGCTCACGCCGGTTTTGCTGATTTTCAGTTTGTTGAGCAAGACGCAGCGTGTTTTGCAGAGCCCGTTGCAGTTAAGCCCTGACTCATATAGATTGTAACCAGCAATAGGTCATCAATAGTCAGTTTTCACCCTAATACTTACCAGGAGGAATATCATGAGCAATCTACTGGAACAACTGAAATCCATGACCACCATCGTGGCGGATACCGGCGATATCGAAGCGATTCACCTTCACCAGCCGCAGGATGTCACCACCAATCCGTCATTGTTGCTCAAAGCTGCCTCACTGCCGGAATACGTTCCGCTCATCGAAAATGTCATCGTCTGGGCCAAATCGCAATGCAATGATCATGAGCAGCGGGCGCAAGCTGCTATGGACAGACTGGCGGTAGATGTCGGTGTGGAGGTGCTCAAGTATATTCCGGGACGTATTTCGACCGAAGTGGATGCGCGGCTTTCCTTCGATACCACAGCCACGGTGAACAAGGCTCGCAAGCTGATCAGTCTTTACAACGCAGCAGGCATACCCAACGACCGCGTGCTGATCAAGATCGCCTCTACTTGGGAAGGCATCCGCGCTGCGGAAATCCTTGAACGCGAAGGCATCAACTGCAACCTTACCCTGCTGTTCGGTTTTGCCCAGGCACGCGCCTGCGCCGAGGCGGGCGTGACGTTGATCTCCCCGTTTGTCGGACGCATTCTTGATTGGCACAAGGCTAAAAGCGGGCATGACTTTGCGGCGGAAGCAGATCCTGGCGTACAGTCGGTACGCAAAATTTATGCGTACTACAAGTCGCACGGTTACAACACCATTATCATGGGTGCTTCGTTCCGCAACATGGGCGAGATATTGGCGCTGGCCGGATGTGACCGCCTCACCATCGCGCCCCCTTTATTGGAAGAGCTGAAAGCCACTCAAGGTGAGCTAGTACGGCAATTGAACGATACTGGAGCGTTCGAACCGCAGCCACCACCCATGGCCGAAGCGACATTCCGCTGGGAGATAAACGAGGACGCCATGGCCACGGAAAAACTGGCGGAAGGCATACGCGGTTTCACCGTGGATCAAATCAAACTGGAAAAAACACTTGCAGAAAAGCTTTAGAGCAGCACAGCACTGCACGTCCCGGCTTGCCGGATGTATGTATATAAGTCATATCACTTAAAAGGATAGGCCACATGAAAATCCTGGAACCCTGTACGCTGGTTTTTTTCGGTGCCGGTGGGAATTTGAGCCGACGCAAACTGATTCCAGCATTGTTTAATCTGGAAACCGCACAGCGTCTGCCTGACCATCTGATTATCCTGGGTTGTGATATTGCCCACTACGACCATGAACAATGGCTGGATGTTGTAAGTGACATTCTGCGTAAAGTGCATGGTACGAAAATTGACGAAGCAGCATTGCAACGTTTTTGTACTCGCCTGCATTATTTTTCCATTCCACCTGGTGATGAGGAGGCTTATACGCGGCTGCAAACCTTGCTGGACGATGATCCGAAATTTCCACCAAACGTGATGTATTACATGGCGGTGCGCCCCGTCGATTATCCCGGCATCGTGGAAAGGCTGGGCAACATCGGGCTGTTGAAACAGCATAACGGCTGGCGTCGCGTGGTGATTGAAAAACCGTTCGGTTACGATCTACTTTCGGCGCAAACCCTGCAAGCCAGTCTCTATCGTCATCTCGATGAGTCGCAGATCTATCGCATTGATCACTACCTCGGCAAGGGTACGGTGCAGAACATTATGGTGTTCCGCTTCGCAAACCTGCTGCTGGAACCGTTGTGGAAAAATCACTACATCGACCATGTGCAGATCACCCATTCCGAGACGCTGGGGGTGGAAGGGCGCGCTGATTACTACGAAGGTGCAGGCGCGCTGCGCGACATGGTGCAGAGCCATTTGATGCAGTTATTAGCACTGGTGGCGATAGAGCCGCCGTTGAGCATGTCTGCAGAACACTTGCGTGATGAGAAAGTGAAAGTGCTGAAAGCTATCCGTCCCATCACCCAGAACGCGGTGCATGCCCACGCTTTTCGCGGCCAGTACGCCAGCGGCATGATCGACGGCAAGACCGTGCCTGGTTATTTGGAAGAGCCAAATGTCGCGCCTGGCAGCACGACCGAAACCTATGCCGCAATGAAATTGTTCATCGACAACTGGCGCTGGGCGGGCGTGCCGTTCTATCTGCGCACCGGCAAACGCATGGCCGAAGGTAGCTCGGCGATTTGCATACGCTTCAAGGCGCCGCCGCAGGATTTGCTGCGGCACATCCGTAAAGGTGCGCCGCAACCAAATTGGATTATGCTTGGCATCCAGCCGAACGATTGTCTGAAGATGGAGTTGCAGGTCAAGGTGCCGGGGCTGGATATGCAAACACGCACTATCAGCCTGGATGCGACGTATCGCAAAGCTGGCGAGGAAGATTTTGATGCTTACGAGGGGTTAATCCTTGATGTCATCCTCGGCGACCACTCGCTGTTTCTGCGCATTGATGAAGTCGAGGCGGCCTGGCGCGTGGTTGATCCCGTAATCAAGGTGTGGTCGATGGAGCGCAGCTTCATCAACACCTATCCCGCCGGTAGCTGGGGGCCGCGCGGCACCTACCGTTTATTTGATCGTGAAGACCAGTTCTGGCGTCATTCCTTAAATCCAGAAGGAGGCAATCTTGAGGCATATTAAAATGGGATCTATCCTTACCGGTGATATCGGCGGTACCAAAACCCGTTTGGCGTTAGTCGAGGTGAACGGGAGTGACGTTGTCATCCTCCACGAACTTAGTTATCCCAGCCAGCGCTATGACACTTTTGAAACGTTGCTAAGTGAATTTTTGTCATCGGGTAATCACGTTGACGATGCGACTTTTGGCATTGCCGGGCAGGTGCAAAATGGCGTGGCGCAAGCGACTAATTTGCCGTGGCGGATCGATGCCGCCGCACTGCGCCAACGCTTCGGTTTTTTGCGCTGCCATCTGCTGAATGATTTAGAGGCCACAGCTTATGGTTTGCCCGCGCTAGGCGATGCTGATTTATTGACGCTGCAAGCGGGGGCGCCCGAAGTGCTGGGTAATGCGGCGGTGATCGCTGCCGGGACGGGTTTGGGCGAGGCGGGTTTATATTGGGACGGACAATCATATCGCCCCTTCGCCACGGAAGGCGGACACGCCACGTTCAGTCCGCGCAACACCCTGGAATTTGCCTTGCTAAGACATTTACAACAACGCCATTCTGAGAACATGAGAGGACATGTCAGTTGGGAGCGTGTCGTTTCCGGCATGGGGCTGCTTGATCTGTATGCATTCTTGCTTGACTACCGGCATGCATCGACCCCAGTGTGGCTAGCGGAAGAGATGCGTAATATAGATGCAGCGGCAGCAATTTCCGCTGCGGCACTGGCAAACAGCGATGCAGTATGCGTGGAGACGATGCAATTATTCGTCAGCTTGTATGGCGCGGAAGCCGGCAATCTGGCACTCAAAGTGATGAGCCGTGGCGGCCTCTATATTGGCGGTGGTATCGCACCGAAAATATTACCATTGTTGCAGACGGGTGATTTCCTCAATGCCTTTCTCGACAAAGGGCGGATGCGACCGCTACTGGCGGCGATGCCGGTCAAAGTGATTCTGAATGATCGCGCGGCATTGTATGGCCCGGCCTTGTTTGCCGCACACCATGCTGAAAAGATAGTTTGAACGGCTTTCACCGTGCCGAATATCTTAAGGTTGGTCTTAATGTCTGAACTCAGAGCACAAAAAAATTTATTTTATTAGAGGAGTAAATAATGCAGATTGGAATGATAGGGTTGGGACGTATGGGTGCAAACATGGTTCGTCGTTTGCAGCGCGCTGGACATCAATGTGTCGTGTTTGATCGCAGCAGCGAAGCAGTACAAGCACTGGCAAACGAGGGTATGACACCTGCTGTCAGCGTGCAGGATTTTGTGAATAAGTTGAGTGTACCGCGCGCCATCTGGTTAATGTTGCCCGCGGCGGTGGTGGATGCCAGCATCACAGAATTGACCCCGTTGTTAAGCGCGGACGATATCATTATTGATGGCGGTAATTCCTATTATAAGGACGACATCGTCCGCGCAAAGAATCTGTCGGCGCAGTCCATCCATTATACGGATGTGGGGGTCAGCGGCGGGACTTGGGGGCTGGAGCGCGGTTATTGCCTGATGATTGGTGGCCAGCAACACACGGTTGCGCACTTGCAACCCATCTTTGCTGCACTGGCGCCAGGTGTGGAAACTGCACCGCGCACCGAAGGACGCAACGGGCAGCCGAGCACGGCCGAGATCGGCTATCTGCACTGCGGGCCCGAGGGAGCCGGGCACTTCGTCAAGATGGTTCATAATGGTATTGAATACGGCATGATGGCCGCCTATGCCGAAGGTTTCAATCTATTGCGTCATGCCAATGTTGGTAACCTGTCACATAGGGTGGATGCAGAAACCACCCCGTTACGCGAGCCGGAAGCGTTCCGCTACGATATTAACGTGGCCGAAGTAGCTGAGTTATGGCGGCGCGGCAGCGTGGTGAGTTCCTGGTTACTTGATTTGACCGCACATGCGTTGCAAGTCGATCCGAACCTGGAAGGGTTTGGCGGTAAGGTGTCGGACTCCGGTGAAGGACGCTGGACTAGCATCGCCGCTATCGAATCAGGTACGCCCGCGCCGGTTCTGACCGCCGCATTATTTGATCGCTTTAACTCGCGCGGAGAAGCAGATTACGGCAACAAATTGTTGTCTGCCTTGCGCTATGAATTCGGCGGGCATCATGAGAAACACTAGCAGGCTCATCCTTCGTTGGAAATGCAGCTATCGTTCAGACTCATACCACATTAAACAAGGCTGGATTTTGCCAGCCGATTCATTTGATAGTATTATTACAAAATAATAAGTGGTTCAATAGCCGTAGAAAGTATCATCAGGACAATGTGCATTTAAGGATGAAATTTGAATGTGCATTGTATACAAATACATTAGTATTTTTAATGGCTTAGTAACGCCGTCTTGGTATTACGCAGCAGGCTGTTGGATAACTTGAAAGAATTGGCGGGCCTCCCCGCATTGCAAGGTGGTGAACCTGGTCAGATCCGGAAGGAAGCAGCCATAACCATTTACTGCAAGTGCCGGGGATAAGGCTCGCCTCCTTATTCGGAGCTGGAGTGACAATGAAAAAGATCTGTGTACTGATCGGTGCGTTATTGTTAAATGGGAATGTGTGGGCCATAGATGGTGTTTCCGCTGAGATTGGAAGTGGCGATAAAACCAATATGGCGCGTATCGGCGCCCAATGGAATTGGCAAAAGAAGTGGTTTACCGATGGCAACTGGTTGGTGACTGGCTATTGGGAAGCTTCAGCTGGACGGTGGAACGGCCAAAACAGTGCGGGCAGTAATCACAACATTACGGATATCGGTTTTACTCCGGTGTTTCGTCTGCAACAGAAAAATCTTTCCGGCTTGGCGCCTTACCTGGAAGCAGGGATTGGAGTTCATCTGATTTCCGATATTCATATCAATGCCGACCGTAGATTTAGTACCGCTTTTCAATTCGGTGATCATCTCGGCGCAGGCCTGCGTTTCGGGGATCGGAAGCAGTTCGATCTAGGCTATCGTTTTCAGCATCTATCTAATGGTTCAATTAAGCACCCAAATCCAGGCATTAATTTTAGCCAAATTCGCCTTGCCTACCATTTTTGAGACAACGTAAATTTTGTCAGTAACTTCTGTTCTAGCGCGCAAATGGCGACCTAAGATCTTCGCGCAATTGGCGGGGCAGAAGCATGTTGTGCAGGCATTAAGCAATGCGCTGACACAAAATCGTTTACATCACGCCTATTTGTTCACTGGCACGCGCGGCGTAGGCAAAACTACCATCGCGCGCATTTTTGCAAAATCTTTGAATTGTATCAGCGGCATTACCGCCACACCGTGTGGAATTTGTAGCGCTTGCACGGAAATCGACAGTGGACGTTTTGTTGATCTCATTGAATTGGATGCGGCCTCTAATACCGGCATTGATAATATGCGCGAAGTACTGGATAACGCCCAATATCTGCCCACATTGGGACGCTACAAAGTTTATCTGATTGATGAAGTACATATGCTTTCCAAGGCGGCCTTCAACTCAATGTTAAAAACATTGGAAGAGCCGCCCGCGCACGTCAAATTTATTCTCGCCACAACTGACCCGCAAAAAATCCCCGTCACTGTTCTGTCGCGCTGCTTGCAATTCAATCTGAAACAGTTGCCGCCTGCGTTAATCGTCGCACACTTGGAGTATGTGCTGGGGCAGGAAGACATCACGTTTGAAATCGCAGCGCTGGCATTGCTGGCCCGTGCGGCGCAGGGCAGTATGCGCGATGCGCTAAGCTTGCTCGATCAAGCCATTGCCTATTCCGATTCCAAAATCGATGAGACGACGGTTCGTAATATGTTAGGCGCGATCGACCAGAGTTATCTGTATGACGTATTGCAAACTTTGCTGGCGCGAGACGGAGTCGGTTTGCTGCGTATAGCTGACGATATGCAAAGCCGCAGCTTGGCGTTTGATGCTGCCTTGCAAGACTTGGCGACTCTGTTGCATCGTGTTGCTCTGGCGCAAACGGTGCCGCAAGCCATTCCAGAAGATGAGCCGGAGCGAATGCGCTTACTGGAACTGGCGCAGAGTTTTAGCGCGGAGGAAATTCAGTTGTATTATCAGATTGCCATACACGGGCGAAATGAAATTGACCTTGCGCCTGATGAGTATGCTGGTTTCACCATGACGTTGTTACGCATGTTGGCATTCAGGCCAGCTGGCGCCAAGGCGATGTCGGAACAGCGCACAGTTGAAGTGGCGACATTGCCAGTGGCTCAAGCTACTGCGATACCTGCGCCACAGCCAAAGCCGCAATCACAACTGCAACCTATTCAGACTATTTCACCACCAGTCAATCCGGTAGAAACTACTTCGGTGACACTTGATTGGAGCACATTATTGGCACAACTGAATGTGCAAGGTATGGCACGTGAATTGGCGAAGCATTGCACGCTGGAAAGTTTTGTTGAGGGACGGTTAACTTTAGTTTTAGCACCGCAGCACAAACATTTGTTGACCAATAAAATGGCCCAGGAAAAATTGCAGGCCGCTCTTACCGACTATTTCGTTCAGCCAGTGCGATTGTCGGTTACGTTAGGTGTGAACAACGTGGCCACCCCAGCCGCAGTTGAACAGCAAGTGAAACAGACACGTCAGCAGCACGCAGTTGAGGCCATTATGCAAGACCCATTTGTGCGTGAAGCACAGGCACAATTAGGCGCTCAGATACTTGAAGAAACGATCAAATCAATACAATAAATTAAGGAGGGTACAGACATGATGAAGGGCGGATTGGCCGGGATGATGAAACAAGCCCAGCAGATGCAACAGAACATGAAAAAGGCGCAGGACGAGCTCGCTACAGTCGAGGTAGAAGGTCAAGCCGGTTCCGGCATGGTAAAAGTGGTTATGACCTGTGCCCATGATGTGCGCCGCGTGATGCTGGATAACAGTTTGTTATCCGACGATAAGGAAATGCTGGAAGATTTGATCGTGGCGGCAATGAATGATGCGATGAAGCAGGTGGCTGCAGTGACCCAACAAAAAATGGGTGGCTTCACAGCGGGCATGAATCTGCCGCCCGGCATGAGTTTGCCATTCTGAATACCCTAATGTTTTTAGTATCTGGATGAACACACTTTCCAGTCTGGAAGAAATGATAGCCGCCTTGCGCTGTCTGCCCGGTGTTGGACCGAAATCTGCACAGCGTATGGCATACCATTTGCTGCAACGCGACAAACCAGGCGCATTGCGTCTAGCACGAGCGCTTGGACATGCTGTGGAAAACATCCATCATTGTGCCAAGTGTAATAATTTTTCCGAAGAAGAAATTTGCGCTTTGTGCCGTTCGCCCAAGCGTGATACTAGCCTGCTGTGTGTGGTGGAGATGCCAGCCGACTTGCTCATGATGGAACAGGCGCAGTGCTATCGCGGTATGTATTTTGTGCTGATGGGACGGCTTTCTCCACTGGATGGCATCGGCCCGCGTGAATTGCACCTTGAACGGCTGGTTAGGCGGGCACAGGAAAATACATGCGAAGTGATACTTGCCACTAATTTCACCGTAGAAGGTGATGCCACTGCACACTACATTACTATCTTGCTATGCGCGCAGGGCATTAAAGTGTCGCGCATCGCGCGCGGGCTGCCAGTGGGTGGCGAACTGGAACATGTGGATAGCGGTACGCTGGCGCAAGCTGTGCTGGAAAGACGAGAGGTTACAGGATGAATGAACATGCAAAGCAACCAGAACAACAAGGCGAGCGCTTGCAGAAGGTATTGGCGCAGGTCGGCTTGGGTTCCCGTCGTACTATGGAAGAATGGATTTCCGCTGGGCGCATAACGGTGAACGGAGAAGTAGCGACGCTGGGTATGCGTGTGACCGAAGATGACGTGGTGCGTGCCGACAAGCGCATTGTTAATATTAGAACAAGTAACAATAATTTGCCGCGTGTATTGCTGTATCACAAGCAGGAAGGCGAGATTGTTAGTCGCGATGATCCAGAAAAGCGTGCAAACGTGTTCGACAAATTACCTAAGTTGCGAAGCATGAAATGGGTTGCCATTGGGCGGCTCGATTTTAATACCAGTGGGTTGTTGATTTTTACGACCTCTGGTGATCTGGCTAACCGACTAATGCACCCGCGCTTTGAAGTGGAACGCGAATACGCTGTGCGCGTGCAGGGCAGTATGAGTGATGAGCAGATGGAGCAGATGGTGAAGGAAGGAATCACCTTGGAGGATGGCCCGGTGAAGTTCGAGAGGCTTACCGACGAAGGAGGGGAGGGCTACAACCACTGGTATCGCCTGATGTTGAAGGAAGGGCGCAATCGTATTGTGCGTCGTACTTTCGAAGCATTAGGTTTGCCCATTAGCCGTTTAATACGTGTACGCTTCGGCATCGTTAACCTGCCGCCTCGCTTGAAGCGAGGCACGCTGGCAGAACTCGGTACAGGAGAGGTGAGTCAAATTCTTGACTGGGTGGGCATGGAATCGAAACCTGTTACGGAGAAAGTCGCTGCATGGACGGGAAGCAAGGCCGAAAAATTTGATAATGGAATTACGGATGCGGGGCATAAAAATAAAAAAATAGGCACTGACATGAGTGCCGCTCCCCATCGCAAGACAGACTCACGTCGTAGCACAACACCGTTTAAAAATAAAGTGCGCCCCTGAAATAGGCGCCAAGCTCTGATTTTTCCTTGAAAATATTTCGAGTTGTCAAAAAGTAACCATGCAACGGCAATTTAATCTTCAACCTTCCATTTATTTTACAATCGCATTAGTTGCCTCGCATGGCGCTACGCTCGCGGTTCTGGTTCCATTAGCTTTGCCATTATGGGCGAAGATACTGCTGGCCTCGCTTGTGTTAGTTAGCCTGCTGTATCACGTATGGCATGATGCCTGGTTGTTAGCGCTATCCTCTAACAAAACGTTACTGCTGGACGGAGACATGATCCTGTTGATTGCGCGCAATGGGGATCAAGTGACTACGCGGGTATCGGCCGATAGTCTGGTTACTCCTTTTCTCACCATACTGAATGTGCTGCCGCAAGAGAAGTACTTAGCGCGTAGCATCATTATTTTGCCGGACAGTCTGGATGCTGAATCTTTCCGGCAGTTACGAGTGTGGCTAAGGTGGGGGAGCTAGTGTTTAACCAAAATAATCCATTAGCCGATTTTCACTACTGCAGTCCGATTAAAATATTAAAAAATCGGCTCTTACGGCTACTGATATAAACTATATACTGTTTAATAGCTAATTATACATTGAAAAACTGAGGAGGTAATTCATGTCACGGCTACCGCGAGGCCAGGATGTACTTGCTATCGCACTCCAAGCCATTGCTTCAGCGACGACGATCGGATTGTCCAAAGGTTGGGCGTGCCGTTTGCGCAATCAGTTCATTGCGGGTGGAGCCATAGGCGATAAAGGTAAGTCCGTGCGCGGAGGGCGACACAGAGAGTACTTCCCCCCTGCCTGAGCGCGAAGCTGAACTACTCAAACCGTTCCTGGAGTCTGCCCGTATGGGCGGTATTTTGATGGTCAGCCAGATCAAGCCCCAACTCGAAATAGCGCTGGGGCGGAAGATGGCGCTGTCATCGGTGTACAAATGACTGCATCGGCACAACTGGCGCAAACTCGCACCTGACAAAAGGCATCCGCAAGGCAATCCAGTAGCCCAGGCAGACTGGAAAAAAACTCCCCCAAACACTCGCCGAAATCCGTCAGGGCTGGGCCAAAAACGAACCGATCCGACTGATGTTTCAGGATGAGGCGCGTTTTGGGCGCATCAACGACGTGCGTCGGTGTTGGGCTCCCAAGCCCGTACGACCACTATGCTAAGCGATGCTGACCCACGAGTACCCCTACGTGTACGCGGCAGTGGAGGCCAAAAGTGGAGAGCTTGATTTTTTGATCTTGCCATACGTCAATACCGACTGTATGCAGTTGTTTCTCGATGAGGTGAGCGCGCGTCACCCCAGCGACAAAATCGTAATGGTGCTCGATGGCGCCGGCTGGCACGCCAGTCGGTTACTCAAACCACCACAGAACATGAAACTGTTACCTTTGCCACCTTATGCGCCTGAGCTCAATCCCGTCGAACATGTGTGGGATGAATTGCGTGAGAAGCACTTCCATCACCGCGTCTTCGATAGTCTTGATGCACTGGAGGATCAGCTCGAAGTGGCCCTGCATACTTTCGAGAACAATGCGCCAATGGTCAAGTCCATTGTGGCTTGAGAATGGATTATTAATGCTTTTCACCTTGAATAATCTAATTTTTTTGTAATCAGGGCGTAAAAAAAATCTCCGGAGAGGGTTTTTGTTTTTGTGGTTATAGATTTTAAGCAGTCGTTAGTTCTAGCCTTTTTTCGATGCGTTCAACTTTTGCATCAAGTCTATCTGCTCAGTTGTGTAGGATGGCAATATCGGTATGAATGCTGCCTACGCTCATTTCGATGGAGCCCAAGCATATTTTGATTTCTCCGAAATCTGCTTTGATGTTTCCTATATCGCTTCTAATTGCTCGCAAGTATTCCAGTACTATGTTTTCTACGTTTTCGTTCATTGTGCTTCCTTTTAAAGTTGGTCAAGTTTAGTGTTTTTCTTTATCTCCTGCAATTTCTGCTTTTATTGGAAATATCCACTGTAAAAAGTTTAAATTAAGTTGTTTTTGTTTTTTGGTTTTTTGCGGTGTCCTGAAATTTTTCACCCAATCTTTAAATCAATCTGCTGTTTTTTTTGAGTCTGCGAGTAGTTCTAGCACAATGCCTACCTAGATTGGCCGCCCGTTTTTGATTTCCTCTCGGTGCAGACTTCGGCTCGTTTTATCTGCATCACTCCTGATTTGTCCCGCCCTGTGATATCAGCCCACAGCTTTAAAACACCACATCGAGGCGTTGAAGCGCTACGCGCCGTTTTCCAGTGTGTATGTCGCTACACGAACCTTTTAATAGTCGATGTTATGCAATGGGCCGTGGCAGTACTCAGAAACGATAAAACCGTTTCTTCCGTGCTGACCGCACCAACCCATTGCATTGCTTTAAAGCTGTGGGCTGATATCACAGGGCGGGACAAATCAGGAGTGATACAGATTCGGAGTGCTGCACAGTGAGTCAATAAAAAAAGCCGCGTAGCGACAAATGCTTTTGACGTTCGTAGTTAAAAAAATATGCTTTGCTTCTCGCTTTTAAAAAAACTGCCCACCCGGCTTGCCGCGCCCCTTATGCATAGAAACACTGGCGAGTACACTGCGTGAACGCGGACAGTGGCCGACAGCTTCTTGGAGGTTTAACCCCGCCAAAAAACATGGTCCAGGGGAAGCTGCGGACCCGTCTGTGGCGGCATCGCAAGGTGACCCCGTTTAGGAAATTGATTTAATCCGAGTCCCCCGTCTTGCGTTTTATTAATCAGGAGGTGGATCATGCCAGGAAATAGAACTAAGCCCACAGGGCTGCCCATTATTAATGAATTTGCCGCAGGTATCGACATAGGTTCTCGCTTTCACGTTGTTGCTGTTGGGTCTGACCTATGTGACGAGCCCGTACAAACATTTCAGGCGTTTACAAGCGATTTGCTGCGTATGGCAGATTGGTTAACCGAGGTTGGTATCAAGACAGTCGCGATGGAGTCGACTGGTGTTTACTGGGTGGCTGCATATGAAGTACTTGAATTACATGGCATCAATGTCATCCTAGCCAATGCGCGTGAAGCGCGCGCCGTACCCGGCAGAAAGAGTGATGTCAACGATGCGCAGTGGTTGCAACGACTTCACGCTTGCGGTTTGTTGTGTGCCAGCTTTCGCCCCGGACGAGAAATCGCAGCACTTCGGTCTTATTTGCGCTCACGCGAACGGTATTTGGATTATGCCGCTTCACATATACAGCACATGCAAAAAGCACTGACCTACATGAATTTTCAGTTACACCATGTCATAAGCGACATCACCGGTGTCACTGGTATGCAGATCATTCGTGCCATTGTTGCGGGTGAGCGAAATCCTGATGAATTGGCTGAGATGCGAGATGTTCGTTGCAAGGCCACAACTGAAACGGTACGTGCCGCACTCGTAGGCAATTATCAACCCGAACATGTCTTTGCACTCAAACAAGCACTTGCTCTCTATGATTTCTACCAGCAATGTGTGGCTGAATGCGACATGCAGATAGAGCAAGTCGTTGCTGCGCTGAACTGCAGTCGTCAAATTCCGGCAACACCGCTTCCAAAAGCACGACACCGCACCAAGCAGCCAAACGATGTGACTTCGATGTTCGCACGGCCATGTACCAGTTGGCGGGTACTGATCTGACGCAAATTCATGGTATAGGCCCTTTCCTGGCGCTGAGACTGGTTGGCGAATGTGGCACCGACCGCACACGCTGGAAGACCGCAAAGCATTTTACGTCGTGGCTGACGCTCTCACCGGGTTGCAAAATCAGCGGAGGTAAGGTGCTATCAGCACATACCCGGAAGACCAGCAATCGGCTTACGATCGCATTGCGGCTGGCGGCAGTTACCGTGGGACGCACCAACACAGCACTTGGTGCTTCTACCGACGACTAGCAGCACGTATTAGCAATGCAAAAGCTGTGACAGCGACGGCACGTAAAATTGCCATACTGTTTTACAACGCAATGCGGTTTGGTATAGATTACAAAGATCCTGATGCCGATCACTATGAGCAGCAGTACCGAGATCGTGTCATCAAGCAATTACATCGCCGAGCAGCTCAGTTTGGGTTGATCCTACAGCAACAAAATCCGGCAATAGATGAGTACTCGCCGCAGCGCGAACGAGGCGCTTGAGGATGGTGCCAAGATCGAAGCGGCGGTTAAAACGGTATTGAACCTCGGCCAGGTAACGGTCTGCGTATTTACGGAAGTCGAAAGCATGCAAGCTTCGATGGCTTTCCTGGTGAACGGGATGTGGACGAAGCAGGCTACGACCGGCTTGCCGTCCTCTGTAGTCTGCACAGCCGCAACGAAGGAGGCTTTGTTTTCGGAACCTCGACCGCGCTTACCCGGGCGCTCGCCGCCCAGGTAGGAGTCGTCAATTTCGACTCGCCCTTCGAGGACACGGGAGGATTCGCGCTCAGTCATGACTTACAGCAGCTTGAGCTTCATCAGCCAGGCGGTCTTGTAGCTCACGCCCAGATGGCGCATGAGTTCCAGCGCGGCAACCTTGTTTTTCGCTTGGGTCAGCAAGTGCATCGCCAGAAACCAGAGCGTCAGCGGCAGCTTAGTCGCTTGGAAGATCGTACCGGCAGTGACCGTCGTCTGGTAGCGGCACGCTTGGCACTGCCAGTGCTGCCTGCCGTCGTGCATGAAGGTGCTGTGACGGGTTTCTCCGCAATGCGGGCAGACAAAGCCCTCTGGCCAGCGCGACGCCAACAGCGCCGCGTGACATTGCTCCACCCTCCCGTACTGCTTCAGAAACTCAGACATCGACAGACCCTTTTGAAACTGAACTCGGTTCATTGTCATGACGCATCTCCTTCGGTAGATGTGCCTATTATTCGCCCCTCAGTGGCTCACCACATGAGCCTGTACGTAAAAAATTACACCCAACTGAGGCACGTAACTAATCAGGTTTATTTTTAAATCTGTGCAAAGTTTTTCTGCTGTTTGGTTTTCTTTTGGTGGTCGCGCCCTGTGATATCAGCCCACAGATTTAAAGCAATGCAATGGGTTGGTGCGGCCAGCACGGAAGCAATGGCTTTATCATTGCTGAGTACTGCCACGGCCCATTGCATAACATCGACGATTAACGTGTATGATTAGATTTTTTGATTATCAGGCGTAAAAAAACCCTCCGAAGAGGGTTTTTGTTTTAGATTTTAAGCTGGGCGCGCTCAATAGCCAACCGCAACACCTTGGAGAGGTTAAGGTGTTGGGATGGAGAAATCAGGAAAACATTACAGGCAGTTGAATGCTGAAGAGCGCGCGACGATAATGCTAATGAAACGAGCAGGAAGTGGACTGAGGGAAATTGGGCGATACTTGAAACGCTCGCCAAGCACTATCTCAAACGAGATAGCACGGGATTTGGGGTGTGAGTCTGGCTACGTTGCCTCCTTGGCTGGCGAACAGGCGCACCGTCTGCGAATCAAGCCCCGTAGGCCATTGAAGCTCGTGGAAGGGAATCCGTTGTTTGAAGTAGTAAAGGAACATCTCAAGAAGAAATGGTCACCTGAGCAAATTGCAGGCACACTTAAAAGTATGCACCCAGCTCAGCCCTCACAACGTGTAAGCCACGAAACGATTTACCACACGCTTTACGCCATGCCGCGTGGTGAACTGCGCCGTGAATTGATTGCCAGCTTACGCTGGAGCCGAGACAAGCGCCGTTCCAAGACCCGTGCTCCAGATGGTCGTGGGCATATAGCAGAAATGCAGAGCATCCATATTACTTTAATTAAGGAGTGTAAGAAATGCCTAAGCAAATTGTTGATATTTCCGTTCCAGACGCTGAAACTATTGCCATTGAAAATAAACTTTTCGATGAAAAAATGGCTGAACTTGAGGCCTTTTCTTTGCAAACAAAATTGCTTCTTGAAAAGTTTCACACTATGTTGTGTGGTGAATCAGTATGAAACAGGACAATGACGTTTTCAGTCAAGAATTGTCGCTTCCTAAAAAACGTGGTCGTCCAGCAACTGGCTCAAAGACCGGTGCAGAACGTCAGGCGGATAGCAGGGCAAAGCGCAAGGCGCTGACTTTTGATTCTTTCAGTGGTCAGCAGGTATCGTGGATGCTTTCGCCAGAGGCGGTTAAATCATTGAAAATTCTTGCGCTTAATTGCGACATGTCACAAAAAGAGGTTGTTGAGCGTTTGTTGTGCAATGCCTACGATCTTGCTCTTAAATCTGCCGCTGAAACAATCTAATCTTTTTCGGAACGCGATCACGCAGTGACCCCGTAGGGGCGTCGCGAATGCGTCGTCGTGGCAGTAAAAGTTAGATCAGAGAATGATTCCTGAAGCAGCGAAGCGCCCCCACTCCCTGCTAGCTGTTTTTGATTTTTTTCTTGGTTGGGAAATTTGTGAGACCATGGCCATTCTGAAATTTTTTTAGTTCATTATGAAAATCTCTCTTCGACTTTTATTCTTAATTTCTCTATTTTTTTCTTCAATTACATATGCTCAAGTGTATAAGTGTGCAATTGATGGTCGAACAATCTATAGTCATAATGAATGTTGGCAATATTCATTTGAAACGTCTGCTGACAAAAAGAGATATGAAAGTGCGGTGCGTGCTGGATTTGATGGTTTTCTTGATTCCTCATATGGTAAGCGCTTGACTTGTGCTGAGTCTATTGTTTTTAATAATACTCATGATGTTTTTAAGACTATGTCGAGTTGTTCTATCGGTATTGATGGATGTGTTGAAGGTACTTGTAGGGTTGGGGTCTGGCGGGACATTAGTCGTACCAGTCAATAATGCATTTTTATCGATATCCAGAATGGTCATCGTCTATCCGCAATCATTATTGGCATTTGCGCTATGCGCGTGGTTTTGATCTTGTCAGAATCCGTAAGCGATACCGTTATATTGCAGCCGAAAAAAAACGCCTTCGAAATGAAGGCGTTAATGCTGAGGTTTTGCGGCTTTTATGTCGGCATATGGTCAATCCTAAGAATCAAAAAGCGGAAGAGCGATTCTGGAATGCGTACTTTAAATATGTCCAATTGCCATTGTTTTGAGATATAAATAATGCGGTAATTGTTAACATAATATACATTATGCGAAGTACTAAATAACCGAAAGACAATGAAGTTTTTAAAAGTCAGTCCGAGGGGATTTTTTGCTGTGCTTTCTTTGGTCAAAAACCGTCTTTCAGGGGTTCGAGAGCGCAGCGCAAAATTCCGGCGTTCTCGGTACGGGTTCTATGTAATACCCGTACTTAGTCTACTGGAAGAGACACCACCTGCGAACACCAGTAAACACAGGGCTTCTGGCCTGCGCATTTTCAGGAAAAAACTCGAAACTGTTCCACCTTCGCTTCAAAAGCGCACCACAAGCGAGGAAACGCGCAGCGGCTTCCGGTTCCGCGTCAGGCGGAACGCTCTGAAAGTCGAAGAACTTCGACCCACGAAAAACCCCGGCTTAATTGAAACGGCTTCATCGTTTCTATTCAGCCGGAACGCTCAAGAATTCGAAGAACCCAAAAATGCACCACCAGCGAGGAAACGCGCAGCGGCTTCCGGTTCCGCGTCAGGCGGAACGCTCTCGCTGTCGGAGTACCAAGAGGCGCACCGCCAGCAAGGAAACGAAGTTTCCGGTTCCGCGTCAGGCGGAATGCTTTCGCAGTCGAAGAGCCAGAGTTACACCGCGGACATAACCAAATCTTTTTCAGAACGCGTTCACGAAGTGACCCCGGAGGGGCGCCGCGAATGCGTCGACGTGGCTGAGAAAAGTTTGGTGCGGAGTGGTTCCGAAGGCAGCGAAGCGGTTCCGATTCCTGCTAAGCCGCTTTTGATTTTCAGGTTGACCGCGGAACAGGCAGATCACCTGGCGTTCGCTGCACTTTGCCAAGTCGAGGCGCTGGAAAAATGCCGTGAGGCGAATGAGCTGGAGGTACAGGAAGCTATTCAGAGCCTGAACGAGTCTATGCGCATCTTTGCCCAAGGAGAGCCCACATGAGCCGCCGCAAAACCTCACGCCGCTGGATAGACCCGAGAGATTTTGTTGATCTGCGCAAGCAAGCCGGGCTAACACGCCGCGAAGCTGCCAAGGAACTGGACGTGACCCAGCGCACCATTCAGAACTGGGAAACAGGCGGCGCGCGCATCCCGTGGATGGCGCACCGGATGCTTCGTATTTTGCGCGGCTACGCCCTGCCCGGCATTTATTGGGAAGATTGGACGCTACAGGGTCGGGAATTACTGAGTCCTAACGGACGCGCTTTTGACGCCGCATGGCTGCTCAATATCGAACACGTGTTCGCACAAGCTCGCCTGTGGCGGCAAATGTATGCCCGTTCAGGTCTTCAGAAAACCGCTTCTACGGTGATTCCATTCCCCGACCGTCACCGAGCGCCGGTCGAGAAGCAAAGGCCGCCAGAGGCTCAACCGCAACGCATTGGAGGTAAATCATGAACCAAACAGACTCGAATGTCTTGCCGGATTTGGCTTCGCCAGCAAAGGCGGTGCGGGACGCGAAGCGCCGCGCTCTGCCTGCTGGCGAAGCCAAGTTCAAGCGGCTGCCGCGTCAATCCATGTGCATGCCGCCAGAGGGTGCCAAATCATCAATGCCCGGCTTTTCGTTGGGTTTTGGCCGCTCGTTCGTGCCCGTGTCTTCAGTGGCGAGAGATTGGGGCATCAGCCCGCGTCGGGTGCGGATGATGCTCACTGAGGGGCGGCTGGATGGTCGTCAGTTGGAAAACGGCTATTGGGAAGTTTCCTATCCATACAACTATATATTCGGCACACGTGGCCCGGCGATCAAGCGGCAAAGAGACCTACCGGAGAAGCCGAAAAAGCAGGAATGGAAACCAGAATGGTGAATATTAAAACTTTGACAAGGAGCTGGAAAAATATGAACATGCAAAAACTCGGAATAGTTTCACCTGCTGTCGGCCTCTGCTGCGACACGATAAATATCTGCAAATACAAAGAGTTAAACTTGATACGTTATACATTATGCGAAGTACTAAATAACCGAAAGACAATGAAGTTTTTAAAAGAAAGAACCAAAATGGATTTATTCGGGGAAATTTCGGTCATTAAGACAGATATTGAATTATGGCTCGATATTGTAAAAAGAAATGGAAATTGGCCGCCAGAAATTAAAGGATAATTAACGATAGAACAAATTGAGCAATTGTTATGCAAGATTTATAAAATAGCATCATCCGCATACAAGGGAATATCATGGAAAGTGAAAAAGTAGAAAATTTGGTACTGGAACAATTAAGGGCACTCAGAAATGAAATACTTGCATTTAGATCAGAGAGCCAGAGCGAATTCAGCGAAATTAAACATAGGCTAAACCGAGTTGAATCTAACCTCGCAAGTATGCGTGGGGAAAATGCTGGAACTCAGGAAGATGTATACCGACTATAAGGAGTGTCATCGACTCGATCGAATAGTTAAATTTTAAATTACTGCCAGAGCATAAAAACCGCTTCAAAAAGGAGCGGTTTTTTTAAGTGGCAGTTATTGTCGCAGGACGCATAAGGACTATTGGATTTTGTAGCCAATTAGAGTTATTAGGTTTTAGGCTAACGATACTGTTACCTTCGAATGATCCTACATGACAAGAAAAACGTGTTTGCCGAATACCTTTAACGTGAGGGGTATTGTAATTTAAACAGCCATATATAATTGGGTGAATTAACTTTAATTGATTGTTCTGCATTGCTTTTTGTATATCAGCCTGCGGAAGAAAGACCATATGGCTAACTTGCATAATTTCACTTGGAAAAATTGCTTCTGCAGGATTATCAACCCGAGCAAGAATATCATTCCAGTATTTTGTCATCTTGATGTTTACTCGATTTTGGGCGTTGCTTTCTCTGACCACGTCCACAGCATTCTCTGCTGCAAGTGTTGCTTTACGATTAAGGAAAAGCGAAAAAAGCAATGCGAACAACCCAGAAATGCTAAGTAAGAAACCTAAAAATGCCCAATATGAGGAATATTCTGTCCACTTGGCCATAGCCTCTTGAGCTGCAAGATTACGTTCAGTATTTTTATTATCCAGCGCTAATTGAATTTGGTGGAATGCATCAGACGTAGATGCAGGCTGGCTAGCGTTGTTCAATGACAGATCACCAGAATTGCACAGAACGGGACAACTAACCATAAAAAAAATGAACGTTGCATTCACGAAACGACTTTTTAACGCTTTGACTAAAATAGCATTCATTTAATATTTTCTATATCAAAAAAGGACAAGGACGCATAAATCGGCCGTTAAGACTCTTGGCAGTACCGGAAATCCATATATTACCTATTACATTATCGGCCCCATATCTTTATTTCATCAATCCCTTGCATTGCTACAGCGTCCCTCGCCTCTCCCAGCGCTTCATGAAAATTTGTAGCCCAAACCCAGAATTTTATTACTTTGATTTCCTCAATCTTTTTGGTATGCCAATACCGTTTTGCAGATCTCGCAGAATTTTCAAAGTCCTTGTGTATATATTTGGTCAAATACCCGCTTAACTTGTCAGATTTCCACGAATTACCATTACCGCCCCAGCGCTTTGAAGGTGCGCAAACGTTAACAGCGCTGTCCTTGAGAATCCATTATGGCTTGCGTTCGATTTGTGGTAACCAGCCGGGATTTATGCCCTCGCCGTCATATGCTCCACGGGAGTGTTTATTCCGCTTGTGACCGTTAAAGTCTATATCCCAGTCCTTAAAGACGCGAAAATTGGTGGTATCAACCGGTTGGGATTTCATCATGATCCTTGACGAAAAGGTTGTTATACAGGGCAATGTTCCCTTCCCCCTGAAAAAGAGCTTCCATAGGATTTTGATAGAAGAAGTTACCATAGATTTCGTAAGTATCTTTTGATCCATTTCCTTTCACAGGCCAGTGCCCCACGAGCACATTAGGCCGCGCTAATGGCCCAGTGACCGCTCTTTTCTCCTTGCTAAAAACGTTGTGGCGGATAATTGTGTTGCTCGGATTGCTGGGCATATCCGGAATATCGGGTCGCGCATTTTGATGTTTGATTTGCAAGTTGTAGCCCATCGTGTCTTTGATTAGATTGTGTTCTATCAATCCTCCTACAAATGGTGCGTTTCCGTCGGAGTTGCCGAGATAAATTCCGGTACCGGCACCCTCAATCGTATTATTTCGGATAACCCAATTCCACGCGGGACACTTTGTCGAAATACCCACAGTTTGTTGGTTATTGCCATGACCTTTAATAACGAGATTTTCAAGCGTAATGTGGTGGGCCCAGTCAGCATTTCCTTCGCATTTAACGCCATCTACAGCTATGCCCTGCCCGTCAAGTTCCAAATTACGGATAACTATGTAACTGGCGTTTATAATACTGATTGTATTGTGTCCGGGTCTTGCTGAAAAAACAGGTAATGGACCATTGGTCGGGCCCATTATGATGATGGGTTTGTCCTTATTCCCGTGCAGCTGATACACAGGCAAACCTTTTTTGTAAACGCCGGGCCGCAGTAAAAGAGTATCGCCTGGTTCCAACCGCAAAAGCAATTGACGATAATTAGCAGCGCTAGCTGTAACGATGTTGGCAGCTTGTAATATTGAACTGAGCAGGAGAAAGTGAAGAAAAACTATGTGTCGCAAGAATATACAAAACATATTTTATTTGTTGCGTAATTCAGAAATTAATATCTAGATATTACGGCGGGGTCAATGTTTGTTCTTCAATAGTTAGTTAGATGCAGATTAATCCTGTGCAATACTATTTAAAAATGTTGCACAGGATTATTAAGTTAATCACGTAATAAATTGATAAATATACTAATATGTTGTTAAGCTTGGATTAACGCCCGTATAGTCTGCGCCCACGAATACGAGCACGATGTGCACTACGCTCTTCGCTTTCAGTTAACGGTTTGGGAGCCTTGTTGGCGAATGGATTTTTGCCTGCCTTGAATTCGATTCTAAGTGGCGTGCCTTGCAATTTAAAGGCAGTGCAAAAAGTATGCTCAAGATAACGGCGGTAACTGTCCGGTATTTTGTCCAGCGCGCTGCCATGAATTACGATTAGCGGCGGATTGCTGCCACCTTGATGAGCGTAACGCATCTTGGGACGAAACAGGGAGCGCGGAGGCTGCTGTTTTTCCACTGCAGCGATAAGCACCCGTGTGAGCTGAGGCGTCGGCAGCTTGGCCATGGCGGCGGCATAAGCCTCATTCACCGATTTCAATATGGCGGGCACGCCATTACCAAGCAGTGCAGAGATGAAATGCAATTTGGCGAAACTAAGGAAATGTAGCTTACGATCAATATCGCGTTTAGTCGTATCACGTTGGTAATCGTCCAGTCCGTCCCACTTGTTTACCGCTAAGACCAGTGCCCGTCCCGCTTGCAAAACGAAATCTGCGATATGCGCATCCTGCTCGGTAATAGTCTGTTGCGCATCTACCACAAGAACGACAACGTTGGCATCTTCTACCGCCTGCAATGTTTTGATTACGGAAAATTTTTCGACTGCTTCGTCGACTTTGCCGCGGCGACGAATCCCGGCGGTGTCGATGATGGTGTATTGCTTGCCATCCCGTTCAAAATCAATATAAATGCTGTCGCGTGTGGTGCCGGGTTGGTCGAAAGCGATTACGCGTTCCTCACCTAAAATCGCATTCACCAAGGTGGATTTACCAACGTTGGGGCGGCCAACAATAGCCATCTTCGGGTGATCAGAATGATTTTCTGCACTTTCAGTCTGTAGTGGTAATTCTTCCAGTGCAAGCTCCACCATTTCACTGACATTGTCACCATGAGCCGAAGAAATTGGCAACGGCTCGCCGATTCCTAATTCGAAAAATTCATTGACAATAACAGCGCGCTGCATGCCTTCAGCCTTGTTGACCAAGAGCAACAGAGGACGCCCAGTTTTACGCAATTGCTCGGCAATAATCCTGTCCTGTGGGGTTAATCCTTGGCGCCCATCAACCAGGAATAACACCAGATCCGCTTCGTCCACTGCTTGCCGTGTTTGCTTAGCCATTTCATACAGAATACCGTCCTTGGCGACTGGCTCTAAACCACCGGTATCCACCACTAGAAATGGCCGTTCGCCAACGCGTCCGCGACCATAGTGACGGTCACGCGTTAGCCCTGGCAGATCAGCTACCAGGGCATCACGGCTACGCGTAAGGCGGTTAAATAAAGTGGATTTCCCCACATTGGGACGACCAACTAAAACTAGTGTGGGTAACATTTCAGACTTTCAATTAGAAACAAAAATTTAATGGAGAGTCACCGAATACAAACTGCCTTTTTGTGTTTGTACCAGCAGGCCGCCATCTAACTCCATCGGAGCAGTCAATATGGCGCTACCATCGGTCTTGAGTCTTGCCGCCATGCTGCCATCCTCGCGGCTCAGCGCATGCAGATAACCTTCATAATCGCCCACCGTCAGATGATCTCCGAATGCATAGGGTGCTGACGTTTGGCGCATGAATAGTTGTTCATTTTTCCAAAATGAACTTCCACTACTTTTATCCATCGCTAATATAGCGCCAGTGGTATTCGTAATATAGAGATAATTATGGAATAGAGTCATGCCTTTATCGCTGGATATGTCTCGGCTCCATAGTAAATTACCTTGTGCCAGGCCATAACATGCAATACGCCCTTGGAATGCCACTGCACAAACCTGGTCATCATCTAGCACTGGTGAGCTGGTGATGTCGCTAATGCGCTCCAGTTCAGTATTACCACGCGGTTGAGACACAACGGTTTCCCAAATGACAATGCCAGAACCCAAGCTAACTGCCACTAATTTACCAGCGGCGAATCCGCCGAATATGGTGCCACGTTCAATTGCCACGCCCGCATAGCTGCGCACAATCAGCGGAGGTACGGACTGTTCATACAACCATAGACGCTTGCCATCCGTAACGTCTAGCCCAGAAAGGCGGCCGTCAGCAGTACGCACCACCACCATGCCATCGACAATTTTTGCTATATTCAACACTTCGCTGGACACTTTCGTTTTCCAAAGTAATTTACCATCCGCCGCAAAGGCTGCCAATTGACCCTTACCACCACCGACCAGCACGAAGCCCTCACCCGCCCCTACCCCAGCAGAAATGGCAAAGCCACTGTCGACACGCCATACTTGTTTACCTGTTGCAGGATCGAATCGAAATAACTCCCCTTTGGTATTGGCGGCATAAACCGCATCACTCGTTACGGCAGGCTGAAGTATATAGTTGCCACTCCCTCCGATTTTAAGATGCCAGCGCACATTAAACGTAGCAGTCTGCTTGAATTCAACCAGCTCTGCGGGCTCATTGCCGGTCTTGTCTTTGGCAAACCAGCCAGACACGGTAGAGCAGCCTGCTAGCATTACAAGTAACAGCAACGCGGCAATGCGAATAATCATTTAGCGCCTCCAAGCGCATCCAGTTTCATTTGGATCAGATTGCGATACTTACTTTGGGCATCAGTTTTATTGAATGCAAGCTGGTAAGCGGCACGTGCTTCGTCAGCCTTACCTTGTGAATGTAGTACGTCTCCTTTGAGGTCGGCATACAAACCCATGAAAGATTCAGCATGCTTTACGTCCAGCAGCTTGAGTGCATCAGCATAATTTTTTTCATCCAGTAATACACTGGCCAATTTGAGGCGCGCTACGTTCTGTAGCCCGGTCTCGTCAGCATGTTTGATCACCCACTCTAATTGTGATTTAGCGCGCGCCACATCTTTATTCTGAAGATTAACCTGTGCCGCCAGCAGAGCTGCTCGCGGTGCGTAAGCGGTAGAGCCGTACTGGTCGATCACTGCTTGCCCGGCGTCATTGATACGCTTGGGATCGTTGCTGGCGAGCTGTTTTTCAAGTTCAGCATACAAAGTACTGGCATCCGCCATCTTTTTTTCTTTATAGAACTGCCAGCCCTGCATCGCAGCAAAACCGCCTACAGCCAAGACCAATGCTATCAACAGCCACTTGCCATTATTTTTCCACCATGCCTTAAACGCATCTACCTGCTCCTGTTCCTGCAAATCGAGTACTGCCATTTTTTCTATCCTTGTTTAATCAATTCATTAATTTTGGCTGGCAAGTCGCCAAATGCCACCTGCATTTGCTCGCCACCGCGTAACGGCTTGAGCGTGGCCAGCTTAGTACTCACCTCATTGTCGCCGAGGATAACTGCAACACATGCATTACTAGCATCTGCCTTTTTCATCTGCGACTTAAAGCTCCCCTCATTGCAATGCAACAAAACGCGTAGTCCAGAATCCCTCAATCGCTCTGCCACTAAGCTCGCTATACCTCTTGCCATTTCACCTTGATGCATCACATACACATCCAGAGGGGCCAGCGGAGGATTCATACCATCTTCCTGCAATAGTGCCAACAAACGTTCAATGCCCATGGCAAAACCGGTGGCCGGTGCAGATTTCCCACTAATTTGCTCAATCAAACCATCAAAACGACCGCCAGCACAGACAGTGCCCTGGGCGCCGAGGCGAGTGGTAATCCATTCGAATACAGTGCGATTATAATAATCCAGCCCGCGGACTAAGCGTGGATTTATCTCAAATGCCACTTCATGGCGCTGTAAAATTTTTTGAACCGCCTCAAAATGCTTAAGCGCATCTTCTTCCAGTTCCTCCATCAGATTGGGCGCGGCCATGATCAATTCTTGCATAGCCGGATTTTTGCTATCAAGGATGCGTAATGGATTAGTGTGCAAACGGCGTGTTGCATCAGCATCCAGAACACTACTGTACTGTTCGAAATAGGCTATCAACTTGGCGCGATGCCGTTGCCGTGCAGCTATATCACCCAGCGTATTGAGTTGCAATGTGATATCGCGCAGGCCCAGTTTGCGCCACAGGCGCGCGCACATCACAATCTGTTCGGCATCAATATCCGGACCAGTAAAACCCAACGCTTCCACACCAATCTGGTGAAACTGACGGTAACGTCCCTTCTGCGGACGCTCGTGGCGGAACATCGCGCCACTGTAATATAAACGCTGCGGCGCATTGTACAGCAGGCTGTGTTGCAGTGCGGCGCGCACGCAGGAAGCCGTGCCTTCCGGGCGAAGCGTGAGTTGATCGCCATTGAGACTATCCTCAAAGCTGTACATTTCTTTTTCTACAATATCGGTCACTTCGCCTATCGCACGTTTGAATAACGCTGTATGTTCCAGCAACGGCATGCGAATGTTGCGGTAACCATAACCTTCCAGCCAGTCACGCACCGTGTCCTCGAACCATAACCAAAGCCCCGCCTCTTCCGGCAAGATATCATTCATGCCGCGCACGGCTTGCAATGGAGAATTGCTGCTCATAAAACGATTAACCTTTACTTCATTCATGACTGATTAAAACAGCCGTCAAATATATAGCTAGTGGATTTCGGCCTACTACTATGTACATTTGCAATGTCGGAGCGCTGCTTTCAATTATTTGATACTTAATTTATTACATGGATCGGTATAGTTTTAGGATGGGGATGACCCGCTTCACGCCGCGCGTAGTTGCGTGCCACGTAATCATTCACGATCTGCTTGAACTCGTTGGCAATATTGTCACCACGCAAAGTAACCACTTTTTGACCATCCACATATACCGGTGCTGCAGGATGCTCGTTACTGCCCGGCAGACTGATACCAATGTTGGCCATCTTGCTTTCCCCCGGACCATTCACGATGCAACCCATTACCGCCACTGTCATTTCCTCAGCGCCGCTGTATTGCTCACGCCATACCGGCATTTGCTCACGCAAATAAGACTGAATACTTTGCGCCAATTCTTGAAAAACCGTGCTGGTGGTACGCCCGCAGCCGGGGCAAGCAATCACCATAGGCGTAAAGGAGCGCAACCCCATCGTTTGCAAAATTTCCTGTGCCACGATTACCTCTTGCGTACGGTCACCACCCGGTTCCGGGGTGAGAGAAATACGTATGGTATCCCCTATTCCTTCCTGTAGTAGCACGGCCAGCGCGGCGGTAGAGGCGACAATACCTTTTGATCCCATGCCAGCTTCGGTTAAACCCAAGTGCAGCGGATAGTCGCAGCGCAGTGCTAATTCACGGTATACCGCGATTAAACCTTGGACCTCACTCACCTTGCATGACAGCACGATTCGATCATGCGGCAAACCGAGCTTCTCGGCACGCTGAGCGCTATCCAGTGCAGACACGATGAGCGCTTCCCGCATTACTGCATCAGCCTCCTTCGGCTGGGGTGATTTAGCATTTTCATCCATCATGCGCACGATCAAATCAGCGTCCAGACTACCCCAGTTCACCCCAATACGCACCGGCTTGGAATAACGGCAGGCAGCGTCTATCATCATAGCGAATTGGTCTTCGCCCTTGCGGTTGCGACCGACATTGCCCGGGTTAATCCGGTATCCTCCCAGTGCTTGGGCACATTCTGGAAAGTCTGTTAACAGACGATGGCCGTTGTAATGAAAATCTCCCACCAAGGGTACATTACAGCCCATTTGATCGAGCAGCTCGCGAATGCGAGGCACCTGTGCGGCAGCTTCGGCGGTATTGACAGTAATGCGCACTAATTCGGAACCAGCTTGTGCAAGCTCAAAAACCTGGCGCGCGGTTCCTGCGGCATCCACGGTATCAGTATTGGTCATTGACTGTACAACGATAGGGGCACCGCCGCCTATGGCGATATTACCTACCATGACACGTTGCGTCGTACGACGCGGAATGGAATGCTGGCTCATATCTACTCCAACGTGAGGCGTGCGGTTCCGCCATTATTAAAGGGGGTAAGTTCAACAAGTTTCCCTTGATAATAGAGGCGCACCCCGCTGACATTACCAATAACCACGGAAAATGGTGGCTTGCCTTTCAGATGTTTTTCGCTGCCACTTGAATTAAGTTGTGACAGTAATATTTTGCCGTCATTGTCCGTCACTTTCGCCCAAGAATCTGCCTCAAACTTCAGCCGAATAGAAGCGGATTGCTTAGATGCGCTCTTTGATTCTGTCTGTATGATTTTAGTAGCAGTGGAGGCTTTAGGGGATACAGTGAGCGTATTAGACGGTGAGGCTGCCATCGCCATAGAAGCCGGAATAGGAAAGACAGTTGGCAATTCTATTGTTTCCATCGTAGCTTGCTGCATAATCGGTATGCCACGGTTCAACCAAAGAAAGAGTACCAATGTGATCGCGATGACAACAAGACCGGTTGATAACCAGATGATATTGATTCTGCGCGTTGCGTAGATATTTGGGAACGGCACGTCAATCGCAACGCTTGCAGTATGCAGCGAGGATTGCGCTGGCTCTGTTGGCAGTGATGCCAGCAAGGGAGCAGGATCCAATTGTAATAGCTTGGCATAACTGCGTACGAAGCGGCGCACAAAGGAAATTTCCGGTAAACGAGTGAAATTGTCCGCTTCTAGTGCCTCAATTTGGCGTGATGCAAACTTGAGACGACTTTCCACATCAGCAAGACTTAGCCCGAGTCGTTCACGTGCTTCACGCAGCGCTGTTCCCACACTGAAAGGCCGTACTTCAACGCTGCTGGAGGCATTGCCTAAAGTATTTTCCGACGAATTATCCACTATTGTTTGTATAGCATTAACTGAGTTTCACGCGCATCAGGAAAATTTTTACGTAATTGCATCCCGTAGTTATTTTCCGCAATTCTATCACCCAGCTTACGTTCAATACGCACTGCCAACCATAGGTTTTCAGCTGTCAAAGGAGATACGTTGTTTTTTTTAAAGGTCATGAAATAGGATTTTGCACCCGCATAATCGGCTTTAGTAAAGTATAAATTGGCCAAGCCTAGTAGTGCTTCTGGCATATTGGGCTGGGCCACTAGCGCTTTTTGTAAAAATTCTTCAGCATTTTTTACATTGCCAGTATTCATAGAGCATAAGCCAGCATTCAGATGAGCTTTCCCCGGAGTAGAATAAAGCGGATTCTTCAGCGCTGCCATGAAGTGTTTGATGGACTCCGGTTCCTTGCCTCGTTTACAAAGAAACCAGCCATAATTGTTATGTGCATCTGAATCTGTGCTATCTAAACGTAAGCTATGCTGAAAATCCTCATCTGCCTGCTGATCTTCATGCAAAGCCATGCGCACAAGGCCGCGCACGTTATAAGCCGGTGCGTAATCGGATTTAAAGCGCAGAGCCAAAGACACCTCTTCTAATGCCACTCCGAGTTGTCCCCGGTCGTAATATTGTGCCGCTAATTCAGTATGTATTTTAGCGCTGGCTTCTTCCCGCGAAATATGAAGCTGCGGCGTACCACTGTATCCGCCATCGGATTGCGCAACACATCCTGCCATGCTTAAAGCAAGCAGAAAAAGGCTCAATCCTCTCATGCTTGAAAATAATTTCATGTACGGATCTCTAATGATCGGTGCGTTCTTTTGGTTTTATCTTGTACTTGCCCGGCCAATTGTCCGCAGGCCGCAGCAATATCATCACCGCGCGTTTTGCGTATAGTCGTAACAATATCAGCCTGCATCAGTACGTCTCGAAACTTGGTTATAGCGTCGGCTGTGGATCGGCGGTAATGCGTCTGCGGAAAAGGATTAAACGGTATCAGATTAAATTTGCACGGCACATCACGCACCAACGCAACCAATTCATGCGCTTGTTGTACGCTGTCGTTCACATCTTCCAGCATCACATACTCGAAAGTGACAAAATCACGTGGGGCGCGTTCCAGGTAGCGCTGACATGCTGCCAGTAATATGCGTAACGGGTATTTCTGGTTGATCGGCACCAGCACATCGCGCAAGCTGTCGTTGGATGCATGCAGCGACACCGCCAGCGCGACCGGGCATTCCTCACGCAGCCTGTCCATCGCCGGTACGATGCCAGAAGTGGACAAAGTCACCCGACGTCGAGACAAGCCATAAGCATTATCATCCAGCATCAGACGCAAGGCACTTATCGTATTATCGAAATTTAGCAACGGCTCGCCCATACCCATCATCACCACATTGGTGACTGGCCACTTGCCATCAAAATCTTTGCCAATCTGACGGTTAGCCCACCACAATTGACCAATAATTTCGGCCACGCCCAAGTTACGGTTGAAACCTTGTTTACCGGTCGAACAGAATGAGCAATTAAGTGCGCAACCCGCCTGAGTAGAGATACATAGTGTGCCGCGCCCTGCCTCTGGAATAAAAACTGTTTCTACTGCATTGCCCGTACCGACGTCCAGCAACCATTTACGCGTGCCATCTGCAGAAATTTCGTCTCGCATCACCTGTGGTGCAGCCACATAAGCTTGCTGCTGCAACTTTTCGCGCAACAAAACAGCGATATCGGTCATCGCTGCAAAATCTTCTTCACCCATTTTGTGCACCCAACGCAATATCTGGCGTGCACGAAAGGGTTTTTCACCCATCGAAGCAAACCAGGTGGTCAGTCGCTGCACATCAAAGTTAAGAAGATTTTCGGACATTCATGATGACCTTGAAAAATTATGCCACCCCGCGATGGCGAGGATGACAGATACTGAATTTTTTATAAGAGCTCTTAATTAGCGCGATTAGCGCAGATTCACGTCCATCATAGCCTGAACGTTTCACAGTTTGCGTATTGATCGACTCAGGCTATTACTTGACAGACGATAACGTGAAGGAGCGGCCTAGATAAAATCTTACATAGCGAACATAAATGACTCGTAGAAAAACGGGTTAATTTATGAAACTTTCAGATCAGGAAAGAAATAAGAAATTTCCACTGCGGCAGCTTCTGACGAATCTGAGCCATGTACTGCATTGGCGTCAATACTGTCAGCGAAATCCGCGCGGATACTACCTTTGTCAGCTTTTTTCGGATCCGTGGCTCCCATTAAATCCCGATTTTTTGCAATCGCATTTTCGCCTTCCAATGCTTGCACCATCACTGGACCAGAAATCATAAAACCTACCAGATCCTTAAAGAATGGGCGCTCGCGATGTACGCCATAAAAGCTTTCTGCTTCGGTACGCGACATCTGCACCATGCGTGCTGCAATCACCTTTAATCCAGCATTTTCAAAGCGTGTGTAGATCTGACCAATAACATTCTTGGCGACGGCGTCTGGTTTAATAATTGACAAGGTACGTTCAACAGCCATGCTACTTTCTCCAATGGTGATTAACAATCAAGTTGCAGATTTTAACAGGCTTTGTAGCTTATGTCGCTTTGTCTAACCAGCATAAAAAGTCCAGTCATTAAGATTACATAGACAAACCTGATTAGTTACATGCCTCAGTTGGGTGCTATTTTTTACGTACAGGCTCATGTGGTGAGCCACTGAGGGGCGAATAATAGGCGCATCTACCGAAGGAGATGCGTCATGGCAATGAACCGAGTTCAGTTTCAAAAGGGTCTGTCGATGTCTGAGTTTCTGAAGCAGTACGGGAGGGTGGAGCAATGTCACGCGGCGCTGTTGGCGTCGCGCTGGCCAGAGGGCTTTGTCTGCCCGCATTGCGGAGAAACCCGTCACAGCACCTTCATCCACGACGGCAGGCAGCACTGGCAGTGCCAAGCGTGCCGCTACCAGACGACGGTCACTGCCGGTACGATCTTCCAAGCGACTAAGCTGCCGCTGACGCTCTGGTTTCTGGCGATGCACTTGCTGACCCAAGCGAAAAAGGCGGATTCAAGTTCGAAGTGCAACAAGTAATGCTAGGGAGACGCTGTTTAATTCAAAATTTCGCGGAATTTCGCGCGTAACCAATTTATTTTTAATTGTGTGAAATTCTGAAACGCAAGTTAATCAGTGCTTCCCTAGCTTGGTGTAGCGCACCTCTACCCCAAATAATACTTCATGCGGTGATCTGAAACCCAGCACTTTGCGTGGCCGGTGGTTGAGTCGTTCTACCGCTCGCTGCACTTGCTCCTCGGTAACGTCAGTCAACGCCATGCCCTTGGGGAAGTACTGCCGCAATAACCCATTACTGTTCTCGTTCAGACCTCGCTCCCAGGAACGGCAGGGGTGCGCGAAATAGATCGCAGTCTGTAGTTCTGCTGCGATGCGTTCATGTCCCGTAAACTCGTTGCCGTTATCGAATGTAATGGTGTGGCATTGGTCTTTATGGGGACTCAGCAAACTCGTTGTCATGGCCGTTACACCCTCGGCATGTTTACTGCGTAGGTGCCCCGCCAACACATAGCGCGACTTCCTTTCAGCCAGGGTAACCAGTCCACCTTTGTGATTCTTGCCGATGACGGTTCCCCTTCCCAATCTCCCATGCGCGTCTTTTGATCCACGATTTCCGGACGTTCATCAATGCCGACACGGTTCTTGATCATGCCTCGCCGCTCTTGCCCGCTCGCATATCGTTTGCGGCGTGGTTTCTGGCTACGTAAATGTTGGTGCAGGTCACCTCCATCAGGCTGTTGTTATCCCCAGCACGGCATCCAGCTACAAGGTATTAAGTTCTGATGCATACACCAAACACGGATTTTCAGCACACGGCATTGCTATCGACGAAGTTCACGCCCTACCCAACCGGGAGCTATGGGACGTTCTAACCACGTCAACCGGTGCGCGCCGTCAACCGCTGACCGTCGCTATTACCACAGCAGGCTATGACCGCCATAGCCTTTGTTATGAGCTGTATGGCTACGCTGTAAAGGTACAGGACGGCATTATTAAAGACGAAGCGTTTCTGCCCGTAATATATGAAGCAAAGGCGGAAGATGACTGGACCAGTCCTGCTACCTGGTACAAGGCGCATCCAAGCTTAGGGGTATCGGTTAAAGAGGATTATTTTGCCGCTGAGTGTGCCAAGGCCCAGCAACTACCAGACTATGAAAATACCTTCAAGCGTTTGCTCTTGAATATCTGGGCAGAGCAAAACACGCGATGGCTACCCATGGAAACATGGGATCAGTGTTCCGAAGAATTGCCAGACTTAACCGGACATATCTGTTATGCGGGTTTAGATTTAGCTACAACTACCGATATCGCGGCGTTTGTGCTGGCTTTTCCTATTGAAAATACTGTTCATTTACTGCCTTTTTTCTTCGTGCCTCAGGAAGGCATTAAATGGCGTTCTGAGCGTGATCGGGTATTGGGTTAGGCAAGGCGAAATTATCGCAACAGAGGGCGCTGTAATTGACTACGAAATAATCAGAAAAAAAATTAACGAGCTTTCAGAGAAATATCACATAAAAGAGATCGCAATCGATAGATGGAACGCTACACACCTATCAACTCACTGGCGACGGTTTCGAAATGACCGGATTCGGTCAAGGCTTCGCCTCAATGAGCGCACCGACAAAAGAGCTTGAGCGGCGGGTACTGGCAAAAAAAATTAATCATGCGGGTAATCCGGTATTGCGCTGGATGGCGTCGAATGTATCCATCAAACAAGACCCCGCAGGCAACATGAAACCGGACAAGTCAAAGAGCTCAGAACGGATTGATGGCATTGTCGCGGCCCTTATGGCCTTGGGACGTGTGATGGAATCTGACGATGAGCGGGGCAGCGTATATGACGGAGGCGAATTTGCCTTCATGTAATTCAATTAAGGAAAACTAAATGCTAACTCTACAAGAAGCAAAGGAACACTGCCGGATAGATGGTGATGATTTCAACGATAAGTTGGTAATGAATATAGCGGCTGCTACCGCATTTATCGAAGGTTATATCGGGATAACTTACGGGCTGGGCCAAGCGCCTGCACCTGTGAAAGCGACTTGCTGCCTGTTGGTTGCTGACCTGTTTGAAAACCTTGTTTTGCAGGCTGGGGATGCACTCTACACGAACCGGACGTTTTACTTATTACTTAATCAGTATCGGGTATTGGCGGCTTAAGGAAGAGGTGCTGAAAAAGTCCACAAAGGGAATTTTCACAACTTTATTGCTGGCTTCATTTTCTATAAGCCACTGATTTTACTATCTAATCAGTGGTAGGCGCGATTGGACTCGAACCAACGACCCCCACCATGTCAAGGTGGTGCTCTAACCAGCTGAGCTACGCGCCTACATAAAGCGTAGCATTATAATCGAATTCCAAGTCAAGCTCAAATGTTAGCCTTATCCAATGTGGTATGAGCCTGAACGAAAGCCGTATTTCCAACGAGGAATGAGTCTGAAGCGAGGAATCTGAGGTTGATTTAAAGATGTGGGTTGATCATTACCAGGATGATGATCAACATGAACGAAACACGGCTTTGTGCGATTGAACAGATCGAGCAATTTCTCAATGGCTGCACCCAGATTGAGTTCACAAAGTCTGGTGACGACAGCGAGCGCTACGAGCACATTAGCCGCGTGCTCAAGCGCTTTGACTACCCCAGACAAGGCAAGCGAGAGAAAGGTGTGCTGCTGAAGTATCTGCCAGTCACCAGCGGCTACAGCCTTGCGCAGGTCACCCGTCTGGTCACGCAGTGGTTCACAAACCGTTTAGCTGCCGTACCCCTGTCCAAACGCTATCGTGCGCCTACGGCTCCCTTTGCGCGCAAATACACGGCTATCGATATCGCACTGCTCGTCGAGAGGGACAAAGCCAATGAAGACGCGTGTGGCCCGGCAATAGCGCACCGCTTGCCGCGTGCTTACAGCGTCTATGGCGATACACGTTATGAGCGGCTATCTACGTTGTCTGTTTCGCACCTGCGCAAAAGCACGGGTTATCAAGCCTTGCGGGTGATTTTCATCAAGACCCATCCGGTGCGCAATTCCATCGGAGTACGCAAAGTGCCACGCCCCAATGGGAGGGTCGGTTCTGTGCGTATCGACACCGTCCACCAGGGCGATCTTGACGGCATCAAGGGCGTATATCACATCACCTGCGTTGACGCTGTGAGCCAGTGGCAAGTCGAGGCGTGCGTGCAGGGTATCAGCGAGGCATTTTTGTTGCCCGTACTGGAGTTAATCATCGAACAATTCCCGTTTGTGATTTTGGGCTTTCACTCGGACAACGGTTCCGAGTACATCAACGGCCCAGTGGCGAGAATCCTTGAGAAACTGCGCATCGAACAAACCAAATCGCGCTCGCGCCACAGTAACAATAACGCGCTGGCAGAGAGCAAGAATGCCAGTGTGGTGCGCATGCACATGGGCTACGAACATATCCCCCAGAAGTACGCTAAACCTATCAATGCGTTCTATCAGGAAACGTTCAATCCATGGCTCAATTTTCACCGCCCGTTCATGTTTGCGACCGAGATCATTAGCCCGAAAGGCAAAATCATAAAGCGCTATAAAGACGAGGATGTGAAAACTCCGCTGGAGTGCTGGGTGCAGTTGAAGACAAAGGGTTGGGTCACCCTCAAAAAGGGCATCACGCTGGAAGCTTTGCAGGCGCTTGCGTAGTCTAAAACAGACTTGGCTGCGGCCCAGGAAATGCAACGCGCCAGGAGTGAATTATTTGAAGGTTTTGTAAAACCAAAACGCCGGGCATAACTGATCGAAAAACGACACCGGAAAAGCACCAATTCTTGAGACTGGAATCATAAAAAATAAACTCAAAACCGATTAGCAAAAATCCATTAAACTTTATTTTTAACCCGACCAACCCGCACCATCAAATCATTAAGTCCGTAACTGCTTCAGGCTCATACCTGAGTTGGAAAATACTATGTTGGACCCAAAGTGAACAGCAAGCTACGCCTACGTCATGGAACATTCGCCAGCTTTCAAAAATTAGAGGCTGTCATTGGTAAATATATGGATGTTTGCTTTTGTAACAACTCTCAGCCGCTACGCAAATCCGTCGCAATGATTTGAAAAAAGAGAAATCAAAAACGGACAGTTTATATGCTGCAAGACTGGGTAAATCTATTTAATCCTAACTTTGATAGTAGTGTGAGCGGCAGGGTGGCGTAAAATGTGCCTTCTGTTCTGACTAAAATTACTGATTAAAAATTATGCCCATACGTACTCGTTTCGCCCCTAGCCCCACGGGTTATCTGCATATCGGCGGAGCCCGCACTGCACTATTCTCTTGGGCTTATGCCCGTAAGCATGATGGCACTTTTATCTTGCGCATTGAAGATACTGATGTAGAACGTTCCACACCGGAGGCGGTGCAAGCCATTCTAGATGGCATGGCTTGGCTTAATCTGAGTTATGACGAAGGCCCATTCTATCAAATGCAGTGTATGGAGCGATATAAAGAGGTGATTCAGCATATGTTGGCGCAGGGGTTAGCCTATTACTGTTACGCCTCACCAAGTGAACTGGAAACTATGCGTGATGCCCAACGTGCAAGTGGTGAAAAACCCCGTTACGACGGTCGCTGGCGCCCAGAATCCGGCAAGATACTGCCTGAACCACCTGCTGAAACGATGCCCGTGGTGCGTTTCAAGAATCCTGCTAAAGGATTGGTAACGTGGAAAGATTTGGTGAAAGGGCTTGTTGAATTTGATAATGAAGAGCTAGATGATCTCATTATTGCTCGTGCTGATGGTACGCCTACCTACAATTTTTGCGTAGTAGTGGATGATTGGGATATGGGCATTACGCACGTGATACGCGGCGATGACCATGTCAATAATACGCCACGTCAGATCAATATTCTCAAGGCATTGGGCGCCAATGTGCCGCAGTACGCACATCTGTCGATGATATTAGGTGACGACGGGCAGAAACTGTCCAAGCGTCATGGTGCAGTTAGCGTGATGCAATATGATGAACAGGGTTATTTGCCGGAGGCAGTGATTAATTACCTGGCAAGACTGGGATGGTCACACGGTAATGATGAAGTTTTTTCGGTGGAGCAGTTTTGTGCGTGGTTCGACCTCGACCATATCACGCCCTCTGCGGCACAATTTAATACAGAGAAATTAAACTGGCTCAATCAGCACTATATAAAGCAGGCCGATAATACGCGGCTTGCTGCGCTAACACGTCCGCGCTTGGAAGCACGGGGCGTATTGGTGAGCGCCGTACCTGCACTAGAGGCCATAATTGCCCTTTATAAAGAACGAGTCGTCACTCTCAACGAATTGGCAGATGCAGCAGAAGTATTTTATATCGACTTGCATCCCAATCAGGAATTGCTGAATGCCCAACTGTCTGCTGAAGCGATACCTGCTTTGCAGGAACTGGTGGAGCGCCTGAAAGATGTAACTTGGGAAGCGGTAGCGATTGGGGTAGTAATTAAGGAAATAGTAAATAAGCATGGCTTGAAAATGCCTAAGTTAGCTATGCCGTTGCGCGTAATGCTCACTGGGCAAACCCAGACACCCTCGGTAGATGCAGTATTAATGCTGTTTTCACGCGAGGTCGTATTGGCGCGTATAGCACGACATCTTTAGCACATACCAGGTATTCAGCTTTACAAGGATAGGCTCGATCATTATAATGCGCGCACATTTTGGGGGTATAGCTCAGCTGGGAGAGCGCTTGCATGGCATGCAAGAGGTCAGCGGTTCGATCCCGCTTATCTCCACCAAAATGGCATCACCAAGCCCTTTAGTCCCCATCGTCTAGAGGCCTAGGACACCGCCCTTTCACGGCGGTAACACGAGTTCGAATCTCGTTGGGGACGCCAAATAAAACAATGGCTTGTAGTAAATCAGGCCATTATTCTTTGCATTTTTTCTCGGATTTATCTCGGAAATGGATTCCATTTGAGATCAGTAAACCGACGATTTTTCACCTCATCAGCACAAATAAATATGCAGCTCTCAGTGATGTGAGCATTTTTTATTTCTCTAAGGAGAGTAAATGGCAACTTATAAGCAGATTCAAGATGATATTCGTAGCATTCACAAAGTAGTTGTAAAAAGTTGCTGGATTGCTCACGTTAAGGAACTTAATGGTTTGCAGCTTCGACAAGCTCCGAACCGTATCTCACCCGGTCAGCGCGAATACCCGTGTCCTGAACAATTCAGACCTTTGATTGAACAGTCAATGATAAAGTTTGGAATTTTGCCATAAACTGTATGGGGCGTAACAATGCAGCTCGGATGAAAAGGATTTATTAGCTGACCGGTATTGACTCATGGATATTGAACCCAGTCGAAAAACATACGATCCATTTTACCGCCGTCTAGTGGCCATTGTCATAATGGTAGCGGCATTGATGCTGTTATGGACACTGTTGCCAGCCATCGAATCACTATGGACTCCCTCTAAAGGTCAACCTCGTGCGGTTACTGCCCGGGGTGATCTAGCCGCCGATGAAAAAAGCACTATCGAATTGTTCGAAAAATCCCGCAACTCGGTAGTATTTATTTCCACCGCCGCGCTGGTGCGCGATGCGTGGACACGCAACGTCTTTGCCGTACCTAAAGGGACAGGCTCCGGCTTCATCTGGGATGACGCTGGCCATGTAGTTACTAACTACCACGTGATTGAAAATGCTTCTGGTGCCACAGTAAAGTTGGCCGATGGCCGAGCCTAC